>JBLHKZ010000215.1:0-9874 GCA_047618185.1 Limisphaerales bacterium
GAACGTGACGCCCAACGCAAACAGGCCATCGACGACGCCATCCGACCGCTGGTCATGGACTACCTGACCGAGAGCGTCGATTTCGACGATTTCAAGACGCGCATCGTCAGCGCCAACCAGCGCCGGGATCTCTGGGATTTTCTGGGCGTCGAGGGCCTGGGATTTTTCGACGCCTATGTCGCCGCGGCGCCGGACGTGAAGGCCCGCGACCGGGAATTGCGCCAAGCGATTTCCGCGCCGACGTCCAACAATCTCGCCCGTGTGAAGATCCAGGATTTCGTCAGCCACGTAAAACGTCATGGAGCGCAACTGAATGAAGACGGCTCGCCGGACCCCGCCAGTATCCCCTACTTCCTCTCTTGGTTCTGGCAATGTCAGGACCGCGACACCTGGCCAATTTGCAACTCCGCCTGTGTCACTGCGATGCTTCGATTGAAACTCCTGCGAACGACCGACGATTTCGCCGACGATTACGTCGTCCTCAAACAGATCTACGAGGAATTGGCCGACGCCTTCAAGAATCGCAGCGGAAAGTTCTTTGGCTGCTACGAGGTCGAGCGCGTGCTGCGCCACGCGGCGGGAACCGCCCAGGCTTAGTTGCCCAGGAATCGCGTGGTAGGGGCCCGCTGCCGCGGGTCCGCCAGCATGCGACAAGACGCCGGCATTGCCTTGGTTCCGTCCCGTTTCCAAGGCCCGGACGCGCAGCAGCGCATCCCTGCCGGTCAAATGAAGGGCTTCTTATTCCGCGATGCAGTAAAGCCGTTTGGACGACCGGATAAAGAGCTGGCCGTCATCCGCCGCCGGCGATCCGGTGAAACGTTCGCCTGTGTCGCCGAGCTTGTTGCGGCCCACGAATTTGAACTCGTCGCCAAGTTTGACCACGATCATCTCGCCCGTGCCCAAAAGCGCAAACAAATGTCCGCCAGCGGCAATCGGTGAAGCGTAGTCAGAGCCGCCAAAGCGTCCACCGCCTCCACCTCCACTGCGTCCGCCGCCGGGGCCTCCACCTCGCTGGCCACCCGGGCCTCCGGCGCGTTGTCCACCGGGACCGCCAGGCTGACGATCCCCGCCCGGCCGACCGCCGGCTCGTTGCCCGCCAGGACCGCCTGGCTGGCGATCGCCGCCCGGTCGCCCGCCGCCAAACCCTCCGCTGCGCCCGCCGGAACTCGCTGACGCGCCCGGCAACCGCTCGGTATAAATCTCCTCACCGGTCTTCGCGTCGCGGCAATACGCCAACGAACCCGTCGCCCAGTAAAGGCGCCCGCCATGCACAACTGGCGTAATAATATTGGGGCCATCTTTGCCCTCCCAAACGGTGTGAGTCTCGCCCACGTCATCCTTGCCGCCGGCCTTTATGGCCATCGAGCCCGAGCCGCGACTGCCGAGACCGAAGACGACGCCATCGCTCTCGACCATGCTGATCGTAGCGTTGCGTCCGGACAATCCCTGCGCATACCAATTCAGCTTGCCGCTCTCCGGATTGACGCCCCAGACCTCGCCATTGATCGCCAACACGATCTCTTCCTTGCCCTTCGGACCGGCCAGGATCGGCGTGCCCCAAATTCCGGAAAACACATCCGCCGCCGAATTCCAGATCTCTTTGCCCGTGTTCTTATCCAGCGCGATCAACGCGTTGCTTTCGATCGACGCCGTGACGATCAGCTTGTCACCCGCAAGAATCGGGCTGGCGGCGGAGCCCCAGCCGCGTTGATCACGGCCATCGCCGACGTCCTTGCTCCAGAGCTTCTTGCCGGCCATGTCGAACGCGTGCACACCGGACTTACCGAAGAAGGCATAGACTCGCTCACCGTCCGAGACGGGCGTGTGGGATGCATAGCCGTGGTTCGTAAACATGCCGCTAAAGGGATCTTCCGGAAGCTTCGCCTTCACCGCCTTGTTCCACAGAATCTTGCCGGTCTTGCGATCGACGCAGATCAGATTTCGCTTCAGATCCTCCAGCTTGCCGCTCGCGTTCTGATCGTCCTCGGCATAGCCCGTCCAACAAGTGACGAACACCTTGTCGCCCACGATGATCGGCGCGGAGGTGCCCGGTCCCGGCATGTCCAGCTGCCAGGCAATATTTTTATCCGCGCTCCAGGTCGTGGGAACGGGTTTGGAGTCGGCCGCGACGCCGGAGCCGTTGGGCCCGCGAAAACGAGCCCAGTCGGCCATTGCGCCTGGCGCGGTGGAAAGGATCAACCCCGCCGCCAGAAGCAACGAGCCATTCAGGGAGAGTGTAATACAATTCATAGAGCGTATTTTTGAAAGGGATTTACGTCCGAGTTTGTCCGCTGCTGGCGAAGGCCCTCTCTCTAAACGCAGAGATCGCCACTCTGGTTTCGAGTTTTTATCAAAAATGGGCCCAGCCAGACTTTGGTCGGCCACGGCTGTTTTGTCTCGAACGCCCCGCTGACTGTCGGAATACTGCCGTCCATGCCTGAGTCAACTCCTCGCTCCCCCCTGTTCCTGGCTTTCCTGATCGGATTCTCCGCCATCACCGACCGAGCCCGCGCCGACGATTGGCCGCAGTTTCTGGGGCCGCAACGCAATGGCATTTCAGCCGAGACGGGATTGATCGACACATGGCCGGCAGGCGGCCCGAAGGAAATCTGGCGAGTCGAAGGCGGCGGCGGCATGGCCGGCCTCGCAATATCAGGCGAAACACTTGCGACTCTGATCCAGCGCGACGGCAAACAATTTATCCTGTCGTTAAACGCTTCAACTGGCAAATCGATCTGGCAAACCGCCGTTGCGCCAGAATACCGCAACAACATGGGCGCGGGCCCGCGGGCGACACCAACAATCTCGAACGGCAAGATATTCGCCTTCACCGGCCAGGGCATTCTTGCCGCATTGAACCTCGCCGACGGGAAAATCGTCTGGTCGCGCAACCTCCCCCAGGAGCTCAGCGGCAGACCCGCGGAATACGGCATGGCCTGCTCTCCCCTTGTCGTTGACGGCCAGGTCATCGTCACCGTCGGCGCGCCCAAAGCCGCGGTCGTCGCCTGCGACGCCACCACCGGCAAGACACTCTGGACCGCCGGCAAGGACAAGACCGGCTACTCCTCGCCCGCCGTTCTCAAGGTTGGAGGCTCGCCTCAAATCGTCGTCTTCACCGGCAGCTCGGCCCTCGGACTCAAACCCGGATCCGGAAAGGCTCTTTGGCGTCACCCCTATCAAACGCCCTACGACTGCAACATCGCGACGCCCATCGCGGTTGACGGAAACGTGTTCATCTCCTCCGGAGAAAACCACGGCAGCGCGCTCCTGAAGCTCACTCAAGACGGAGACACCTTCACCGCGAGCGAGGTCTGGGCGTCGAACGGCCCGACCAGCGTCATGCGCAACGAGTGGCAGACCTCGATTCTCCTCAACGGCCATCTCTACGGCATGGACAACGTCGGCGGCGCAGGCCCCATTACGCACCTGACCTGCATCGAAGCGGCGACCGGTAAGCGCGTCTGGCAGGAAGCCCGCTTCGGCAAAGGCAACCTCATCGCGGCCGATGGAAAATTGTTCATCTCCACCATGCGCGGCGAAATCGTCATCGCCCGCGCCACGCCCAAAGGCCACGAAGAAATCGGGAGGGCCAAGTTATTCAAGGGCTCCCGCACTGCGCCCGCCCTCGCCAATGGCCGGCTCTATCTGCGCGACGACAAGGAAATCGTCTGCCTAAACGTGAGGAAGTAACCTCGCTTCGCCCAGCTTCAACGAAGCTCAATCTTCCGGCCCGGATTTTTCTACTCCCAGCGCAAACGTCCGCATCGCCTGTACGCTGGAAATTGTCGACACGCAATACGGCACACACACCGTCAACGCCATCTTCCAAAGCCCCGTCGAATTGACCTCGCCGCGCAGGATGGCGTCCCCGTGATTGATCGTTATCAGGATCGCCCCGACCACCACGCCGAAACCCAACACCCAGCCGGACCACCGGGCCCGAGAAGGCCAGCTTGAAAAATCCATCTACGGAAGCGTCAAGTTTCATGCCGTGTCAATTCCCCTACGGCGCGCCAGTTGCCGAGCCGCCTGAATGCTCGCGAGCGCATTGACGGCGGCGTTCATCTGAGACGAGATCAAAGCCCCTCAAAAATCACGATTCCGATTTGTTTCGAACATGCAACGTCGGGTTTGCATCCAATTGCGAAATCGCGTTCAATCTCCGCCACTCATGAAGAAAGTCATCCTCATCGCCCTGTCGCTCCTCATTGGAATCACCTTCACGCCGACGCTCGTAGACGCCGCGGACAAAAAAGCGCCCAAGAAAAGGCGACCGCCGCGCCCCCAGACCGTCGGCCCGGCCGTCAACGAGAACAAGGCCACCCCCATCGACCGCATCTCCGCCCTCAAGGGCTTCAAGGTGGAACTGATCTACACCGTGCCCGGCGAGAACGAAGGCTCCTGGGTCAATCTCGGCCTCGACAACAAGGGCCGCATCATCGCCAGCGATCAGTATGGCGGGCTTTATCGCTTCACCCCGCCCGTGCCCGGCGCAACCCTCAGCCCCGGCGACATCGAAAAAATCCCGGCCAACATCCGCGCGGTGAATGGCATCCTCTGGGCCTTCGACGCCCTTTATGTCGCGGTTAACGACTACGAGCGCAAGATCGACAGCGGTGTTTATCGGATCACCGATTCCAACGGCGACGACAAGCTCGATAAGGTGGAAAAACTCCGCGCGATGAAAGCCAGCGGCGACCATGGCGTCCACGCCCTGATGCTCTCACCGGATGGCAAAAAGATCACCCTGATCACCGGCAACAACACCGAGACGACCGCCTTCAATTCCTCACGCGTCCCCACCACTTGGGGCGAAGACCATCTCCTGCCCCGCATGCCCGACGGACGCGGCCACAATCGCGGACGCCTCGGCCCCGCCGGCATCATCTACAACATGTCCCCCGACGGCAAAGAATGGGAAATCATCTCTTCCGGCTATCGCAATATCTTCGATGGCGCCTACAACCGCGACGGCGAGCTGTTCACCTACGACGCCGACATGGAATACGATTTCAACACCCCCTGGTATCGCCCCACCCGGGTCAACCACGTCACCAGCGGCTCCATGTATGGCTGGCGCAACGGCACCGGCAAGTTTCCTGAATTCTATCCGGACAACCTCCCCCCCGTGATCAACATCGGCCCCGGCTCGCCCACCGGCGTCACCTTCGGCTACGGCGCGAAATTCCCGACCAAGTATCAGCGCGCCCTCTACATCCTCGACTGGAGCTGGGGCAAGATCTACGCCGTGCACATGAAGCCCGACGGCTCGACCTACAAGGCCACCAAGGAAACCTTCATCACCGGCGGCCCGCTGCCCGTCACCGACGCCATCATCCACCCGAAGGACGGCGCCATGTATTTCGCCATCGGCGGCCGCCGTGTTCAGTCCGGGCTTTATCGCGTCACCTACAATGAGGCCGACTCCACCATGCCGGCGCGCCACAATCCTGTGACCAATCCGCTCGTCGAGCTGCGCCACGATCTGGAGAGCTACCACGTCATCAAGCACCCCAACGCCGTCGCCAAAGCCTGGCCGCATCTTGACCACCCGGATCGCTTCGTCCGCTGGGCCGCCTACATCGCGATCCAGCATCAGCGCCTCGACCTCTGGGCCGAGCGCGCCCTGAAAGAAGCCGATCACGGCAAGCGCGTCACCGCCCTGCTCGCTTTGTCCAAGGCCACCGGCATCGATCCCTTTCACCGCAAGGCCGACGATCCCAAGGTCGACTTCCACATGCGCGGCCGCCTGCTGAAATCGCTCGGTCAGGTCGACTGGAAAAAGCTCAACGACGAACAACGCGTCACCCTCGTTCGCGCCTACGAGATCGTCCTGAATCGCTTCGGAACGCCGGACGACAATTCCGTGAAAGCGATTATCGCCCAGCTCGACCCGCATTTCCCCGCGCCAAGCTTCCAGCTCAACTGGGTCCTCTGCGAAACGCTCGCTTTCCTCCAGGGGCCGTCCGTCGCTGCCAAGGGCATCAAACTCCTCCAACAAGCCGCCACACAGGAGGAGCAGATGGAATACGCCCGCTCGCTGCGCATGCTCAAGACCGGCTGGAACACGCAGCTGCGCACCGCTTATTTTGATTGGTTCCTGAAAGCCTCCAACTACCGCGGCGGCGCCAGCTTTGCCAAGTTCATCGAGTTCATTCAGAACGACGCAGTCGCCAGCCTGAGCGACGCCGAACGCGCCGAGCTGAAAGACGTCCTCGCCCGCAAGCCGGTCGTCAAATCGCCCTTCGAAGTCATGTCCGAAATGATGGCCGGCCGCGAATACGTCAAGGATTGGAAGCTCGACGAACTCAGCGCCGCCACCCGGAAAGGCATGAAGAACCGCAACTTCGAAACCGGCCACAAAATGTTCGCGGCGGGCGGCTGCTTCGCCTGCCATCGCTTCGGCAACCAGGGCGGCATGACCGGCCCTGACCTGACCGGATCCGGCGGACGCTACAGCGCCCACGACCTGCTCGACCAGATCGTCAATCCGAGCAAGGAGATCAACGAACAATTCGTCCCCATCGTGCTCACCCAGACCGACGGCGTCACCCACACCGGCGTGGTCGTCAATCTCAACGGCGACGGCGTCACGGTGAACACCGACATGTTCGACCCGAATCAGCGCGTCACCGTCGACCGCAAGAAGGTCAAGAGCATCGAGCCCTCCAAGATCTCGCCCATGCCCAGCGGCCTCCTCAGCCTGATGAAAAAGAACGAGATCCTCGACCTCGTCGCCTACATCCTCAGCGCGGGAGACAAGGACAACCCGATGTTTAAGAAGTAGGCGCGCGCTCAAGTAGGGATGATCTCAAGACTGCGGGATCGCCGCTGGTCGGGCGCAATTGCAAGTGGGTGGCGCGAACTGCGTCCCGAAGCTCCTATGCGCAAAAAGGAGCGCGCCTGTGTCGTTCTGACCAGTCGCAGTGGAAGACTACAGACGAACCTGTCCCTCCCTTTTCGCGCCCCGCGTCAAACACCATTGGCTGCGACTGGTCCGTAGGACACAAGCGCGTTCCGCACAAGGCACGCCGCCACCCACTTCCAATCTTGCCACCGCAGGTCAATCATGCCGAAAGCCTGTTGCGCAATAGTCCCGAAAGCGTATTGTTCCGACATGATCAACGTGGAAGAAATCCGTTTGTTGCCCTTACGTGACAAGCTCCAGATGATCGAGACCCTGTGGGACGACATCGCCCGCCGGGAGGACGAACTTGAAATGCCCCAATGGCAGAGGGATCTGCTTGACGAACGCGAACGGTTGGTCGAGTCGGGTAAAGCGGAGTTTCTCGATTGGGAGGACGCCAAGCAGCAAATCTCAAAAGCGACCCAATGAAGCTCCAGATCCTGCCGCAGGCGCGCGACGACCTGATCGAGGGATTTCATTTCTACGAGGACAAGGAGGAGGGGCTCGGTGATTATTTTCTTACCTGCCTGTATTCCGACATCGAAGGGCTCAAAATCTTCGCGGGAATCCATCCAAAGCCCTACCGGCTCTTTCACCGTGCGCTTTCAAAAAGATTCCCGTTCGCGATCTTTTACACATTGGATGAAAACGTCGTTCGTGTTCGTGCGGTCGTGGACTGCCGCCGAAAACCATCATGGCTTCGACAAAGACTGTCTCGAGATTGACGCGCGGTTCCGCGCCGCGAGGAAGTCGACGGATCGCCACCAACCGCAAGATGGTCAAGAGCATCGAGCCCTCCAAGATCTCGCCCATGCCCAGCGGCCTCCTCAGCCTGATGAAAAAGAACGAGATCCTCGACCTCGTCGCCTACATCCTCAGCGCGGGAGACAAGGACAACCCGATGTTTAAGAAGTAGGCGCGCGCTCAAGTAGGGATGATCTCAAGACTGCGGGATCGCCGCTGGTCGGGCGCAATTGCAAGTGGGTGGCGCGAACTGCGTCCCGAAGCTCCTATGCGCAAAAAGGAGCGCGCCTGTGTCGTTCTGACCAGTCGCAGTGGAAGACTACAGACGAACCTGTCCCTCCCTTTTCGCGCCCCGCGTCAAACACCATTGGCTGCGACTGGTCCGTAGGACACAAGCGCGTTCCGCACAAGGCACGCCGCCACCCACTTCCAATCTTGCCACCGCAGGTCAATCATGCCGAAAGCCTGTTGCGCAATAGTCCCGAAAGCGTATTGTTCCGACATGATCAACGTGGAAGAAATCCGTTTGTTGCCCTTACGTGACAAGCTCCAGATGATCGAGACCCTGTGGGACGACATCGCCCGCCGGGAGGACGAACTTGAAATGCCCCAATGGCAGAGGGATCTGCTTGACGAACGCGAACGGTTGGTCGAGTCGGGTAAAGCGGAGTTTCTCGATTGGGAGGACGCCAAGCAGCAAATCTCAAAAGCGACCCAATGAAGCTCCAGATCCTGCCGCAGGCGCGCGACGACCTGATCGAGGGATTTCATTTCTACGAGGACAAGGAGGAGGGGCTCGGTGATTATTTTCTTACCTGCCTGTATTCCGACATCGAAGGGCTCAAAATCTTCGCGGGAATCCATCCAAAGCCCTACCGGCTCTTTCACCGTGCGCTTTCAAAAAGATTCCCGTTCGCGATCTTTTACACATTGGATGAAAACGTCGTTCGTGTTCGTGCGGTCGTGGACTGCCGCCGAAAACCATCATGGCTTCGACAAAGACTGTCTCGAGATTGACGCGCGGTTCCGCGCCGCGAGGAAGTCGACGGATCGCCACCAACCGCAAGATGGTCAAGAGCATCGAGCCCTCCAAGATCTCGCCCATGCCCAGCGGCCTCCTCAGCCTGATGAAAAAGAACGAGATCCTCGACCTCGTCGCCTACATCCTCAGCGCCGGCGACAAGGACAACCCGATGTTTAAAAAGTGACGGCCGCGACCAAGGAGGGGCGACATTCCTGTCGCCCTGCCTCCGAAGGAGGCGCACCAGGCGTCGGCACGCTGCCACCCTTGCGACAATCCAACGCGTCATTTGCAACCCACGCTTCTTGTGGCCAAGGGCCATGGCGACAGGAATGTCGCCGCTCCATGTTCGACGCCCAACCCGCGCGTCACCGTCGACCGTAAAAAGCTAAAAAGCATCGAGCCCTTCAAGATCTCGCCCATGCCCACCTGTTGGATCATCGCCGGACCGAACGGAGCGGGCAAAACCACCTTCGCGCTGGAATACCTCCCGAACGTGGCCGGCTGCCAGAACTTCATCAACGCCGACCTCATTGCCGCCGGCCTCTCGCCAGCCAACCCGGCGGGCGCATTGATCTCCGCCGGACGGTTACTTCGCAAGGAAATCGAAACCCGCATTGCGGCCAACGAGGACTTTGCGTTCGAGACCACCTTGTCCGGGCGAGCCTATCTGAATTTGATCGAGCAGCTGAATTCGCTGAATTGGAACGTGGAACTGATCTACCTCGCGCTGCCGAGCCTAGCGATGTCCACACTTCGTGTCGCGGAGCGTGTGAGGCACGGCGGACACGATGTGCCCAAAAAGACGGGGAACGGCGATTTCCAAGAAGCCTGCGGAATCTTCGCAACCTTTTTGCGGCGCGAACGGATTCGACGCGCTGCCTCATGAATCTGGAGGACGATCCATGTCTCGTGTTCCATCAACAAGGATCTCGACGTACAATCGTTCAACAGGATTACTTTGATCTCATTGTGAGACTTAGTGGAATGCCGATATGACAACGTTCGAGCAAGCAACGAATCGAATTCTGGAATCACTGCGAACCGCCGTGTCCAAAGAACTCGAAAAGAAGCGGCGCAACGGCCACTACTACGTGACTTGGCGCGACGGAAAACCCGAATGTGTCGGCGACGACGCGCCGGACCTGCCCACCGGAAGCTACACCTTGAACGACGCGCAGGATCGTGAGGGCGAATGACCG
>JBLHKZ010000216.1:0-9830 GCA_047618185.1 Limisphaerales bacterium
GGTCGGTTGACGCATGTTTACGAAAGCGTCGAGATCCTCGACGTGAATACGATACGCTTGAAATACAATGGCGATGGCGGCGGGACGTTTACCCGTCATGGCGATCACATTCAGTTGACGCGGCCGGATATGGCTGATTGGACGTTTTTCATGAAACGAACGCCGGAAAACCGACCGCCAACGTCCCCCCCTTCGGCCCCTTCAGGAAAAAGAGGCACGAAGCCGGCCGCAGTGAAGCCTGATCGCTGACGCTCAGATTGCATGACACAGCCTGACGCCCATTTTGTCACGACGCGCTGGACCCGGGTGGTGCGCGCCAAGGGCGAATCGGACGACGCGCGGATGGCTCTGTCGGAATTGTGCGAGACGTATTACGCGCCGGTGCGGGGATTTATTCTGGTGTGGACGCGCAACGCGGACAAATCCGACGATCTGACCCAGGAGTTTTTTGCGCGGGTTTTGAAGGGCGGCGCCTTCGACAATGCAGCGCAGGGGCGGGGAAAGTTCCGCTCTTTCCTGCTGGGGTCCGTGAAGCACTTTTTGTCGGACATGCGCGATCGGGAGGACGCGGCCAAGCGAGGCGGAGGCAAGACCCATGAATCGCTCGACGGCGGCACTGACACTTCCCCAGGAATTCAACCGGCGGCCAACGCCGCGATGGCGCCGGATCGGAGCTTTGACCGCAACTGGGCGATGACGCTGCTCGACCTCGCGCTTAAGCGACTGGCGAGCGAGATGGAGGCCGAGGACAAGGGCGAACAGTTTGAATCCCTGAAGCCCTGGCTGACCGGCGATGTTGGAAACTTGTCGCAGGCTGACGCGGCGGTGTCGCTGGGCATGAGCGAGGGTGCGGTCAAAGTCGCCGTGCACCGCATGCGGAAACGTTTTCGCGAATGCGTGAAAAAGGAGGTTGGCCAGACTTTGGATGACGGTCAGGACGTGGACGGGGAACTGAAATGCCTGCTGGAGGCGGTGTCGGCGTAGGAGAGGGATGAGATCCAGAGAGTATGGGCCATCCCAAGGAGCGGCGACATTCCTGTCGCTGAATTCCCCGCAAGGGGATTCAAGTTTTGTGTCGGACGGATTCGCTTCGCTCCCGACAGCGACAGGAATGTCGCCGCTCCTTGGGGCGGGTAAACCGCCGACCGCCGGAAAACGGGATGAATCCCGTTCTCTTTTGGTTGGTGGCGCGCATTCGGTTTTTTCTTTTTCAGTTGTTGCGGGCATCGAGATTGAGCCCGATTCACGGAAAAGCGGCGGAGGACGGCCGCAGTCCAAGACGCTATCGCGTTATCCGGCGCTCAGGGAGTCGCGATAGCGTCATGGACTGCGCGTGTCCTCTCGCGCTTTTTCTCGCGGCATCTCCTTTTCTCGTCCGACGATTGGCTTGCGCGGCGACGGGATTCGCCTAGCCTTGTCGGCCATGCCCGCACATTCCTCAAACTGAGCCTGAGCGACGCTTGTGATCGATCCCTTGCTTCATCTCATCGGCCGGGCGGGCGCGTGGGAGCCATGGATTCTTCTGATTCTTTTTCTCGATGCGTCGGCGTTGATCCTGTGGCGATTGGAGGCGATGTCGGGCAAGGGCGTGGAGGGTACGGTATTGGGGACGCTGATCATGCCGTATTGCACGGGGATCGGAAATCTGATCTTCGTCGCGGTGATGGTTCGGCATCCTGGCACGGGCGACGAGGTGATGGTCAATTGCCTGGTTAACAACGCGACCAACCTGACCTTGCTGATCGGGCTGCCGACAATCTTCTGGGGCATGACCGTGCTGCCGAAGGGGAAGGCGAAGAAGAAGGAGATTCAGGAACAGCAGGTCAATCGGTTGTCGCTGTCGCTGACAATCGCGGCGGCGGTGTTTTTCACCGGGTGTGTCTGGGCGCTGTCGCTCGATGGCAAATTGGGACGCGGTGACGGCATCGCGCTGATCGGGTTGTTCCTGTTTTGGCAATGCATGCAGGTCGTTGAGGGCATGAAGCTGAACGTGATCAGGGATCAGTCGTTGCCGGAACGGCTTTGGCTGGATTTTCTGCTGCTGATTCTGGGCGGATTCGTGATGTATGTGAGCGTCGAGGGGCTGGTGACGTGGTTGGCCGGAATCGAGACCGGTTTCATTCGAGCGGAAAATATCGGCTGGCTGAGCGGTTGGCTGCTGGTCCTGCCCAATGCGGTGATGGCGATGTATTACGGATGGAAGCGCAAGTCGGACATCGTCTACAGCTCGCAGGTTGGCGACGGGCACATTTGCATCCCGCTCTGCCTGGGGGTGTTTGCCGTGTTTGAAGATATGACCATTCCTGAGTCGTTTTCGAGCGGCATCGCGGTCGTGCTGGTCGCTGCGGTGATCCACCTGGCCTGCGTCAGTTTGACGGGGCGATTGACGAAGCCGATGGGAGGCGTGTTGGTGGCGGCCTACCTGGTTTTCCTCTACATCGGATTGATCCAGTGAACGGGAGCGGCCTGGTCGTCCGAAGGAAGGCGCTGCTACGAATTATTGGGATCGCTGCCGCTGATGAATCCCCGGTCGGAGAGGGGATCCGCTCGAAACGCCTCGCTGAGTTGGACCAGCGGGACTTGCGCGCCATGCCATTTGGGATTGGCCGTGATTTCCTGGATGGTTTTTCTCACGTTGTTGAGGATTACGTAGATGCCCATGCCCGCCATGATGAAGGCGTCGAAGGCTTTTCCTTCCGCGTTGCGCACGAACTCCAGATCGCCGGTGTGGTAGTCGCCGCTGAGGATCTCCCCGCGGAGAGGGCCGAGATCGGCGCGCAATTCCTTGTCCGTGGGAATCGTTCGTGGGCCGAAATAGTGGCGAATCTCCCGTTGTTCACCCACCAGCCAGGCAATGATCCATTCATCGAAGACGACCGAACCGTAGGCCGTGTCCGCCTCATCCAGACGGCATTCGATTTTGTCGATGGCTTGTTTGAGCGTCATGAAGAACTGGCTGTCTCAGCGCGGGAGGGAATCAGTTTCGATGCCGTTGCTCAAGGCTAATTGGAACTTTGAACTTTTTAAATGTCTCCAACGTAGTGCACGCGGATCTTGTTGGTCAGGCCGGACTGGCCGATGGGTTCGCCCAGGACGATGACGATGGCGTCGCCCTCGGCTGCCCACTGATTCTCGATCAGCATGGCGTCCACTGCCTTGATGAACTCGGCGGTGGAGGCGGGCTTGTCCATGAATCTGGGGGCGACGCCGTAGAGCACGGACAGTCGGCGCAGGGCCTCGGAGCTGGAGCTGTAGGCGACGATGGGGACGGCCAGCTTGTTTTGCGAAAGGTAGCTGGCGCCGCCGCCGGTCTGGGACCACATCACGATCAAACGCGCGTCCAGATCCTGCGCGATTGCCTTGACGCCGCGCGCGAGGGCGGCGGGGCGATAGCGCGACTGGCGGGGCGAACTCGGCGAATCGAAATTCAAGCCTTCGGTCTTGCGGAATTCGTTCGTTCGGCGGGCGATGCGCCGCATCATGCGCACGGATTCGACGGGGTAGGAGCCGACGGCGGTCTCGCCCGAGAGCATGACTGCGTCGGCTCCGTCGAAAATAGCGTTGGCGACATCGCTGGTTTCGGCGCGGGTTGGAATCGGCGCCTTAATCATACTTTGCAGCATTTGAGTGGCGACGATGACCGGCTTGCCGTGATGGTGGCAGGAACGGATGATTTTCTTCTGACAAATGGGAACTTCCTCCGGCTCCATCTCCACGCCGAGATCGCCGCGCGCCACCATGATCACGTCGGTCTCGTCCACGATCGCTTCCAGGTCATCGAGCGCCTGGGGTTTCTCGATCTTGGCGACGATGGGGATGAAGGATTCGGAGCCTCGACCGTAGGAGGCGATCTGCTGTCCTGTGCGGGAGTCCTGCGCGGACTTGGGCTGGGGGCGGGCTCCGAGCTCCCGGAGTCGCTCTTTGAGCTGCACGACATCGGCGGCGCTGCGCACGAAGCTGAGCGCCAGAAAATCGAAACCCATTTCGACGGCGTAGTCGATGCAGCGATGGTCCCACTCAGTGAGGGACGGCAGCGAAAGGGCGGTGTCCGGCAGGTTGACTCCTTTGGCGGAGGTGACGAGGCCGCCATGGAGAACTTCACATTTGAGCAGGCCGTTGTTGTCGGCCGCGGCCGCGGTGCATTTTAGCGCCACCGCGCCGTCATCGATGAGCACGCGTTCGTTGGGGCGCACCTCGTCGATGAGGCCGGGATTGTTGACCGAGAAAGTGGGCTCGCCATCGCTTTCGCCAGCAATGACGGTCTCGGAGGTGAGCCGGATCGATTCACCGGCCTTGAGCGTGATGCCGCCGTCGATGACCTGGCCGACGCGGAGTTTGGGGCCGGAAAGGTCGCCGAGGGCGCCGACATAACGGCCGCTGCGTTTGGAGGCTTCACGAACGTTTTTGATGAGGACGCCGAAATCTTCGAGTTTGCCGTGCGAAAAATTAATGCGAAAGACGCGCACGCCCTCCTCGATCATGGCCATCATGGTCCCCACATCGGCCGAGGCGGGGCCGAGCGTGGCGACGATTTTGGTCAGGACCAGTTGCTGCATTTTTTCACCCATAATGTGTCGGGCGCGAACCTAGGGGAGAGCGCGCGGGGGGACAATCGGATTCGGGGGAATGCGGAGTGGGGCGTGGGGAAGACTGGCTAGTTCGGACGAACCCACCCCTGGCCCCTCCCGGGAGTTGTGCATTACCCACAAAATCGCAACGCGTCTCGCCTTTCAGAACCGGAGGCTTGTCAAGAGGCTAGCCGGTGGTGGCGGTAATTTTCATTATGGAAAAATAGGTGAACATTTTTGGCGCTAACGTTCGCCAGTTTTGTTAAGGCAACGGGTCGATGGTTTTCGGTGACGCGTTCGAGGACCTTCGACCCGACTCATGAAGATCGCCGGTTTCGACAATCTGATCAAGCGACTGCGCGACTGCGCCGCCGACTTGCTCGATCGTCGCACCGGCAAGAACATTCGCTACAGCATGGCCGACATCGCCCTGAGCGCCTTCGTGATTTTCTTCACCCAAAGCCCTGCTGCCGGCAGGCGCTGCTTTACGGCTTCCAACTGCACGGACTGCTCGAACTCTGTGACGAGGGGTATCGGCTGACCCGCTACCACTGTTTCGACTCGTGGGGCGGCATGATGGACTTCATGATGCGCGGACTCGAAATAGGCCCCTGCGAGACCGACGGGTGAAGTGTGTGCGGAGATCGACAAGCGGCCGAAACGGATCGTTTGAGGCCCGCAACGTCGGTCACGTGCGGCCCGGGCCGCCGGCCCCCGATGCGCCCGCCGCCAAACAGGCCGCCCACCCTCGGCTTTCAATCCGAGGCCGCGCCGGTTCTGCGCAGCCATGAGCAAGCCCTCTCCTTAAAATGAGAATTGCAGGGCAGGACGCACTCCCCAAAGACAGCGAATTCAACTGAGGGCGAAGACCCTCCATGTTTCAACCGCCGGATGCGAGAAAACCGCACGGCCGGTGGTGTGGGAGGGGTGACGGGTAACTCCCGTCACCTCGACCCTATCCGCTCCTGATTCGCTTTCACGGCCACGCACTCGACTTCGAACTTCAACGATTCCGGCAGGCAGTTTGTGATGGTCGTGCGGACGGGGTAGGGCGCTTCGAAATACTCGCTATAGAGGCGATTGAATTCCGCGAGGTCGACGGGGTCGCGCACGTAGTTGCGCATCTGCACGACATGGGCCAGATCGCTGCCGGCGGCTTCCAGGATCTTTCGGAGATTCTCGACCGATCGACGAAATTCGCCCTCGAAAGTGTCGCCCACGATTTGCCCGCCTTCATCGACGGAAGCCTGTCCGGAAACGAAGATCAAGTCGCCGACCGTAATGGCGGGACTGAACGGCAGATGGGAAGTGGGGACGTTTTCGGTGTCGAGATAGGAAACAGCTGGATGGTTCATCTCCCTGTTCTATCGGGTCCCGGGCTGAGATCAATGCGATTCAATCTCGGGCGAAATTCGATTCGACCGGGGCCTGGTAGCGCACGTTCAGGTGGGGCGTTTCGAATCGCTTGCCGCTGGCCAGGGATTTGAGGCAGGCCTCCAGGGCGCCGCTGGTGAGCAAGGTGCGCTCGATCGGGCAGGGCGCTTTGCCGGTGAGAAACGTTTCTTCCGCCTTCGACATCAGCGACGCGGAATAAGTGACGTTGGGCGTGGGCGGCAAATAGAAGAGCGTCGACAGCGGATCGGGCCGATTGGCAATACGCGCGGCGAAGGTGAAGTCGCCGACCAGTCCGTTCATCAAAAGCATGGTTCCCTTCAAGCCGTCACGATATTGAACGCGGTAGGCGACGGGATCGGCGACCCATTGGCTCATTTGTTCGGGCGTCGGGTATCGATGGCTGAACGATTCGGGCTGTCGGAGAGTTTGCGTGCGTGTGAGGCAAGCCTTGAACAAGCCGGGATCCCAGCCTTCTCGCGACCAGTCGCCGCGGTTCATCGCCTTCCAAACCTCGTCGCCTGCCAGGGCTTCGACCCAGGCGATCCCGGTTTCGCCGCCTTTCCGGCGCTCGGCCATGCACTGCATCGTCTCCAATGCGTGGAAGGCGTAGCTTTCCTTGCCGCCCATGGCGACGCACATGACCTCCTCGGTCTGAGCTCCGTGCGGCAGGTCAATGGCCGGCATTCTCCAGGTCACGGGCAGCGAAGAGCCGGCGGCCAGGGCGAAATTTAATTTCCGAGAGTCGTCGACCATCTCCTTCGCCCAGGACCATTTCCATGAGAGGTGTTTGTCGTTGAACACGGGCGCGGTTCGGCCGTCCTGGCGGTAGACCTTGACGATCTCTTTGAAGAACTCGTAACGCGGATAAAGTTTTTGTCCGAGCTCGTTGGTGGGGTAGTCGCCGTGCTCACCAATGAGCAATACCGCGTCCACCGCCAGCTTGTCTCCGCCGCAACGGAGCGCCTTGGCTATGCTGGGATAGATCTTGAAGCCGAACTCTTTCGCGCGGCCGCGGCTGAGGTCGTTGTCGGGTTGTTGGTCGACGTAGGCGGAAACGACTTTGAGGTTGGGGCGATGCCAGCGGCCGTTGATCGGATAACCGTGCAGGAATCGCTCCGCCATGTGCCAGGCGTGAGTGCGGTAGTTCCAGATATTGGTCACCACGGCCAATCGTTTTGGAGCCGAACTATTTGAGGTCGCGCCGAGGGCGCTGGCGGCAAGGCCGGCGCCGACCGTTGCCAGGAATGTTCTTCGATTGATCATGTCATTGTCGGGCCTGAAGGCAGGTCAGGATTTGTATTCTTCTTTGGGGAACAGCAACAAGCCTCGCAACTGTTCATTGCCGGGGCGCGGGGTGAAGCAACTGACCAGCGTTCCCACGCCGAAGCCGGTTAGCGAGCACAGCATGCCATCCCACCAGGTGTTGCTCTTGAGGCCCGCGAAGGTCCCCAGTTTCTCCAGGGCCTCGCCCTCGAGACTTGGTATCCAACGGCGGATGACAACAAAAACGACGAGCCCGGCGACAAGCCCGCTGATGGCTCCGGCAGTCGTGCTTCTCGGGACCAGCATGCCCAACATCAGGATCGCAAACAGAAGGCCAAGGGTTGCTCCGGAGATGGAAATCAGGATGTCGAAAACGGGCAACTTGATTTGCGACAGCACGCAGGCCATCGCGGTCACCGCGACGCCGAACGCGAGAGTCAGGAGGCGATTGGTTCGGATTCCCACTTCGCGTCCATTCTTCCAATCTTGCACGACGGTCGCGGTCATGCTGTTGATGCCGGTGTCCAGGCTGCTCATTGCGGCGGCGAATAAACCCGCGAGAATCATCCCTGTCATCCCGTATCCACCCGCGTGATGGATGACAAAGTGCGGGAGCAATTGGTCTTTGGCTTTGCCGCTCGAAAGGGCAGTGAAGGTTTCCGGGTCGGTTTGCTGGTAGAATACAAAGAGCGCAGTGCCCACGAGGAAGAACAGGCCACAGGAGAAGAACGTAAACGCGCCCTTGACGATGAGCGAGCGGCGAACGTCCCGGACGGAATCCACGGCCACGTATCGCTGATAGGACGCGTAGTTCGCAAGCTGCCCGCCTATGTAGACGAAGAATCCGTAGGCGCAGGCGGAGAACACGTTCCTTTCCGCCAATCCGCCGTCAGTGCGAAACGCTTCAAACTTGCCGGAGCTGGAGCCCATCTCAAAGAAGGTTGCCAGGCCGCCGTCGATGCGTCCGATGAGGAGGAACAACAGGAATATCATCCCGCCGAATAGCGCGAACCCCTGTATGGTGTCCGTCCAGATCACGGCCTTGACGCCGCCCATCGCCGTGTAAAGCGTCGCCAGCGTCCCCACGACCACGATGATGGTGATCGTATGACTGGGCGCCTGAGTTTCGAGCACGACGTTCAGGATTCGCGCGACCGCCACGAGCATGGTTCCCATCCATCCCGCCATGTAGCCCATGAACACAATGCTGGCGAACAGTCTCACCGGACGCGCGAATCTCCTTTCGAGATATTCGTAAATACTCAAGAACCCCATGCGCTTGTAGAAGGGGATAAACCAGATGCAGGTGATGGGAATCACGACAAACGGAATGAGCGAAATTGCCAACAGTTGATGGTAATTTCCAAAGGCGCCCTCGGCCGGAAGTCCGACAAAAGAATTGGAGCTGACTGTCGCGGCGAATAGTGACAGTCCCACTGGCAGCCAATGCATCTTGCGGCCGCCGAAGAAATACTCGTCGTTGTTCGACTGCTTGTTCGAGAAATAGAAGCCGAGTCCGACGATCAGCGACAGGTAGCCGCCGCAGATAATCCAGTCGATGGGGGCGAGGTTGTGCATTTGGGGATTCGGCGGCGATTAGCCAAGCGCGTTCGGTTCAAGCGGCGGTTGTTCCTGGGCTGCGGAGTAGTCGCGTTGGTCGACGGTCGGATGACCCAGCGGGCCAAACGTGCCGAACTCTTCGCATTGGTCGTCGCCGGGAATGAAGGTCACCTCGATGCCGGCTTCGGTGACATCGCAGCGTTGAAAGCCGAAACGCGTGTCGGCCTCGGGCCACCGCTCGGAGAGTTGGGCTGTGTTGCCGGCGGGCTGAGTGCGGTAGATTCGGATGCCGTCCACGACTTGAACCGGACGTCCCGTGTGAACGTGGCCGCAGAAGAGTATCTCCACGTTGGCTGCTTTCAGCGCGTCCCAGAGTCGTTGTCGATGGGGCGGGTCGATCGAGAAATACCAGTTGTCGTATTCCTCTCCCTTGGTCAGATCCCAGGCGGGTTCGTCCAGAGTCTCCATGAACGGCCAGTAGTGCATCACCGCGACATGGCGCTCTGCGCGAGGCAGGTCGGGCAGTCGCTCCAACATGCTCCACATCCGCTCCTCATGGGGAAATCCCGTGCCGGCGACGGCCGCGTAGAATCCAGTGAAACGGACGTCGCGGTGCATGAAGGTCCAGTTGATGGGACCGAAGTAGGAGGAAAACAGATCCAGCCGGCGCTCCGTCATATTCCAATCGGGATCGTTCCATTCCAGCCCCTTCCATCTCAGTTTTTCGCCGTTCTCAAAGGTGTGCTTGTTTCCGACGTCCATGTTTCCCGGAATGATGAAGGCGGGGAAGGGGAGCGTCTCCAGATCCTCAGCCGCCTGACGAAATTCGAACTCATGGGTGTCGCCGTCGCGCG
This sequence comes from Limisphaerales bacterium, assembly GCA_047618185.1. Taxonomy (GTDB): domain Bacteria; phylum Verrucomicrobiota; class Verrucomicrobiia; order Limisphaerales; family JAYPEY01; genus JAYPEY01. The sequence goes on from JBLHKZ010000216.1 coordinate 9,641, forward strand.
TCAAATCGCCGCCGTGCAGGAGCAGGTCGGCGTCGATTGACGACATCTGGCGTTTGATTGCGGCCCAGCGTTGGTTGACGGCGGGACGAAAGCGATAGGAACGCGCTGTGCCCATGTGGCTGTCGTTGACGTGAAGGAAGGTCCAGTTTTGGAAGGGGGCGTTGGGCATGGCGGTGTCCGGCGCAGTTCA
>JBLHKZ010000217.1:0-9805 GCA_047618185.1 Limisphaerales bacterium
CGAACGAATATTCGGGAGACTGACGTGAATGATCGATCGGTAAAATCTCCTCCCGCCAGAGTTGGACGGAAGTCGTCAGCCCCGACTATGCCTCGCGGTTTATTTTCATTCGTGTTCGCAATGATGCTGGCCGTTTTGTCTCTCCAGTCAGCGTCCGTCCATGCCGCGTCGGCGCTATTCCCTCCCGTCCTGTCTTCCATCGATACGCGCTTCGCCAACCCGCAGGTCACGGAAACGCCCGACTTCCAACGTCACGTCGTCCCCCTGCTTCGCCGTCTGGGTTGCAGTGGGCGCAGCTGCCATGGCTCCTTCCAGGGCCAGGGCGGATTTCGTCTTTCGCTCTTTGGCTACGATTTCGACGCCGATCACAAAGCTCTGCTGGAGCCGAATTCCCGCCGGGTGATTGTGGCGAAGCCCGCGAAAAGTCTGATCCTGCTCAAGCCAACCGACGCGGATCGCCACGAGGGCGGCGAACGATACAAGCTGGGTTCGTGGCAGCATCATGTCCTTCGACGATGGATCGAAAACGGCGCGCTGCCTTCCTCAGACGAACCGGCGAAACTGACCACACTGGAGATCACGCCCAAAGAAATCCTGTTCAGATCTTCGGAGGATTCCTCGGAGTTGCGCGTCGTGGCTGTTTGGGAGAATGGAATTCGCGAAGACGTAACGCCGCTTTGCAGTTTCAGCTCCAACAACGACCAGGTTGCCGTTGTCAACGAATCGGGTGTGGTGAGCAGCCGCGGCAAGGGCGACACTCACGTGATTGTTTCCTACGACAAGGCGGTCGTCCCCATCCCCGTCCTCCTCCCCGTTTCGGATCTATTCAGCGACCGCCATCCGCAGCAGGAATCCTTCAGCCGCTTGGACGAACTGGTCGTCGACAAGCTGCGCAAACTCGGTTTGACGCGCTCCGAGCTTTGCCGCGACGAGGAATTCCTCAGACGCGTCAGCCTCGACCTTGCCGGCACGCTGCCAACCGAAAATGAGATTCGTCGCTTTCTAAAGGACGAGCGCGCGGACAAGCGACGCCGCAAGATCGACGAACTCCTCGCGACACCCCGCTACGCGACATGGTGGACGACCAAGCTCTGCGACTTCACCGGAAACAACGACGATCAACTCCGCAACGCGCTCCTCGTCGGCGCCAAGACCGGCAGCGACGATTGGTATGGCTGGATTCGCGAACGTGTGGAGCAGAACCTGCCCTACGACAAGATCGTGGAAGGCATCTTGGTTTCAACCAGCAGGCGGCCCGGAGAATCCTACCGCGACTACTGCCAGCGCCTTGGAAAGGTTTATCAAAAGTCGGGCGTCGCCCATCCGCAAAACGAAACCATGCCCCTTTACTGGGCCCGACGGGACTTCCAGACGCCTGAGGCGCGAACCATCGGGTTCGCCCACGCCTTCCTCGGCGCGCGCGTTCAGTGCGCTCAGTGTCACAAGGATCCCTTCGACCAATGGAGCCAAGACGATTTCCATCTCTTTAAGAACTTCTTTTCCGGCGTGACCTTTTCCTATGGACAGGGAGACGCCGACTCCCAGGCGGACTACAAGGAAATGATTAAGGAATACGGCCTTGAGAAAACAACGGGAGGACGTCTGCGTCGCGAGTTCACCAAACTGGTCAAGGCAGGCAAAGTCGCGCCCATGCGGGACATCTCAATCGCCCCGCCCCGCCCCAGCGCCGACTATCCCGACCGACCGCATGAATCGGCGCGACTGCTCGGCGGCGATTCAATGGATATCGCCAAAGTCCAGGACCCGCGCCGTATCGTGATGGATTGGCTCCGCCAGCCCGACAACCGCTTCTTCGCGACCGCCTTCGTCAATCGAGTCTGGGCGACCTATTTCAACGTGGGCATCGTCGAGCCTCCCGACAACCTCAGCCTCGCCAATCCTCCCTCCAACAAGCCTCTCCTCGACTACCTGACGCGCGGTTTCATCGAGAGCGGCTACGACATGAAATGGCTGCATCGCGCCATCGCCAACAGCCGCACGTATCAGACCAGTTGGCGACCCAATGAATCCAATCGCGACGACCAGCGAAACTTCAGTCGGGCCGTCCCTCGGCGGCTACCCGCCGAGGTGGCTTACGACGCGCTCGCGCAGGCCGCAGCCTCCGATACGCAGATACTCATCAGTCGCGACCGCCCCAAAGGTCGCGCCATCGGCATTCCAGGATATGGCAGGGACCGCGGCTACAACGGCACAACCCGAGACCTCATGCACGCCATGGATGTCTTCGGCCGCTCCACCCGGATCAGCAATTGCGACTGCGACCGCAGCCCGGAGATCACACTGAAGCAAATGATTTTCGTGAGAAACGATCCCAGTCTCATGAAGCTGATCGCCCCCAGCAAGATCAGCTGGCTCGGCGAGCTTAAGGCGCTACAAAACTCCCCCGGACCCGCTGCCGAACAGAAGGTCCCGCTGCTCATCGAGCGGGCCTTCCTCCGAACCTTGAGTCGATTTCCAAGCGATGAGGAGATCACCCAGGCACAAAGCGACATTGAGACATTCCAGGACCCTCTTGAGGGCGTTCAAGAACTGCTGTGGGCGCTCTTGAATACGAAGGAATTCATCATCAATCATTGATCCCAATTGAAGCCGGACAATATCAATCACGCCACAAAGGCAAATCCGGATCGCTCCGCCCTTTTCCAGCGGGCAATGAAGCGATTCCTCAAGAATCCGTCTGCATGCGCGCGGCCCGGCAATTCGATCATCCGGGATCTAATCGAGGGTTGGGGAAACGAAAACTGGTCCGCTCTCGACGACTACCTGGCGGCCTGCATCGACCAGACGCTGCGCGTGCAAGGTCCCATTCTTGAGTGCGGCTCCGGCCTGACCACCCTCCTGATCAGCGCGATCGCCGGGCAGCGCGGCCAGCGCCTCTACACACTCGAGAACGATCCCGAGTGGGCCGCGAGAGCGCGCACCGGAGCAAAGGAATACAACTTGAGCGCCGTGCGTATCTTCCTGGCGGAGCTCAAGGACTACGGCGCATTCCAATGGTACGCCATCCCCCCACGCTCATTGCCCAAGGCGTTCTCCCTTGTCATCTGCGACGGCCCGCCCGGGCGCACAAGAGGCGGAAGATTTGGTTTGGTTCCGGTCATGCGCCAACGCTTTGCCACTGATTGTGTGATCCTTCTGGACGACGCCCATCGCGAAAACGAACTGGAAGTCGCAAAAATGTGGTCGACGGAACTCGGCGCGCCGTTTCAGGTCCTCGGAGCCGGCAGGCCTTACATCAAATTTGACCTGCGGAGTTGAAATTTCCTTCGAGCCAGCGGCCGATTTATCCGCCGGATACGACAACGCGCGCCCCCCCCAATTCTCAATTCGTCACGCGCTCACCTTGATTCCGTGAGCCTGCAACGTCCCCCTGGCATCCGACAATCGAAGCTTGAGGCCATCGCATCTGCATTCCGCGAGCTTCAACGCCAAGTCCTCCGTGTCGCGAAAATCCGCCTTTCGCAAATCACTGCGCGCAAACGTCGCGCGAGTCAACTTCGAGCCCGAGAACACGACCTCTCTCAAATCGGCTCCATCGAAGGTCGCCTCCTCGATGGAACATTTGAGAAAGGGCGTCTTCTTCAACTTCAGCCCCTCAAAGTTGCCGAAGTCGAGGACGCACTCATGAAACTCCATTGAAAGCAGGCCGGCGTTGATCCTCGTCCAATCGATTCCTCTCAATCGGCATCGCTCGAAAATAACGCCGTTAAAGGCTGTCTGAGTGAGTTCCGCCATCGAAAGTTCCGAGTCGACCCAGCGGCAGTCGATAAAGGAAACGTTTTCAAAACGCGCCCGCTCAAAATGACAGCGAGTGAATGTGCAAACCTCAAAGCGAAGATCGCGAAATGGCCCGACGCTTCTACAGTCGGTGAAATCGATATCCTCGTTGTAGTCTTCGGGAAGAAATGGAGTTAAAGCGGCGTCACTCATGATTCGTTGGGCGAAGTCTTATTAATCCACCCCGCGAATGCAACCGATGAAGGTGATCCGACTCACGGCCGGGCGCATGTCGTTTTCCGCCGGCAACTCCATTTGTCGTCCGAACGGGAATGGTTCAATTGAAATCTTTTGCGCCCGCACATAGCGCAGGCATCTTGCCTGCCTTCGGCCTGGCGAAGAGGCGCACGACACGTTTCGAAACGACGACCTCGACGTTCAGCCGCCGCGATCGTCATCACTGCGCCGATCAGTCTCCTGTCGATCTTAAGCTCCTCCAACGTCGCCTGAGGATTCAATTCACGGCTCAGGCCACCATTAAAAAATCACACCCAGGCGATTCACCGTTCAGGCAACGGCTATCGCCACACCCTCATACGGGCTTGATCAAGAACTCACGGCGATACAATCGAGTCAGATGTTTGTTGGCTTCCGGCTTGTTTGTGACCTTCAGTTTCTTGCCATCGAACGTCAGCTTCTCCTTCGGGAAGAACGCGGCGACATTGCCGAGTTGAACGGCTTCGGTGAGATGGCCGCCATATTCGAAACCGTCGCTCGGCTGTTTGCCGGACAGACACCCATCAACCCAGCCGTGATAATGATTCTTTCCCTCCACTGGTGGAATCTCGACTTTGGGATCGTTGACAAACGGCATGCCCACATGCGGCAGTATCAGGTTGCCGCCCTCGCCAACGAAGATCGATCCACCACGAGGCATCTCCTGCCCCTTCGCCAGCCCCGCGATCTTGGCAGCCGGTCGTCGACCTCCGTCATACCAAGTTATTGGAAGCGTCTTGCCGGCGGTATACTCCGTGCCGGGAATTTCATAGCTCAACGTTTCCTGTGCGGGCCAAACTTCGTCGTTCATGCCAGTGTGCTCGGATTTCACGCTGATCGGATCGCCGGTGATCTTCAACGCCGTGTAGACGGGATCGAGCAAATGACAGCCAAAATCGCCGATGGCGCCAGAGCCAAAGTCCTGCCAGTCACGCCAGGTGAAAGGATGGTAAACCCGATTGCCGCCATACGGACGCATCGGCGCCGGGCCGATCCAAAGATCCCAGTCCAGACCGTCCGGCTTGGGCGCGTTCACTTTCGGAGGATTCAGCAGAAAGCTACGTCCATGACCGGTAGTTCCGACATAGGAATGGACTTCCTCCACTTTGCCGATGCCCCCGGCCTGAATGAACTTCACCGCCGTGCGATAGGCGGTGTGCGAGTGGATCTGATTGCCCATGCGTGTGATCACACCTGACTTCTTCGCCTGAAGCCGCATCTGCCGCGCTTCCCAGACGGTCCGCGTCAGTGGCTTTTGACAATAGACGTGCTTCCCGCGGCGCATGGCGTCGAGACTGATAAACGCATGGGTATGGTCCGGTGTGGAAACCGTCACGGCGTCAACCTTGTCGCCGAGCTTGTCCAGCATCTGACGGTAATCCTGAAAGATCGCCGCATCCGGATACTTCTTTTGGACCTTTGCCGTTCGGGACAGATCGACATCGGCAAACGCCACGCTATGAAGCTGCTTGTGGCTCGTTATCTCGAGAATGTCCGAGAAGCCCTTGCCGTCCGCGCCTATTCCAGCAAATTGCAATTTCGAATTCAAGTTCCGCGCCCGCACAAACGCCGGCGCTCCAATCAATGCGGCGGCGGTCACGGAAGACTTTAGAAAAGAGCGGCGGGAAGTGGAGTCAGTCGATTTCATAGGTGTTCAGTGTGGCAAAGTTGCGCCGCAGATCAAGCGTGCGTTTCAGCCCATGCGCGGCAATCGGGTGGAGGAATTGACAATCGCCCCCGATCCCCCGAAAATCCGCGACATGTGTTCCCGCCTCGTCCCATTGACCGCCTCACTGTTCATCGCCGCGACGAGTCATTGCTTCGCCGCCGAAACAGGCGCCCGGCACATTCTCTTCGTCGACGATCATGAGATCCTCTACCGCTCCGGCACGGAGCGGCGACTCCACCCAGCGACACTCAACCCATCCAATCCTGTCATCCGTGAGGACAAGGCATGGGAAATGGCCATCGGTTGGACAAGCATTCATCGGGTCGCAAAGACCGGCAAATACCAACTGTGGTATCAGGCCTACGGCGGTGGTCGCGACGCCCGTAAATCGCACAAGTGCGTCGTCGCCTACGCCGAGTCGGACGACGGACTCAGCTTCACCAAACCCACGCTCGGCCTTCACGATTTCAACACGAATCGCAAACCGTGGAATGGCAAGATCGACGACACGAACATTGTCCTCCTCGGCGACGGCGGCTACGGCGACCGATACGGCTGCTCCGTGCTATTCGACCCTCGCGAGACCGATCTCACGCGACGCTACAAGATGCTCTACACGGATTTCTCAAAAGAACCCGACGGCACGGAGTGGCCAGGCTTTCACGCGGCGTTCTCACCCGACGGCATCCGCTGGACCAAGTCGCCAAAAAATCCACTGAATCGCACCGCCTATGGAGGTCGAGGATTGCAACCGCTCTTCAGCGATGAGCATCCCGCCACGGAACGGTGGGACAAAGCGAAAAACTTCCTGCGGAAAACCTGGGCCATTCCGCTTTCCATGTCGGACGCCGTTGATGTTTTCCGGGACCCGAATTCGAATCTGTATGTCGCTTATGGCAAGCGCTGGATTCAGGGACCGGCCGGCGGCCTCGCCTGGAAGCACGCCATGGCTCGCGTCGAGAGCAAAGACTTCCTGACTTGGTCGAAACCCCAACTCGTCAGCGGCCCCGACGAGTTCGATCCTCCCAACACTGAATTTCACACCTCGCCGGTGTTCTTCCACAAGGGAGTCTATTTTTGCCTAAATCAGATTCTCAGCGCGCGCGGCGAAGCCATCGGCGCCAAAGCCGACGCCATGCACATCGAACTCATGACCAGCCGAGACGGTCTTCGTTGGGAGCGGCCCTTTCGCGAACAACCCTTCATCGTCAATCGCGAACAGGCGTTCTCGAATGGCGGCATTTTTACCTGCTCCACGCCGATCCATCTTGAAGAAGAGATTCGTTTCTACTACGGCGGCTACAATAGCGGAGCCATTGGCGGCGGCGCGCGACTGACCGATCCCAGTCAACAGAGTGGCGTCGGCTTCGCGAGCATCCGGACGGATCGTTTCATCGGCATTCGACCGATGGCCATCAGCGCGCAGTCCACGCTCAAACGTCCGTTGAAGAATATCGGTCAGATCACCCTGAAGCCTCGCAGCCTGGCGGGCGTGAAGCGCCTCATCCTGAACGCCGACGCCAGCAAAGGCTCGATCCGCGTGGAAATTCTGAACGAAGACGGTTACCGGATGCGCGGATTCAGCAAGCTGGACGCCATCTCTATTTCGGAAAACTCACTTCGCCATCAGATCGCCTGGAAAGAGCGAACGCTCGAGCGCCTCCCGGCCGGCAAATACATGCTCCGCCTTCACCTGGATAACGCGGAAGTATTCGCTCTGACAATGGCAGACTGAAGCACCTCTGGACTTCGGTGGCCCTCCCACGCTCTGGCGAGCGCGGCTACTCCTTGAAGCCGTGCGTCCACGCTGCGGCTCGGTGTAGCTGCCTTCGCCAGAAGGTGGATGGCTTTTCCAGCCCGCCGAACCCCGTCGGTCGCGCACAATCCGCTCGCGGTCATGCAAATGATATCGAACTGTTCGAATCAACCGACAGCTTCCGCAACCCGATCCGACGCCAGATCGCGGGGGTGCGGGCTCACCGCCCGCGCGGGCAAGGTCGTCAGAACGACACAGATCGTGTCCGACGCTGGATCAGCCCAGCACAGCGTCCCGGTCGAACCCGTGTGGCCGAAGTTCTTTTCGCCCCGGCCGGCGGCGCTGGCGCGCACGCCGAGATCGAAGCCCAATCCGCGCCGACGAAGGCCGGGGGTGTTGTGATTGGCGATCATCAATCGCACCGTTTCTGGCTTGAGCGCCTTGCCGGCGGGATGGAGGAACCCGCCCAGGAAGCGGGCCACGTCCGGGGCCGAGCCATGCGCGCCGCCCCACGGAACGCCGAGCTTTCGCCAGTAAGGACTGTTCCAGTCCCAGGTCTTCGTCGTTGGATCGCCAGAGCCCGATTCCGGAGCCGCCCGTTCCACCTGGCAGTCCATCAGCGATTCCAGCTTGAACCGCCCCTGCCCCATCGCGGAATGTTTCATGCCCAATGGCCGGTAAACCGTCTCGTCAACCAACGCCGGAAAGGAAGTCCCACTGATTCGTTGCGCCACCTCACTGGCCAGCAAAATCGCCATACTCGAATAGCTGTAGAGTTTCCCCGGAGCAAACAGCAACGGCGTGCGAATCGCGCCCGCGACAAACTCGGACAGCGGCGCATGTCGCGCGCGCAGCTTGGCGTTCTGAGGCAATTGATCCGGCAATCCCGAGACGTGGGTGAGCGCTTGCCGCATCGTGATTCGCTCACGACCGTCGCCCGAAAACTCCGGGATGAATTTCCGGATCGCGTCATCGAGGCCGAACTCGCCCTTCTCATAAAGACGCATCAGGGCAGCCACGGAGATCGGCTTGGAAATCGAGGCCAGCAGGAAGATGCTGTCGCTGGTCTTCGCCGCGCCAAACGAACGAGCCAACACGCGTTCACCCCGCCGCACATAAAGCGAGGCGGCATGAATCTGGCCGCTGGCCGCGGCCCCAGCCAGCACGTCCGCCGCCGCCTCCAACCCGCCGGTTTTAACTGCGGCCAGCAAAGGAGCGCCCAGAACCATGCCCGGAATTGTTTGAAGGAAAACTCGTCGTTTCATGCGAAGGACTATAGCAGCCGAGTGACTCGGTCACAGCGCGGAATGCGAGTCTTGATGTGAATTGGCGCATCTCGTTTTTCAGGAAGCGCTGCCTACCCAAACAAAACAGGGAGCCGTGGAATTCATCCCTCCCCGCTAGCGGCCCGTCGTGTTCGGCTCCAGCACGTAAAGCATGTAGGCCTCGCGTCTCGCCCGCTCATGCATCTTGGCGGGCACGCCCTTCACCCTGAGTCCGGCCTGACGCAATCGATTCTCAAATTTCCCGTCCTTTCCCGCCGACCAGACCACGGCCCGGCCGGCCGGCTTCAAGGAGGCGCAAATCGCGCTAATGCCGGCATTTGAGTACAAAGAGAAGTTATTCGCCGCGACCATGGCGACGGGGCCGTTGTCGACATCCAGCAGGATGGCGTCGTATGTCTCAGGCTTGGCGTTCCGCAGCAAAGTCGTCACATCCTCCTCGCGCACTTTCACGCGCGGATCGTCCAACAAAGCCCCATTCAGTTTCTTCAGATGCGTTCGATTCCATTCGACCACCTCCGGGATCAACTCCACCACCTCGACCGTTGTTTTCGGTCCCACGGATTTTAAAACATTCTTGAGTGTGAAGCCCAGGCCCAGCCCGCCCACCAGAACGCGGAAGGCGCCCAACTTGTCGAGGCGAACCGTGCCCAGATTACCCATAAGGCTCTCCGAGGCGCTGGCCTTGGAGTGCATCAGCTCCTGGCCATTGAAGTTGATTGAAAAGGCGCCGTCATGTTCGTTAAGCGCCATGACTCCCCCGAAGGAGGTTTTCGCTTCACCCAATTTAATTCTCGGTTTCATTCTGGAAAGTGTGACTCCGGGGAGAGAACCGCAGCTCGACCGATTCAACAAGCAGCGAATCGTTGAAAGTCCAATACCGGGCGCAGATCGAATTTTGGGAATCGATATTTGCATTGAAGCAGAACCCACCCCTAACCCATTCGACAAGCTCAGGACAGGCCCTCCTCGGAGCTGTGCATTACCCATAAGTTTTCGAATCGGTCGCCTTCGAATCCCAACGGGATTCCGCCCCAAAGCCCAGGGTTGGGAGGCACGACCTACCCTGGGAACAACGTTCAA
>JBLHKZ010000218.1:0-9795 GCA_047618185.1 Limisphaerales bacterium
CATTCACAGCTCCAAAAATGCCCGTTTCAGGCCCTAAATTCAAGCATCTGCAACTCGTTGATTTCCGACGTGTACAAATTATTCACCAGGACAGAGCGGAGACCCAGCGCGCAACGCTCTAACTCTTCGGCTTGAGAGCCCGGTAGGCCGCCTCAAGTCCGGCATGCTGTTGTTTGACCGGGGCCACTGCGGCGACGGCTTTGACGGCGATGTCCCGGCCGGCAGCAGCGACGGTCGTCGTTTTTTCCACGGCGGCCTTCAGGCCGGGGATGCTGGCGGTGAATTTCTCCGCTTCCGTTCTGGCCTTGGCCATTCCTTCGCTGGCGGTCGCCAAGGCGGTTTCCGATTCCTTGATAAGCGCAGCCTGCTTGTCGAGAGCCTGGCGCGCGGCGGTGACCATCTGCGTGGCGATCTCCAATTCAGCTTTCGCCCTGGAGTGGTCGGCGGTCAGGGACTTGATCCCGGCATCCTGTTCAACCGCGGCCTTGCGCAACGACTCAAGCATTGCCGAGTTCCCATTCGTCGCGGCCCGGGCTTTGGCGTCAGCATCGGCCAGTTTCTCTTTCATTCCCGGAATCTCCATCGCGGCCTTGATTTGCGCGAGGGCTTCGGCGGCGGCTTTGTCACTGGCCTCCGCTTTCGCTCCGGCTTCCTGGAGCGACTTGAGCGTCGCCTGGGCCTTGCCCATCAGGTCGGCTGCCGCTTTGAGAGCGTTGGCCTTCGCCGCAGCGGCCGCCTCAAGGGCGGTCAAGTCGGCTTGCATCTTCGGCTGCGCGGCCTTGGCCGTTTCCTGCTTCGTCTTGGCCGCGACTGCCTGTTGCATTCCGGCGACAACCTGATTGTTCGCGTCCATGAGGGATTTTTCGGCCTGCACGAGTTGAGCGGCAGACTGTTGAGCAACGGATTCGAGGTTGGCGGCGTTCGCTTGCGCGGCCTCGGCGGCCAGTTCCGCTTTCTCCAATTCAGCGGCGGCGGCTAGCGTTGGCACGTTGGCCTGCGCGGCTTTCCAGCGCGCCAGTTCGCCTTCCACCGCCGCGACGCGCGCGACGGATTCACTGAACTGCGCTTTGGATTTCGCGAGCGCCTCGGCGGCAGCTTTGTTTTCCGCTTCCATGGGCGGAACGGCCTTCGCGGCCGCGGCCGCCTCGACGCCCGCTTTGGCGTGGGCGTCGGTCGTGGTTTTCAAATCTGTTTCGGCCTTGGCGAAGGCGTCAGTGGTCGCGGCGATCCGTTTTTGCGTCACGGCGAAAGTGGTTTGAACGGCCGTGACTTCCGCCTGCAGGGAGTCGACCGTTTTTCCGGCGGCCGCGGACTTCGCTTCAAGTTGTGCGACGGCCTTGCCGAGATTGGCGGCGGTGAGCCCGGTGTTCTCCGCGTTTTTCCCGGCCATCGCGAATGCTTCCGATAAAGCGGCGTTACCTGGGGCGGCTTCCGCGGCGGTCCGGGTTTTGGCGAACGACTCCTCGGCCGCTTTGCGGGCGGCGGCGGCGGCGGCAAGGGCCTCCCGCGCGGGACTCGTCGCCTTTTGCAAATCGGACACGGCCTTTTGGGCCGCGGCGAGTCCGGCATTCTTCGCCGTGAGCTCAGCCTGTTTCTCAGCGCCGTTTTTCTGCGCGGTTTCCTTCGCGGCTGTCGCCTGTTGATGAGCCTGCTTCGAGGCGCTCAAGGCGTTGTCGGCGGCGGCCATGACGGCGGCGGTTTCGACGGCCTTCTTGCGGGCGGCTTCGAGCGCCGCAGCGGCGTTGGCGGATTTGGCTTCCGCGGCCGAATGCGCCGAGGCCGTCTGAGTGTGGGCGCTCTTTGCCTTGGCCAGACGGAGATTGTCGGATTCAACGCGTTGCGCCAGCGTGGGAGGATTGGCGTCCAGTTGGCCCAGTCGTTTGCCATCCACGGCGTTCCAAACCCGGATTACGCCGCTGAAATCGGCGCCGATCACGCGGGTCATGTCGTGGGTGATGGCGGCGCTGAGCGCCATGTCGCCAAAGGCTTCAAAGGCGCGTTGCTGCCCGCCGTTGGCGTCCCAAAGTTTGACCGTCCGATCGCGCCCGGTTGAAATGAGCCGGCCATCGTGGCTGAACCGGACGGACTGCGACCCGCCGCCGTGCGCGCCCCAATTGCGGATGCGGTTGCTGTTCTCAACGCCCCAAAGCATGATCTGACCGTCTTCTCCGGTCGTCGCGACGACGTTTGAATCGTCGCGCCATGCGATGCCGGTAATTGCCTTGGTGTGCGCCTTGAGGTCGCTGTAGGGCCGGGCCGCGGCGGCTTCCCAAAGATGAACCCCGCCGTTGCGGTCGCCTGAGGCCAGCAGCACGCCGTCCGGGCTGTATTCGAGCGCGGTGATCCATTCGGTGTGTTTCTTGATCGTATGCTCCAGTTCGCCGGTGGCCGTGGAATAGATGCGAATCACCTTTGCCGAACCGCCCAGCGCGACCTGCGACTGATCGGGCGACAAGTCCGCCGCCAAAACGGAGTCGAGTTCGTCGCCGACTTCGGTAATGCGTTTGCCGGTGGCGACGCTGAAGATAACCACTTTGCCGATTTTCGCTCCGACACCTCCGCCGACGAGGAGCAACTGGCCGTTGCGGCTGAACTTGATGACATAGGGAAATCCCTCCGGGAAAGGCAGTATTCCTTCGATGGCCAGCGTGTCCGTATGATAGAGAAGCGCCTGCTTCTGTCCGGTCACCGCCACAAGCGGCGCCCACGGACTGGCGGCGACGACGGCGACGGCGCCGGGCTTGGCGGCCCGGCCCGGCGGCTCAAGCAGCAGATCGCCATTGGGCATCGGCGGCGGGCCTTCCGGCCGGGTGGTGGACGGCGCCGAGAGGGTCAGATCGAATTTCGGTTTCTTGCTGACGACGGCCTTGGAGCCGGAGCTCTCCAGGAGACCGCCATCGATCCATTTTTTGAAGACGGCCAATTCGCTCTCGGGCAGTTTGGGCCCTTTGGGCGGCATGTTCGGCTCCTCAAGGTGATTGATGAGTTTCCAAAGGAGGCTGCCGGAAGCGTCCCCGGCGGCCACCGAGGATCCGCTGCCGCCGCCCGCTATGATGCCGTTGTAGCTCGCCACATCGAGGTCGGCCTTCTTCTTGTCGGCGTTGTGGCAGTTGAAACAGTGATTGCGCAGAATCGGCACGACATGGTCATCGTAGGTGACCTTGTCAGGAAGCGCGGCGGCCTGCGCGGACAAGGAGCCGGCGACTGCGAGAGCTGAAAAAAATTTCGACATGTTTCGACTTGGGCGGCGATTCATTCGTGTCAATTCGGGTTGATTTGGGATTCGGCAATTCAGTGGTTGAACACGAATTCCTTGGCGTTCAGCAGGGCCCAGAAAAGGTCTTCAAGCGCCTGTTGTTGGTTGGACTGCGCAGCGATTTTGTCGCCCAGGTCCTTCGCCTCGGCGGCGGTCGGGCGACGCGAGAAGCAGCGGATATAGAGATCCTCGATCACCCGGGCGGGCGTCTTGCCGTCCTTGAGCGCTTCGGCCACCACCCCGCCCTGCGGCACGCGTGTGTTGAGCGTGTCGCCCAGCAGCAGGTGCAAGGCCTGGGAAAGATTGGGCTCCATGACCACCTCGCAGGAGCACACGGACTCACGTTTCGCGCGGCCGAAGGTCGTGAGGAAGTAGGTGTTCACATTGCCGTCGGCGATCTGCACGGCGCTGGCTCCCAACGGCAGGCCCTGAAACTTGTTCTTCGTCCCCGTGGCCTGGGAGATGACGTCGAGCAGCACCTCGGCGCGGATTCGGCGAACCTGGGCGTGGGAATAATTCGTTGTGTCGAGTTCGTTCGACTCGTTCGGCTGGGTCGAAAGCTGATAGACCCGGGACTTGCAGATGTCGGCCACGAGCTTCTTGAAGTCGTAGTTGCTCTCGGTGAAACGACGGGCCAATTCATCCAGTAATTCGGGGTTCACCGGGGGATTGCTGATGCGGACGTCGTCCACGGGCTCAATGATTCCCCGGCCGAGAAAGTGCGCCCAGACGATGTTGACGAGATTGCGGGCGAACCAAGGATTTTTCGGCGAAGCCAGCCATTCGGCGAGAACCTTGCGGCGGTCCTTGCCGGCGACATCGGGGACTTCGGCTCCGAGAAACTTCGGCGTCATCACGCGATTGCCGACGGGATGACGCACATCGCCGCCGCCGGAGTTGAAGATAATTTTCTCGCGCGGATCCTCTGCGGCCTTTCGGCCAACCTGGCTGAAGAAGGCGGCGAAGCTGTAGTAGTCGTCCATCGTCCAGCGGTCGAAGGGATGATTGTGGCACTGGGCGCACTGGAGGCGCATCCCCATGAACACCTGGGCGACGTTCTCGGTGATCTTCAGCGTGTCCTGCTCGATCTGGTAATAATTACTGGCCGGAGCGCTGAACGTGCCGCCGGTGGCCGAGAGCAGTTCGGTCACAATTTCGTTCATCGGCACGTTGGCCGAGAGTTTTTCGTTCAGCCAGTTGAAGTAGAGCAGCGTGGCCTTGTAGCTCATGCGCACGTTGCCGTCGCTGCGGATTCGGAGCAGTTCCGAGAATTTCATCACCCAGATTTCAATGAATTCCTTGCGGTCGAGGAGTTCGTCGACCCATCGGTCGCGCTTGTCCTCTCTCGTGTCCGACGTGAAGCGCTTGTAATCGGCGGGGGTGGGAATCGTTCCGGTAATGTCGAGAAACGCGCGGCGCAGGAAGGCCTCGTCCGAGCACAAGCCGGAAGGAGCGATACGCAGTTTCTTGTGCTTGTTGAAGACGAGGGTGTCCACGTAGTTCTGCTCGGGAATATTGGGCCACTCGTATTTCAGATCCTTGGGGATGACGATGACCTGCGAGCCGACCGTGAATGTTGCGAAGCGGGCCATTACGAACGCCTCGCCTCGCTGGCTGGCGGTGACCAGGCCGTTTTTGTCGATCGTCGCCGACGTTTCGTTGTTGGAAAGAAACAGGCAGAGGCTGGTGACATCCCGTTTTGAGCCGTCGGAGTAGGTCGCCCTTACCGTCATGCGCTGCGTGGCGCCCTCCCCTTCAAGCACGGCCTGGCGCGGGAGGATTTCCATGGAAACGGGCGTGATGACGTCCTTGGGATCGCTGGGCGCGCCGGCCGTTAGCCAGCGGGCCAGAGCTTCATATTCCTCGCTGTTTTCTTCAAACAATTTCCCTCCGGTGTGCGGCACCTTGCCGGAGCCCTTGAGCATCATGAGCGATTCGTGCGGCAGCGCGAGATTGACGCGTCGCAACGCGAACTCGCGGGTGATGCGATGATGGTCGCCGTCCGGATCGAACCCGAACAGCGAGAGCCGGAACCCGTCCTTTCCTCGCGCGGCTCCGTGGCAGGAGCCGGTGTTGCACCCGCTGCGCATGAAGACGGGCATGACGTCGTTCTTGAAGCTGACCGGGCGCTCTTTCGCTGCGTCTTTCACCGAGATGGGGACGGTCAGAGTCTTGCCGCCAAACTCAATCTTCAATTCGGTTGAGCCGTCGGCGGCCGGGGTGATGAGATTGCCCGCCTTCCTGACCAACGCCGGGTTGGCGAAGGTGTATTTCGCCTCGGCGCTGACATCCCGCGTGACGCCGTCGTTGTAGGCGGCCTGAACAATGAGGTTTTGCCGGTCGAGCGCGTGCAACAGAGTGACATCGGCGGGGAACACCTCGACCCGCGTCAGTTCTCCGGCGGCGTGGGTGTCCGCGACCAGCGCGGTCAACAGGAAGGGAATGATACGAAAGAGTTTTTGCATGGCTGTATTGGGGCGCCGCGCTGCGAAAGGGCCGGGGCAGTGAGGGTTACTTCCTGGAACGGGCCAGCGCGGCTTCCCTGGCCTGAAGCCGGAGTTGTTCAAGGCGTGACAGAGGCTTGGGCGGCGCAGCCGGCGGCGGCGGGGTTGGAGCCTTGGCGACGGCGACCGGTTGAGCCGGCACGGGCGCGGGCGCGGCCACTTTCGGGGCGGGAGGAGGGGGGTCAATTCTAAGAACGCCGCCGCCGCCAATATTATGGGCGATGGGTTCCCCGTTTTTCCAGACGATGACCTGGCAAAACAGGGACTTGTGCTGGCCGACGGGCGCGTCAGCCGCCACGGACGCATTAAACACGACCGCCGAGTTTGTCGAGGTGATCTTGAGCGGGTTCTGGCTGATCGTGACCTTGGGCGGAATGCCGTGCAATTGGACGGTCGCCTCCCCGTCGAAGGGTTGGAGCTGCTGGATGTTGCAAAGCACGCCGGCGGGTTTGCCCTGCTCGGATGCGGCCAGCGGGATCTGCAACCCTATATACGGCTTGTCCACCGTCAGATCCATGAGCTGGGAGGACGTCCAAATGAGACCCTTGCCGGCGTCGCTGTTGGCCAGGATGGCGATTTTCCAGACGCGCAACGCGGCGTTGCCATTGGCGTTGAGCGTATAGGAGGCTTCGGTCTGCCCTTCGCCAAGGGTGACTTCGTTTTGAGAGCCGACTCCCGGCGGATTCCACAACATACGCAGCTTGATCGGCGCCTTGAAGCCTTCTTTGCGCTCGGCTGTCACTTTGAGAGTCATTGAACCGCCCTGCACAAGCGGAACTTTCGGTTTCACTATCGAAATCTTGAAAGGCGCCTCTTCGGTCACCGCCACCGCCACGCGATCGACCGTTTCGCGGTAATAGACCGTATTGTTTGGCTGGCCGTAGATCAGATCGAGCGTCTGCTTGAATCCGCCGTTGATGTCCTTGTTCTGCGCCTGCCGACCGACCAAAGGCGCAAGCTTTGCGGCGATGGGGGCGTCCGCCGCCGCTTCGAACACGACCGGAGTTTCGTTGACGTTGCCCGCGATGACATCGGCGCTCATTTTGACGCCGACCGGCAGTTCCGGCGCCTCTAGGGCGACATCGCCGCCAAAGTTGGAGCGCCCCACACGGATGAGCGTGGCGAATCGATTGCCGCGGGGCACGACTACGGAGTTGCGCTCCTGGCTGGCGCGGGCGTATTCGGGAATGCCCAGCGTCAGACTGGGGCTCACCGGCGTGAATTCGACCCGATACACGTAATCGGCTCCGCCCTTCCCCAGGTGGTCACGGACGGCAACGAGGTGCTCCCCATCCGCCGGCGCGGTCCAACTGATGAAACTGTCGAGTCCGCCCGAGTCGTCATTGCCGGCGATCTGGCCGCCGGCGGCGTTGTGCAGCGTCATCACCGGATCGAGCGGCGAACGAATGCCGCGGGCAACGCAGCGAACGTCGAAACGCTGCCCTTTCACGGCATTGAATCGAAAAAAATCGATGTCGCCGGCGCTGGCAATGATGCCGTTGAAGGCCAGCGGCAGCGCGGCGGCGGTTTTGGTCGCTTCGCCCGCGTTGTTGTTGGGCTCCGCTTCGAGAACGTTGTCGAAGGGTACGACGCGAAGGGGATTGGGCGACGGCGACGACTGACCGTTCTGAACGACATAGCGCCGGTGCACGCCAACGGGCGTGGCGGGGAGTTTGATTTTCTCCACAAATTCGCCGCGAACATCGCCGATGAATTTTACTTCCATTTCAGATCCGGCCTTGCCGCCGGCAGGATATGCAATCGCCGGCCTCGGAGCCTCGCCAACGTGCAGGGAATACCGGCTGTCGCCCTTGCCGGCGTAGCTGCTTTCACGCACGACGATGACATACAAGCCGTCTTCCGGCGCGATGACCGAAGCGTACGGATCCTGCAGGGACAATGCGCAGTCGTCGCGCGCGGCCAACTCAAATCGTTTCTTGTCGAGAATGGCGACGTAGCAGTCGACCAGCGCGGAACCCAGCCGCATCGCTTCCACCTCCGCGGTGATCCGCTGACCTTTCTTCGCCTCGATCTGGTAGTAGTCGATATCCTCATTGTCCGCGACGCCATGAACGGTATTGTTCAGCGCGATTTTCTGTGGCGCCTCGAAGTCGCCGTTGGGTTCCTTTTCCGCGACCACCGGATATTGACCGACCGTGAACGTGCGCGCCTCGGTGAGGCCGTCAACCGTGCGCACGCGCACCACGTAGGATCCCAGCCGGGCGTCCGGCGCGATCTTTAATTTCGCCTTCAGCTGCGCCGCGTTGGTCGAGTTGAGGGAAACGGTCGTGATGCCGGGATCGTAGAACAGGATTTCTTTGGCCTCGCCCAGCCTGGCGCCGTGAAAGACAGTCTCCACCTCGACGCCGCGCTGCCCGCCGCGCGGCGTGACAATGGAAAGGCTCGGAGACGCGGCCTGGAGAGCCGTAACCAACCCGGCGAGCAGGAAGCCGGCGAAAGGGAATTTGCAGCGTTTCATGGCGTGACGGGCGTCAGGCGAGGAGCTCCTTGACCACCTTGCCGCCGTCCACGATTTCAATCGGACGACCGCCGGGGGCCATGAGTTCCTTGTCCGCCACAATGCCGAGCTGATGATAGATGGTCGTGGAGAGATCCTCGACGGTCAGCGGCTTTTCATCGGGTTCGGACGCGGTGGCGTCCGAAGCGCCGTAGACGAAGCCGCGCTTGATGCCGCCGCCGGCGAGCGCGACGCTGAACACCTTGGGCCAGTGGTCCCGGCCGTTGGTCTTGTTGATCTTGGGAGTGCGGCCGAATTCGCTGCTGACGACGACCAACGTGGAATCCAGCAGGCCGCGCTGGTCGAGATCGTTGATGAGCATCGAATAGGCCTGATCGAAACTTGGCATCTGACCGCGAATGCCATTGGCGATGTTGTCGTGGTGATCCCATCCCCCGTAGGTCACGGAAACCATCCTGACGCCGGCCTCGACGAGGCGGCGGGCCATGAGGAAACGCATGCCGGCGGTGTTCTTGCCATAGGCGTTCTTCATCGCGTCCGGCTCCGCGTTGAGGTTGAAGGCCTCGCGAGCCTCCTTGGAACTGATCAGCGAGTAGGCGCGCTGGTAAAAGGTGTCCATCGCGTTGAGCGCGTCGGATTTCTCCAGGTTTCTGAAATGGGCGTCCACGCTCGTGAGCATGCCCTTGCGGAAGTCGAAACGCTCGTTGGTCAGGCCGCCCGGGAGCGACAGATCCTTGACTTGGAAACCGCCGTTGGCCGGATCAGAGCCCAACGAAAACGGTCCGTAGGCCGAGCTTAGATAACCGCTGCCGGCGAATTCATTTGGCTGGCCAGGAATGCAGACATAGGGCGGCAGGTTTTTTCGGGGGCCGAATTCGTGCGAAACAACCGACCCGAAGGACGGGTAGGACAGGGCCGGACTGGGCCGGTATCCGGTAAACATATTGTGCGTGCCGCGTTCGTGGGCGGCCTCGCCGTGGGTCATTGACCGGCAAACCGCGATCTTGTCCGCTACCTGGGCCGTCTTAGCCAGGCCTTCGCTGAACAACACGCCGTCCAGCTTCGTTTTTACCGTGCCGAGCGGGCCGCGATACTCGACGGGCGCGTAGGGTTTCGGGTCAAAGGACTCCTGATGCGCCATGCCGCCTGGCAGAAAGATATGGATGACGCTCTTGGCCCTTCCCTCTTTGGACTCGTAATCCTTGATGGCCGCCTGGGACTCGATTCGGAACAGGTCACCCATGGTCAGGCCGAGGCCGGTGACGGCGCCGACCTGCAGGAAGTGGCGTCGCGCCATTAGGCGCGATTTGCGGGTTCTGGAGATTTTGGGACACAGAGCGCCGCCGGTTGCGTGATTGTTATTCATAGGTTGAGGGTTGTTTGACGCCTGAAATGGCGGGAAAGCGAGTGTAGCTCTACCGGGAGATTGGGCCCCAAAACGCTTCATCAACGTCGGGCGGCGGGGTGGTTCCCATGACAGTCGTTTTCATTAGAATCTAGATATAGAACATGCCGGATCTGATGTCAACAGATCAGGTGTCAAGTGTCGGCGCCGG
>JBLHKZ010000219.1:0-9787 GCA_047618185.1 Limisphaerales bacterium
AGCGCATTGCCGGAGGTGACCGTTCTCGCGTGCCCGAAAAGCGAAATCGTGTCCTTCCAGTGGGCGGTCTGACGAATCGTCGCGACAGAGCAAGTAGCCAGGAGGATCGCAACGAGGGCTCTTTGGGCGGCTGGCTTGAGCTGGTATTTTTTAAAGAGTTCAGCGCCTCCCCAAACAACGACGATAAAGATGCCGATCGACGGAATGTAGGCGTATCGGTCGGCCATGGCGTGCGTCCAGATCTGCACGATTTGAATGACGGGAACCATGGAGCCAAGAAACCAAAACCAGCCAACAAACAGGTAGGGTCTTTTTCTTGCGGTCATGAAAGCCGCGACGCTAAGGCCGCCGAGAAGGGCGATCGCGGCCAGGGTTTGCCAGAGCGGGAAGGTTTCGGGAAACGGATAGTGCACCGCGAGATCGTTCGGGAAGACCATTTTTCGCAGGTAGACGCAGTAGGAGACTAAAGCGTTTTGGATTCTTTCGCCGAGCGGAAAGGGATCGAGAGTGGCGACCGCTCCGAAGGCTTTCTGCGACAGCACGGCGATGGGCATCCAGACAAAGGAAATGAGGAACAGCGGCCACTTCTCTTTCGCCAGCGGAATTAGACGTCCGAAGGCGCCAGGTCTCGGACCTGACGTTGAAGGCATCGGTTTCCCGTCGGCGTCGGGAGAATTAAACATTCGATTGAGCGGCCAGAAATCGAGCAGCAAAAGAGTAAAGGGGAGAGTGACGAGCATGGGCTTGGACATCAGTCCGAGCACGAACCAGACGACGATCCAGGCGTAGTTCTTGCGGCTGCGCACATTTACGAATTTTAAATACGCGAGCAGGGTCAGCATCCAGAACAAGCTGCTCAGCAGCCCTTTTCGCTCGGCGACCCAGGCGACGGGTTCGACATGAATGGGATGAATTGCGAAGAGGGCGGCGACTATCGCGCAGGGGACGATCGGGAGCTTCATTCGCCGCAACGCAATGAAGAGCAGCAGGGTGATGGCGACATGAAGCGCGAGGTTGACGAAGTGATGTCCCGCCGGAGCTACGCCAAACAGTTCGCAGGCGAGCATGTGGGAAAGCCAGTTGAAGGGGTCCCAATTTCCCTGCTGGAAACTGTCGGTGAAGGCCCAGCGAATGCCTTCGAGCGTGACGCCCCTTTTTACGAGTTCGTTGTCATAGACGTACTCGCGGTCGTCGAAGACGACGAAATCGTTTCCCAGCACGGGCAGGAAAACGAGCGCCGTGAAGAGCCCTAGGAGGATCAACGTGACGCGGTCGGGGCGTTGCTGGAAGGCGCTCAAAAGCGCATTTTGTTTGGGCGACAAGATGGTTAGAAAAAGTCGCTGGCGGGCGCAAATGTCAAGGTGAACCTATGGCGCGCAGGAGACGCGGAAGTTTTTGCGCTGCTCGGATTTCAGAGAATAAAAAAAGCCCGCCCCGCGATTGCCGGGACGGGCCTGGAATTTTGAGACCGGATGGGCGGGCCCTATTTGTCGAACTGGGGCCGTTGTGGACGGCCTCCGCTCTTGCTGCCGCGACCGCCTGAGCTGGCGCCGCCTGGTCCCATGTTGGCCGCCATCTTGTTGGCTTCCGCTTTGTCGATAAAGCCATCCTTGTTCAAGTCGCCCCGATCGAGCATGGATTGCATCCGCGTGGGCAGCTCAGCCTTGCTGACTTTGCCGTCCTTATTCTTATCGTGCACCATGATGCGGTCCGCGTAATTGAAGCTGCCGCTCTGACCACCGGCTTGGCCGCCGGGAGGGCCGCTAAATCCGCCGCGTCCGCCTTGTCCTCCGGGGCCGCTCTGACCGCCGGGAGGGCCTCCGAATCCGCCGCGTCCGCCTTGACCTCCCATTCGTCCGCCGCCCGGGCCGCCGCGCCCGCCAAACGAGGGGCGCATCTCATCCTGCGTAAGTTTGCCGTCCTTGTTCTTATCGAGTGTTTTCAAGGCCGCCACGGCGTTCTTGATCTCATCTTCGGTGAGCACGCCGTCTTTGTTTTTGTCGATGGCAGTGAGAATGGGGTGTTCGGGCGGTCCGCCGCGCCCGCCTCCGAAGCGATTTCCGCCCTGGCCTCCCTGACCGCCCTGACCGCCCTGACCGCCGGGAGGACCTCCAAATCGGTTGCCGCCTTGATCTCCGGGTGCGCCGCGTCCGCCCTGATCAAATCCGCCGCGATTTCCGCCGCCAGGGCCGGTTTTCTGACCTTGGGCCAGAGTCGTTCCCGTCAGCAGCGCAAACGCGATGGCCGTCGTGAAAAGTATTTTCGTGTTTTTCATAATTCGTGTGTGGATTCGGATGGAGTTAATCGTGGGCTTGTAAAGATCGTATTAAGAGGAGGAAAAAAATTGGCTCGATTGAAATTGCATGGCTCGGAGTTCAATCGAGAAGACGGAATGAAACGAGCAAAAGTTGCGTAAAAGTGGGGCTGATTGCGGCGGCGTGGGCCCAAGTGACCGGGATGCGGTTTTGGATTCGACAATCTGCTTCGCGCGAGTTCGGTCAATGGGTCAAGCACGGATTCGGATTGAATAACCTCCTTTAATGTATTGAAGACCGATCATTGAGCCCGCGTCGCCGCAATCAGCATTTGGTTTCTCCTTTCGCCTGGGTTTGGTCGTTGAGTGAAAAGCGGCTTGGATGTTCGCGTTCAGTTCGATCGGCTTTCCGACAGGGAGCCGTTCGCGCCGGTGATTGGTTTTTCTGTTTCGCGACGCATGCGGCTGAACCACCAGCCGGCGTGCTGGTTGGGCCGGCGTTTTCGGCGGGTGGCCTTGGACAGGCCGGCATTGGGGAATTGGATTTCCAGTTGTTGTGTTGTTGTCATGGTTTGTCTCTCAATCTTTTGATTGCTGTTTTGAGAAAACCCTAAAGACCCGGGTGGGACAAAAGCTGTCCAACCGATCGCAAAGGGGAAAAAACTTTCAAAAAGTTTTTGGAAAGCCTTTGCTGCCACCGTGAGAAGCATTTTACAGATAATGAGGATTCGGCCGGCCGCGCAAGTGGCGATGGTTTGCATTGGATTGTTTGGCGGAGCGAGCGCCATCGCGGCGGCGCAACTTGTCATCACCGATGAACGCTTCCATCTGGGAACGCCGGGCTTCCCGGAATGGGAACATTTCGCCGGGAAGACGCCGCAAGGCCGACAGCTCGACCTGCGATTTCAGGCCCGCGCGAATGCCGGCGAGGCGACATTGTTCGTTCGCCAGGACGACGTGAAGTATGCTTGGTCCGTGAAGCTCAACGGCAAGACCGTGGGGCGTCTCGCCAATATGGAGGTGAAACTTGTGACGCCGTTTCGCGTTCCGGCGGGCGTTTTGAAGGACGGCGAAAACCTGTTGTCGATCGTGCCGCCCAAGAATACGGACGACATCCTCGTGGGCGAGATCGTTCTGGATTCGCGGCCCTTTGAAGCGGCGGTGAACGAGGCTTCGGTCGCGATAGAAGTGAAATTGAAGACGCTGAAGGGCGAAGTTGCCGTGCCATGTCGGATCACGATCGCGGACCATGAGGGCGCGTTGGCTCCGGTTTACACCGACCCGGACGAAACACTGCCCACCGGTAAGGGCGTGCTGCCGACGAAACCGGGACAGCGGTTGGCGGTGAGGACGGGCGTTGTCTACACCCCGGATGGGAAGGCGCGGATTGGATTGCGTCCGGGGAAGTACACGATTTATGCGAGCCGCGGCTTTGAATATTCCGTCGCCACGAATCACGTGACAGTGGCGGTGGGTGACAAGTTCGATCTTTCGATGTCGCTGGCGCGCGAGGTCAACACGGAGGGCTGGGTGGCGGCGGATTGCCACATCCACAATCTCACCTATAGCGGACATGGCGACGCGACGATTGACGAGGGCATGGTCACGATCGCGGGAGAGGGAATCGAATTTGCCGTCGCCACCGATCACAATCACCACACGGATTACACCGAGACCCTTAAGAAGCTGAAGTTGAGCGATCGCTTTACTTCGGTCGTGGGAAATGAGGTCACCACGAAGACAGGGCACTTCAACGCATTTCCGATCTTGCCTGGCAGTTCGCTGCCGGATTCCAAATTGGGCGATTGGACGGAGCTAATGAAGTCCATTCGCGGACGAACGGGCGCGAAGGTCATCGTGCTCAACCATCCGCGGAACGTGCACAGCGGGTTCACGCCGGTTGATCCGGAACATTTTCGACAGGTGACAGGGCAGAATTTGCGCGAGGGCGATTACAGTTTTGACGCGATGGAGATAGTCACCTCGGCGGCGCTTCAGTCGGATTTGATGGATCCGATTCGCGATTGGTTCGGGATGCTGAACTACGGCTATCGCATCACCGGCGTCGGCGCGAGCGACACGCATTATGTGAGTCGGATGATTCTCGGGCAGGGGCGATCCTACGTGAAGGCCGACGACAGCAATCCCGCGAATCTGAACGTTGATGAAATTGTGCGCAGTTATCGCGAGGGGCGCGTCGCTGTGAGCATGGGCCTGCTCGTGGATATCGAAGTGAACGGGAAATATGGGATGGGTGAACTGGTTGCAGATTGGAACACGGATTCTCGAATCGCGATCAATCTGAGGAGCCCGGGGTGGATTCGGCCGCGGAAGGTGGATGGGATTCGATTGGCGGTCTATGTCAATGGACGGAAGGATCCTTCTGGAAATGCATTCCCGACCCTGAACGGACTGGATTTGCAGGATTTCCCCGGTGTGCCGAAATTGTCGGAGCCTTTGGATCACGGACCGTTCGAGGTGTCCTTTTCGGCGCGATGGGCAAAATCATATGAGTCGGGAAACCAAGATTTCTGGATCGTTGCGGTTGCTACGGGACCAGGCGTGACGGCGCCGTTCTGGGCGATTCCGCGGCCGTATCAGCCCAGCTCAAAGAAATGGACTCCCCGGGTTGTCGGGGTGACAAACCCCGTCTACGTGGATGCGGACGGCGACGGCAAATACACCTCGCCGCGCGGATACGCGAAACAATTGGTCGCTCGCCACGGTGATGACGTCGGCTCCTTGATCCGGGCCTTGCGCGAATACGATCAGGCGATAGCGGCGCAGGCGGCGAGTCTGCTTCACGAGCGGGGCGTTGATCTGGATTCGAAACGCATCAAGGAGGCGTTAGAGAGCGGACGCGAGGCGACGCGCGAAGGGTTTGCGGCGTTCGCCAAGACTTTGCAGTGATTGAATGACTTTTGGGCGAGCGTGGAATCCACCCTTTTCTGCTTCGAAATCCGGCCGACGCTCGTTAGGCTCCCGCCCCGTTTCAGATTATGGCATTGAAGATTTACAACACGTTGTCGCGCTCGAAAGAGGAATTCGTTCCGATCGATCCTGCGGGGAAGAAGGTGGGCATGTACGCCTGCGGCCCGACGGTCTACGATTTCGCGCATATTGGGAATTTCCGCACATTTGTCTTTGTCGACCTGGTTCGGCGCTATCTCACGTTCAAGGGATTCGAAGTGAACCACGTGATGAATATCACGGACGTGGATGACAAGATCATCGCCAACGTCCGCGAATCCGGAATGTCACGCGCAGATTTCACGGCAAAGTATGAAAACTCCTTTCTCGACGATCTTAAGATTCTGAACTGCGAGACGCCGACAAGCGTGCCCCGCGCCACGGAGCACATCGCGGGCATTCTCACGCTGATCGAGAAGTTGATGGCCCGGGGCATTGCCTATCAGGCGGACGACGGGTCCGTCTATTTCAGCATCCGCAAATACATGGAGGCAGGCCACAGCTACGGCAAGCTACAGAAGCTGAATCTGGATGAGATGCGTCCTGGCGAGCGCGTCAGCCAGGACGAGTATGAGAAAGAGTCGGTCGCGGATTTCGCGCTTTGGAAGGCGCGCGTGGAAACCGACGGAGAGGTGTTTTGGGAAAGTCCCTGGGGCGAAGGGCGGCCGGGTTGGCATATTGAATGCAGCGCCATGAGTATGGATTTGCTGGGGCCGAGCTTCGATCTGCATCTGGGCGGGGAAGATTTGAAATTTCCGCATCACGAGGATGAGATCGCCCAAAGCGAGGGCGCCTGCGTTCAGTCCGAGGGCGCGCCTTTCGTGAAATATTGGATGCACGGCGCGCACCTCTTCGTGAATGGGCAGAAGATGTCCAAGAAGCTCGGCAATTTCTTTACGCTGCGGGACTTGATCGACAAGGGCTACACCGGCGGCGCGATTCGTTTTCTCCTGCTCTCCGCGCACTATCGGGACACGTTCAACTTCACCGAGGACGGTTTGCGGGAAAGCGCGCCCGAGGCCATGGCCCGGCTGGACAATTGCCTGATCCAGTTGCGGGAGATCGCGGGCGACGTGAGCGGCGAAGCCGACCTCGAAGTCTTGAAGAACTTCGAAGCGGCGCTGGATGACGATCTGAATGTGGCCAAGGCCTGGGGCGTGATTTTTGACTGGGTTCGCGATTTGAATCGTCGTGCGGCGGAGGGCTCGCTCAAGGCCGAGGAAGCCGCGGCGGGATTGGCGACCTGGGCGCGAATTGACACGGTGTTCGGCGTGGGCGAAAAGGTCGCCGAAGGACCGCCGGTTGAGATCGAGGCTCTGGCTGAAGAGCGCGTTCAGGCGCGCAAAGACCGGGACTACGGGAAATCGGACGAATTGCGCGATCGCCTCTCTGAATTGGGTTGGGCGATCGAGGACAAGCCGGACGGGTATCGATTAAAGCGAATTTAAGCGCGGGACAAGCGCGCTCAGATTTCCGATCGCGGCCAGAATATACTTTCCAGCGCGACTTAAAATGCTATTTTTCGGGATCATGCAACGTGATCGAATATTTTTTAAATGTGGCCTGTTAGCGGGATTCTTGGCTTTGCTTCCCGCATTTGTCGGCACGGCGCAGATCGCCGCCAAGCCCGCTGCGGCGGCGCGAGTCGTCGTTGCCGCACCGGCCCATTCGAGGCCGTTCCCGCTGGTGTTCGACGCGGATCGAAAGAAGTACGAGAGTGAGAAGCCTGCCACCAACACTCTTTTTAAATTTAATTTGACCAATGCCGCATCGACCGAAGTCGTCATCCAGAGGGTGACAACTTCCTGCGGTTGCACGGTTGCGAAGCTGCCGAGGCTGCCCTGGTCTTTGAAACCCGGAGAGAATGGCCAGCTGATTATCGACATGGATCTTCGCGGCAGGTATGGAACCCAGATCAAAGGGGTCGTGGTGCATACCACGGTCGGGGCCAAGTCGCTCCAGGTGATCGCCAAGTTGCCCGCCCGCCCGTCCGGCAATCGCATGGGCAATCGCGCGAAGAATATCCAGATGGCGCTGGCGAATCGACAGGCGGTTTTTCGCGGCTCGTGCGCGGCCTGCCATGTGCTCCCGACAAAGGGGAAACTCGGCAAGCCGCTTTACGACGCGGCCTGCGGCATTTGCCACAATGCGGAGCATCGAGCGTCGATGGTGCCAGATTTGAGGAAGTTGCAACACGGCACCAACGCCGCCTACTGGAAGCACTGGACCGAGAACGGCAAGCCGGGGACCTTGATGCCGGCTTTTGCACAGAAATACGGCGGCCCGCTGACAGCCAAGCAGATCGAGACCCTCGTTACTTACCTGTCCAAAGCCATTCCCCAGACGCTCAGGCCCTTGCCGCCCGGGTTTGTGACCCCGGCCCCGGCCCGGAAGTGACATGCGCAACGAATTGAGACCTGCCTGGCATTTTCGACGTTCTTCCTTCTCTGCCCGATATTCATGAACAAGGGTATTTTCATTACGTTCGAGGGCGGCGAGGGCAGTGGGAAATCCACTCATATTGGACTGCTTGAGGAGCGATTGCGGGGCGAAGGCCGAGCGCTGACGAGGCTTCGCGAACCCGGGGGGACGCCGATTGGCGAGGAGATACGGCACTTATTTCAGCACAATGAAGTGGGTCATTCGATGACGCCGGAAACGGAGTTGCTGCTGGTGAACGCCAGTCGGGCGCAATTGGTCAGAGAAGTGATCCGACCCGCTCTGGCCGAGGGACAGGTCGTAATTTGCGATCGATTCTTCGATTCGACGGTAGCCTACCAGGGCTATGGCCGGGGGCTTGACCTTGAATTGGTTCAAAGGGTGGTCGACGTGGCGGTCGGAGAGACGCGCCCGGATCGGACTTTTCTCCTGCGGACGCCTCTGGAGCTGAGCGAGAGTCGGATCCGGAAACGGGCCGAATTGGCGGACGCGCGCAAGGATCGCATGGAAGAGGCGGATACGGAATTCTACGAGCGCGTCGGGCGGGGATTTGAGGAGATCGCCGCCGCAAACCAGAGTCGGATTCAGGTCGTCGATTCATCCCGGCCGATAGACCTGGTTCGCAATGAAATCTGGCAGTCGGTCGAGACCTTGCTGGCGGGCGAATGACGGATTCACGCGACGCGCGAATATTCCCCAACAATCCATTGACATCGAGTCCGGTTTCGCTACCTTAGCGCGCTTTCAGCTCAAGAATTTAGACATATGGCAAATACAAAATCAGCTCAGAAGCGCGTGCGAAGCAATGTCCGCAAGACGGAACAGAACGCCGCAACCAAGTCCAAGGTTCGCAACCTGGTGAAAAATGTTCGGGCCCTGGCTGCGGAAGGCAAAAAGGAAGAAGCGGTAAAAGCTCTGAACCAGACGGCCTCCGCTCTGGACAAGGCCGTCAAGCGCGGCACGATCCACAAGGGCACGGCCAGTCGCCGCAAATCGACTCTGGCCAAGGTTGTTGGCGCCGTGGCCGCGTCCGCGACTGCCTGAGCGGGATTAAATGATTTTCGCGGCGTCCCGCTCATGCGGGACGCCTTTTTTGTGCCCGGGAGTCGCGAGGGGCTGGATGAGTGAACTGGAACTGACAGAGAAGCTGCTCGCGAAGATCGGCGGTTGGGAGGCCATGCAAAGGGCTCGCAGCTACTGGCGCGAGGGCAAGGTTCTCAGCGCCGACTGGTCGCCTCCCGTCCTGAAAGGATCGGTTCAGGCGGGCGGGACTTCCTATCGCTGCGGCCTCGTCATTCAGTCCGCCATTGATGTGGAGAATCTCTGCCGGTGTCGGGATTCTCGCGACTGGGGAACCATTTGCGCCCATTCCCTGGCGATCGGCGTTCAGGTGATCAAGGGGGATTCCCAGCCTCCCGCCGCCGCGGGCGGCAAGGAAGCGCCGCCCGCGAACTCCGAGCCGAAGGGGCCAGTCCGAAATCCGGACAAATGCTTGAGTCGCGCGGCTGGCGATGAAGACGGGGAGCCCATCGAAATCTTCCTGGTTCTTCCACCGAATTTTGATCGAGCTGTTGGCGCGGACAAGGTCATGGTCTATCTGGAGGGCCGGTGGTCCGGCGGTCGGCAGCCCTTGAACACGCTGCCGATGGACGTCGCGTTTGGCTTTGATGAGCGGGATCTGGCGCTGCTGGATGCGGTGGAGGAGCTCGGCGAGGGAGAAACTCCCGGGATGTTGATGTTGCGGGCGGCGCAACTCGCGGAACTTCTTCCGGTGTTGCGAGGGCGGCCGCGAATGACTCTGGGAAAGGATCGCCCGTTTCAAGTTCTGGAAGAGCCGTTCAAGTCGCCGATGAAAGCAACCCTGGAGGAGAACGGAGAAATCGAACTGGTCGCGAAGCCCGACGGCAAGCATCCGGTCCCGATTCTGGGCGATCGAATGTGGATGTTCGAGGCGGATGAGTTTCGTCCCTTCGCGGTTCCGCGAATCTGCGCGCAGGCGATTGCCGGGCCGGTTCGAGTTTCGCGAGCCGAGATGCCCAGGTTCTTGAGCGTGGATTGGCCGGAGCTGGTCGATGGGTGTGAACTGGAGGCGAACTTCAACCTGGAGGATTTCACGATCGACGC
>JBLHKZ010000220.1:0-9728 GCA_047618185.1 Limisphaerales bacterium
ACAGCCCCGGCCCGGCAATTCTTGGATCATTCGGCTACTCCGCCTTCGGCGGCGGCAACGTGTGGCTAAAATTGCTCGTCACGCACCTCTTCGCCTGGGGCATTATCGGCCTCGCGTCATGGTTTGCGCCGCGACGATGGCAAGACAAACCAGCCAAGCCTTCCCGCGCGGTGGCATCCTCAAACCCCGACGATACCGCGAGCCTGCCCGATCCCTGGGATGCCCATTTTGTCAGGGAGCGGGCGCTGAAACGGGCCGAGGCGCTGGATGCAAATCCCTTTGCATGGCTGATCTCGCGGGCTTCCAAGTCCGCGTACGGGAACTGTCTCGCCGGCATTGTCGCCATCGGTATTGGAGCCTTCTTGTGGTGGCTGGATCTGAGCCCCCTGGCTTTGTCCGAGGTCTGTGTCTGCATTGCGCTCGTCGTTCACATCGTTGTCAAAGCCGGGATTGCCGAAGCGGCGACTCGCGGCATTCACAACCAAAAGACCACCGGAGCGCTCGAACAACTCCTACTCACCCGCCTGACTCCCCGGGACATCATCGCGGGCCAACGCTTGGCGCTGTCTCGCGCGTTCAAGCGCCCCGTCATCGTCCTGCTGACGTTGGACCTCGTTTTTCTGGCGGCATCCGTCCACTCCCTTTTCACACAAACCACCACGTCCCAATTCTCCGGCGAGTGGAGCCTCCTCTGTTT
Source organism: Limisphaerales bacterium (assembly GCA_047618185.1). Classification (GTDB taxonomy): domain Bacteria; phylum Verrucomicrobiota; class Verrucomicrobiia; order Limisphaerales; family JAYPEY01; genus JAYPEY01. The sequence continues at coordinate 698 of JBLHKZ010000220.1, forward strand.
CGCGTGGAGCTACCTCTTTGTGACCATGGCCGCGGACGTACCCGCCTTATTCTGGGCGGGCATCTGGGAATCGCTTCGCTCCAAAAAGAACTGGAAAAAGACCAAAGACAACGCGTTCACGATCGTCAACTCCGTTCCGGCGGTCGCCACGGCGGTCATTTCGCTGGCGGTCTTCCTCATGAAAGTCCCCATCCTCAACTGGCCACTCATGGTTCTCGGCTTATGGGTTGCCTCCTCATTGATCGTCGATGTTTTCTGCGTGCGGATATTCCGCCGCGCAACCTTGCGCCGATTCCGAAAACTCGCCCGCGAATCCGCCATCCTCACCGAGCCTGATTAGGCCCGATCATCACGACCATCTCGCCCTTGAGCGAACGCTCGCCAATCGCTTCGATCAACTCCGCCGGCGTCCCACGCAGAAACTCCTCAAACTTCTTGGTCAACTCCCGCGCCACAACCACATTTCGCTCGGGGAAAACCAAAGCCAACTCGCCGATCAGTTTCTCAATTCGAAACGGCGATTCATAAATGACCAGGGTTCCGGCTGTTTCCAACAGACTCTCCAACTTGCGCATTCGTTGCCCCGATTTGCGCGGCAGAAACCCAATAAAATGAAATTCGTCGGTCGGCAGTCCGCTGGCGGTGAGCGCGCCGATCAACGCGCAAGAACCGGGCACGGCCTCCACGCGCAGGCCCGCCGCCACCGCCGCCGCAACGACGCGTTGCCCGGGATCGCTGATGCCCGGGCTGCCAGCGTCGCTCACCAGCGCGATCATTTCCCCCGCCTTCAAACGCTCCAATATCTGCTCGCTCCGTTTCGCCTCGTTGAATTTGTGATAACTCAACAGCGGCCTGGATATTTCAAAATACTTGAGCAACTGCCCGGTGCGCCGCGTGTCTTCCGCCGCAATTCGATCGCACTCCTTCAAGGTGCGAAGCGCGCGCAGGGTAATATCCTCCAAGTTCCCGATCGGAGTGGCGACAAGATAGAGTGTGCCCGGCACGAGCGGCGGCAGTTCGGTCTTCACAATAGCGGCGGTTTCAGTTTTTTGACGACGGGTTTGGCTGCTTGATTCGCAATTGAATCTCCGCGGCAAGATACTCGCCCGTAAGCCGATGGGCGAGAGCGGATGGATGCCCGTCGCCCGGAATGATAAGCTCCGGCAAGGAGTGGTTCGCGAATTGTTCCGGCAAATCCTTCAACACAATAAGCCCGGCATCACGCGCCAACTGACTGATTCCCGCCGCCACTATTTCGTTCCATTCGTCCATCCCGGGCTGCGCCCAATGCAGAACGAACAACTGTGCGCCCGCCGCCTCACAAGCGGCCTTCATCTCACGAATGCGTCTTTCATCCGATTCCCACATCCCCCGAAAGGCCGCATCATTGGATCCCGCACGTTCGTTCGGCACGGCGCGCCCGCCATCCGATTGCCGCTGTTTCAAGATCACATATTTCCGATAGAAGAAAGTCGTCATCCGACTGACGCTCCGCAATCGCTTGCGACGCTTTTGGCTCGCCCGGTATTGCTCAAACTTGTCATTGGAAAATGGCTGTCTCAACACATCGCCGGTTGGGATCGTCAAGACCACGAACTCAGGAGTATAGCCGCTTGCCAACAGGCGATTCAGTCGAGCGTCCGATTGAAAGACCCCATAGCCAGGGCCGCCCGCGTTGTCCGTGGCGACTCCCAATCCCGCAAGCCGACTTTCCACGACTCCACAAAAAGTTTCATCGTCCTCGACGCCGAGGCCGAAAGTATAGGAGTCGCCCAACAGGAGAACCCGGGCTTCTGCCCCATCACCCTCAATCGCCGCGCGTCCACTGGAGCGAAAGCCGCGGGAGTCTATCCTGATCGGCGGCGAATGAAATTCCCCTCCCCCCATCCAAAGATACCCGGCCTGATCCGGCTTTAATCGCCAATAGAGCTCTTCGTCAAACTCGTAGTCGAGTTGCCGGTCGATTGGAAATATCCGAAATGCCGCCTCACCCAAAAGAAAGAGAACGATCAAGGTGACAATGGAGATCAAACAGCCCCGCCGCCACCCCCGACTCCGACCGCCGGCGGCCTTCGCTCCGACCGATTCCGCTTCGGCCGACATCACTGATCCGACGCAGCTTCGTCGGCGATTTGACGATAGATCGCGAGCGCCTTCGCGTAAGCTAAGCTCGCGGCCGTCCGTTCGGTATCCTTGATCCGTTTCGATCGAACTCTCCACAAGTGTTCGATGGAGTCGATGCACCATTGCGCGCTCCGGCGAGACGCTCGAATCGGCTTTCCGCCGACCAGGACATTGACCGGATTCGTGTGGAGCTGAGGGAACTGTCGCACTGCCACCCAGCTGCTTTTGTCGATCTTGACCTTGAATTCAATTTCGTGGATTTGATCATCCGCGGGAATCCGCCGGGACGCCGCCACTTTGCCATTCACCACCACCTCAACGAGTCGTGTCGTTTTCTGGTAGGCCACCGCGTCCGCCTCCGGACGGTCTGCGTACAGAACGACCGTATCGCCGACCACCCGCTTTCCCGCCGACGGAACGACGCCGCCGTAAGCGGCTTCCAACGGCGTCTGCGATGAGAACGCAAGCTTGGCGGACACGAGCGCTTCACCCGGCGCCGCCAACTCAAGCTCGTCGCCAGCCCGAGCGCCATTCACCTGAAAATCCATCGCGTGCCCATAACCGTCCGAAACGTAAGACCGCCCCTCGGCCAGTTTCTCGCACCATTTGGAGAAATCCACCCGCTCGGTCGCGCCGAGCTGCACATACACCCGCCCCTGTCCGACACGTGTGCCGCTCATGCAGGGGAAATCCGTCTCGCCGCTCACCTTGATCGGAATTCCGCAATTCAAGAGGTGATACCAGCAATTCCATTCCAGCAGACGAGCCGTATCCATCGCGCTGATAAAATCGCACGCGCCCAGGGCCGCCGTGACGAAGATCTCCTGCGCGCCAACGCCATTGAGCTCCGGGATGGCGACGTTGGGCAAGCGATCGGCGACGCGTTCATGACTTTGCGTGAGTTCTCGAAGCGAAAGCGCGCTATCTCCGTCAGCGTCCATCGCCTCGAATAATTCCGGCAACAATCCCGCCTTCGCCTCATTCGTATCCAACGAGCTATCCCGGTTTCGATCGAGTTTCCGCAGCATGCGTTGAGACGCAGCCACGGCGTCAACCTGCAAGCCGCTGCCCGAATGGGCATACCCAGTGACCCCTCCCTGCTCCTTCGCCCATTCCAAGACCGGCAGCGTCCAGGTCGGCCAGTCCTTGTGTCCCTCCGCTCCGGGATAGATCTGCTCTTTCAAATTAAGCAGACAGACATGCCCCAGCGCCTGCGAGCCAAAACCGCTCACCTCGATATCGTACTTGATCAACGATTTCGGCTCGCTGATCGCATCGGCTGTGGGAGAGAAAAACTTGTGCTGATGATCGAACCCCGGCCCCCAGGTCAGCACGCACCCCACGTTCAATCCCTCACCCTTGATTTGTCGGAACATCGCCCTCGGATCGACGCCGACGCTCGGCTGATTGTAATGAGCGCATCCGGCCGCATGAATATGATGATCGCCGCAAATGTAGCCCAGGCTCATCGGATCGATCCAACGCTCAAGCCGAACCTCGACTTCGTGCTCCGCCACAGAGGGAACCACAATTTCACGACGGAGCCATCGATACTCGGGCCCGCGCCCATAGAACATCGTGAACTCTCCCGCTGGCAGGAGGACGAAATCCCCATCCTCGCGATAAATATGTTTTTGAAAGAAAAAGTCTGGAGCCAGCCGTTTCGACTGAGGCGGGAAGACGTGATTCTGTCGATCCACAAACAGAAATCTCCCGGTGGTGGGAACTCCATCGTGATCCCGGACGCGCAACCTCACGGAGACCGCGGGCTCAATCTCAAACAGCACGGGAAGTTCCGCCCGAAAACCAAGATCCTGCGTTCCCTGCCCGATATCGAACGCGATCGTCGCCTCCCGTTTACCGGCTTCAGAGCTGTAGATCATCGCGATCGCATACTCGACTCTCAAACCGCTTAGGTTCCCTGTCATCGGACGATCCGAAAACATTTCCACGGCAAGGAATCGATCATTCAAACCGTCGACATTCTCATTCTCACGCAATCGCTCCTGCCGCTGCCTCGCCATGCTCAGCTTGGCCACTCCGGAGTAGACGGGCCCCGATTGTGGACTGCCGATATTCAGAGGCTTCGTCACCGAACTGTCGTTGACGACCTTCAGAATGATCGGCGTGTATCCAGCCTGACGCAGCTTTGCCTGCGCCCCACCTCGAGAGACTTTCACCCGCTCCTCTGGATTCACGCTTACGGTCAACATCACATGCGGATCCAAAAGGCGCTGTAGTTCCCCCGAATCTCGCTGCTTTGCCGCGCCGGACAACGCCTCCTTCGCTTCTGCGGGCAACGCGGCGCCAAGAATTTCGAGGGCTTGAACCAGGCGGTCAACGTTTGCGGCCAGCGGTTGGCCTTCAACCGCAATCGGCTCGGCCCCGAAAACTGGAGCGCCGGTGAAAACAAGAAAAAGGGCTGTGCCCGAGAACAACGAAAAGAAATGCCTTGCTCTGTGCGTAGACGCCGATCTGCCAGATGGCGCAGTAACGCCCTGGGGAATTTGATTCCTGATCACAGTCCGGATGATTACTCAAAACGCCAATCCAACACAAACCATCCCTTCGACCTCCAGAAACACTTCGTCAATCCGAGTCCACCGGAAGACGCAACCACGCGGCGTCTCTCAGACATCGTCCGAAAAAACAATTGCCGCGAAAGTGAACATCGGCACAATGCCCCAAGTCCAACACCCGAATCCTAACCACCCAAGTTCGAAATTATGAAGAGAATCAAACTCCTCGCGCTGGCCCTAGTGCCGGCATTATTCATTGCTTCCACCGCCGTCGCCCAGGACGAGCAACACAAACGTCAACCCTCGCCCAAGGGCGCCAAAGTCTACATCGTCACTCCGAAAGATGGAAAGACCGTCAAGAAGAAGTTCAAGGTCGTCTTCGGCCTCCAAGGTATGGGGATTTGCCCTGCGGGCATCACCGCCGGAGGAATTCCGATTCCCGACACAGGTCACCACCATCTGCTGGTTGACGTCGACAAGATGCCCGACTTCAGCAAACCGCTTTCGGCCGAAATCCCGGACAAGATCAAACACTTTGGCAAAGGGCAAACTGAGGCCATCATTGAATTGGCTCCCGGCAAACACACCTTGCAGCTTATCCTCGGGGACTATGCGCATGTGCCGCACAATAAGCCGGTGGTTTCGAAGAAGATCACCATCACGGTGAAATAATCGAGGCGCATCGAAATCGATTCCTTCCCAAGACGGCGGCCTCTGGCCGCCGTCTTTTTTTTTTACGGGGAGGACTTCCCCGATGAAGAGCCAGGGATTAAAACAGGCTGCCTTCGGAACTAGGGCCCGGGCTCGAGGGGCGCTTACTGGAAACGCTTCAGTCCTTCGACTCAAGCGACTTCAGCATAACCTTGAAATCCGTGGTCGGAGCCTTGCACGAAAAGCTCTTGCAGACATAGGCGGTCGCGACGCCATCCAGACTCGTCAGGGCTTTCGCGTATCCCGCGACTTCCGCTATCGCAGGAGCTTTCTCACTATCGGGTCGAAAAACGACGATCTTATTCGGTTGGAACGGTTTTCTCAACGCGGCGAGCATCTTCTTCGTATCCTCCGCTCCAGCCTTGCCGGCAATCACCACTTCGTAGGAGGGGCCCGCCGCAAAATCAACGGCCAGCATCAGCATCGGATGATTGCGGGGACCTTTCTCGATGGCGCCGGAAAACGCCTTCATGAGTTCATCGGCCTTCGTTTCATAATCCGTATTCCCGGTCATTCGAGCCAGGCGCAACAGGTTCAATGCGGCGACCGAATTGCCTGAGGGAATCGCCCCGTCATAGATGTCCTTGCTTCGCACCAGCAGTTTCTCGCCATCGTCTGCGGTCAGAAAAAGCCCGCCATTCTTCTTGTCCCAAAAGTGCTTCAGCATCGCGTCATTCAGTTCGACCGCAGCCTTCAGATAGCGGACCTCAAATGTCGCCTCGTAGAGATCGATCAATCCCCAGGTTGCAAAGGCGTAGTCCTCCAAATGCGCGGGAAGTCCGACGTTTCCGTTTCGATAACGCTTGTGCAATCGGCCATCCGATCGGCGAAGTTTGCTCAACAGAAAATCGCCCGCCTTTTTCGCCGCCGCCGTGTATTCCGGCTCGTCGAGCGCTTGCCCCGCTTTGGCCAGCGCCGCAATCATCAGTCCGTTCCAATCCGTCAGCGTCTTGTCGTCCTTGTAGGGATGTATGCGTTTTTCGCGATGATCGAAGAGTTTCTTTCTCGACGCCTCCAGACGCTTTCGAAGTTCTGATTCCTTGATCTTCAGTTCATTTGCGTGCGCGGTCAGGGTCTTGGTCAGATGCGGGATGTTGTCACCGGTCCTTTTCTGCTTCGCTTCGTCCAGGAAATTTCCGGCATCAGTAAAACTGAAAACTTTGATGAAAAGATCTCCCTCCTGCTCGCCTAGGATTTTTTTAATCTCAACCGATTTCCAAATGTAGAACTTGCCCTCGTGCCCCTCGCTATCCGCGTCCTCCGCGCTGTAAAACGCCCCCTCTTTGGAGGTCATATCACGCAGCACATAGGTAATAATCTCTTTCGCGCTCTGACGATACCTTGCCTTGCCGGTCGCCTGATAGGCCTCGACGTTGGCCATCACCAACAGAGCCTGGTCATAGAGCATCTTCTCGAAATGCGGCGCCAACCAGTTGGGGTCGGTCGAATAACGATGCAAACCGTAACCAACGTGATCCCATATCCCGCCGGCGCGCATGGCGTCGAGCGTCTTCTCCACCATCTCCAGCGCCGCCGGATCACCCGTGCGCTTCCAATGGCGCAGAAGGAACATCAGATTGTGAGGAACGGGAAACTTCCGCGTGGGGCTGAATCCGCCGCGCGCGCTGTCAAACGCGCCTTGAAACTGCATGAACGCCTTCTGCATTGTGTTCGTCGTCAGACTCCCGCCCGGTTCGCCGCCGGTGATCTGCGACAATACCCGCACCGCCTCCTCAGCCCCCGCCATCAGATCGGGGCGGCGAGTGTCCCAGAGTTCGCTGACCTGAGGCAGCAAATCCATCATGCCGGGTTTTCCAAAACGGCTTACTTTTGGAAAATAGGTTCCAGCGTGAAATGGCTTCCTTCCCGCCGTCATAAAAACCGTCATCGGCCATCCCCCGCTACCCGTGAGCGCCTGGGTGTATTTCATGTAGACGTCGTCGATGTCCGGCCTCTCCTCGCGATCCACTTTGACGCAGATGAAATTTTCATTGAGCAACTTGGCGACCTCTTCATCTTCGAACGACTCGTGCTCCATCACGTGACACCAATGACAGGTCGAGTATCCCACCGAGAGAAAAACGGGTTTCCCCTCTTTCTTTGCTTTTTCGAAGGCCTCCTCCCCCCAGGGATACCAATCCACCGGATTGCGCGCGTGTTGGAGGAGATAGGGGCTTTGCTCGAACACCAGCCGATTGAATTCCGGACCGCCATCCTTGGGCAGTTGGGAGATGGCATCTGCTGGCGGTGGCGGCTGACGCACTTGAGGCGATTCCGCCGCGCTCAATGAGCGTTCGCCAAACCCGCCGCCAAGCTCAATGTACAACGCGGTTATGCCGCCCAAAGCAGCGACGGTAATTACCTGCACGAGGAGTCGACGAATTTTGCGGGGCTTCATGGAAGCTCCTTGCTACACCTTTGGTCCTGCCGCGTCAACGAACGATGAATTCAACCCCGGCAGACGCGCCCACCTCACTTACACAAAGCAGCCGATGCCTCCCTCGCGGCACGCTCAATGGACCCAAGGACGCCTCCTCAACGCGCGCCCCGTCCAGAAACCACATCACGCCGTCGTCCTGATTCGCCCGGGCGTAGATGTTCGCCGTTGCCGACGTCGCGATGAATACCGTGCTGTCGCTGGGAGACAGAATTCGCAGCTCGTTTGCCAGCTCCTTTGGCGGCGGCAGCGGATTCAAAACCTGAATGGCATCGGGCGCTCTTTGCGCCTCCAAATTTTGAATTGCCGACAGTCCGAACAGTCTCGCCAAAAGCGGCTCCGCGACTTTGCCGCCCACATATTCCGGCCGACCTGTCCCGTAGAACCTCCCCACCCACACGCCCAGTGCATAGCGGCGATTGTGTCCGACCGCCCAGGCGTCGCGTCGCCCGGAGCTCGTTCCGGTTTTCCACATGAACCATGGCGCGGTTTCGGACGTCCGCCCCTCCATGCCCGCAGGCAGCCGAGTTGTTGAAGAGAGAATCTCATCTATTACGCGGCAAACATTTCCGGATATCACGCGTCGTGACTCCCCTGATTCGTCGTGAAAAAATCGAACCGGGCGATGGACTCCGCCGCGGCCCAGCGTCGCATACGCATTGACCAAATCCAAAAGCCGCACCTCCGCGGCCCCCACCACCAGACCGGCGCCCGCTGCATCCGCCGCGGCCCCGCGCCATTGCACGCCGACCGACTCCAGATAACCCGCGCATCGATTCAAGCCCAGCGTTTCGGCCACGTGAATTGCGGGAATGTTCAATGATTCCCGAAGCGCTTCGGAGACTGTCACCCTCCCGCGATATTCCCCGTCGAAGTTCCGAGGGCTCCACCCCGCCCGATCGATCCGCACATCGTGGACAAACGATTCCGGCGCCAACCGTCGGATTTCGAACGCCGCCGCGTATACAAAAGGCTTGAGCGTCGATCCCGGCGAGCGCCAGGCCAGCGCTCCGTTGACCTGGCCGACGAAGGCATCGTCAAAATCCGTCGACCCTTGCAAGGCCGTCAGATTGCCGGTCGAAATTTCAACGACCGCGGCGGCAATTTGTGTTCCTTCGGGAAGCGTCGCCTGATGAGCTCGAACCAACCGTTCAAGCTCAAATTGAATTCCCGGGTCGAGCGTTGTTGTCCCGCCGCCTGGCCGGCGTTGCAATGCCAACACAGCCGCGTGACGTCCGAG
>JBLHKZ010000221.1:0-9701 GCA_047618185.1 Limisphaerales bacterium
AAGTGCGGGACAGACGTGGAATTGTACGGCCAGGCCGCGCTGCAAACCGATCGTCAATCCGGAGCCGTCGCCGACGCCTTCGACAACGCCCGCATCGACCTGGTCGAGCAGGACACGGCCGAACTGAGCGATCCCCGGGAGATCGTCGAAGCCACCCTCGCCAATCAATGCCTCATCGCCCGGACCACGATCGAAACGGAGCGCTACACCGCGGACATCGACTACCCGATCAAGACCATGAACGCCAACGAGCGCGACTGGATTTATCAGACCGACACCGGCCCGATTCTTTTTCCAGACCTCACCCGCGACCCCGATGATTTGATCACGGGATTTGAACTGGCCTTCGCCGCATTCAACTGCCCGGACTGGACCGAATTCCTCATCCGCGCGCCGACAGCCGCCACGCCGGACGTCGCGGTCTACCACTACTCACGCCCCTTGCGCGTCGATTGCGTCAATCAAGTCTTCTCAACTTGAATCTGACGGGCTATCAACTCGTCAGAATCCAGCAACCGAACCCCAACATGAAACGAATCCTTTTTCTCACCGCCAGCCTCGCGTTGATGCTCACCTGCACCGCAACCCAGGGCGCGCAACACCTGTTCCTCGCCAACCAGTCCGACGGACGCATCGACAATTTCACCGTCGATCCGAATTCCGGCGCGTTGACGAAATTTCAATCGATCGAGATGCCCGGCAATCCCGGCGCCATGGTCTTTTCGAAGGACAAGAAACACCTCTACGTCGCCATGCAGACCGGCGTCGGCAAAGAGCGAGGCTGGGGCATCTCGACATTGACTCGTGACCAACGCCAACGCTGGCGGGTCATCGGCACGGCCAAGGCGCCCATGCGCGCGCCCTACCTCGCGGTAGACGCCACCAAGAGCTTCGTCCTCGCCGCGCACTACGGCGACGGCAAGGTGACCGTGCAGCGCATCGTCAACGGCATTGTGACCGACGAAGTCACCGACCTGCACACGACAGAAGTCACCGCGCACTGCATCGAACTCGACCCGAGCAACCGATTCGCCTACGTGCCGCACACCCGCCCGAACAAGGTCTACCAGTTCAAATTCGACGCCAAGGCCGGCAAGCTGACACCCAACAACCCGCCCTTCGTCAATGGCCCCGCGACCAACAAGAACTTCCACATGCCGCGACACATCGCCTTTCACCCGACGTTGAAGATGGCCTTCACCTCCAACGAACGCGGCGGCGGAATCAGCTCCTGGAATTTCAATCCGAAGAACGGAAAACTGAAGCGCGCGCAGACGCTATCCTCACTGCCTCCCGGTTTCGACGGGCCCGCCGCCGCGGCGGACATTCACATCACGCCCAACGGACAATTGGCCGTCGTCTCCAACCGGCATTTACTACCGCGCAACGCGCCAAAGGGAACGGAAACCAAGGACACCCTCGCCCTGTTCTCAATCGACCTGAAAACTGGCCATCTCAAAGCAACCGGTCATTTCCCAACCGAGAACATGCCTCGTTCCATCGACATCGATCAGACCGGGAACTTCATCTACGCGGCCGGACAAAAATCGAACAAACTGGCCGCCTACCGCATCAACTACAAATCGGGTTCGCTCACGCGAATCGCCACCTATGAGACCGGCGCCGTCCCCATCTGGGTCGAGTGCCTGATGCTTGATTGAGCAAGTCGACGAACGCAATAGACGCGGCAGACTGCGGTCACCATCCCGAGATGAATGTCGCTCTGGCTGCAAGCCTGCAAAACAGCGACAGCGATCCAAAAGCCGGTGGGGCAAGAGTCCCCGCGAGCCCATTTCAGTATCCCGGAGGGATTATCGCAACTCTCGCTCCACCGGCTTTACGCTTCCTTCGGTTTTCCAACGTGCAGGCCGCCCCGCGAAATTTAGCGTAATGGAACGTGGTTCCCATTGCCTCCACCGCCCAAGCCCCTAAACTCCCGCCCATGAAATTGCTGGAACAACTGACGACCACGCCGGGCATCGCCGGCCGAGAGCATCGCGTTCGCGCGCTCATCGAGAAGGAAACCAAGGGACTCTTCGACGAGACGCGCATCGACGCCATGGGCTCGCTCATTGGCGTTCGCAAGCCCCGCCCCGCGCGCGGCAAGAAGGCGCCAAAGAATCCGACCCGGGTCATGCTCGCCGCGCACATGGACCAGATCGGTTTCATGGTCCGCCACATTGACGACAAGGGCTTTCTGCGCTTGAACGCCGTCGGCGGATTCGACACTCGCAATCTCTTTGCGCGAGTCGTGACCGTGTGCGCCAAAGGCGGCGACCTCCCCGGCGTCATGAATCCTGGCGGCCGGCCAGTCCACATCGCCTCGGCGGAGGACAGGAAGAAGATTCCCGAGGTTGGCGAGTTCATCGTCGACCTGGGCCTCCCGGGAGCCGAGGTGAAAAAGAAGGTTCAGATCGGAGATATGGTCGTGTTGAAAGCGCCCACGCAGCAAATCGGCAATATGGTCACTGGTCAATGCCTCGACAATCGCGTCGCCTGCTGGATCGCCATTCGCGCCCTCAGCAAGTTGAAGCATCACAACTGCGAGATTCACTGCGTGTTCACCGTGCAGGAGGAAGTCGGCCTTCGCGGCGCCGGAACGGCGGCTTACGGCGTCAAGCCGGACATCGGCATCGCCATCGACACCACGCTCTGCGTCGACACCCCCGGAGTGCCTTCCGAAGAGAGCGTCACGACCTTTGGCGGCGGCGCGGGACTGACCTGCATGGACAGCTCCTTCATCAGCGATCTTTCCGTTCTCACCGCGATGGAGGCCGTGGCAAAAAAGAAGCGAATCAAACACCAACGCTCGGTCCTTCCGCGCGGAGGCACGGATTCAGGCTCCATGCAGCGGGCCGGCGCCGGAGCCAAAGTCTTCACGCTTTCCTGCCCCACCCGCTACATCCACACCGTGACCGAATCGATTCATCTGGACGACCTGCACGCGTGTCGGGATTTGCTCGCCGCCTATCTGGCGAACGTCTGATTTGGCGCGAATGAATGCGCTCATCCTTTGCGATCCCGAAAACGGATCCCGACGCATCGCGGCGCTGACGCTGCTCGACCGACTCGTCGTCGCCGCCCATCGCGGAGGCTGCGAATCGATCACGATCGTCTGCGATGGCGCCCCGCCCACATTAAGCCGTTCGACCGCGCTCGGCATCGCATCCACCGTCGCGCCCGCGATGCCAGAGATCGCGGAGCCGACGCTCCTCATCGAAACCTCGGCCCTGATTCAGGCCAAAGACGTCAAGCGCGTGATCGCGGAAAAAGCACGACTCGTGTCGCAGGACGGCATCGTGCTTCCTGTAGCCGTGATCACGGACTTCGATGGGTTAGCCGGGGGGTCGCTCAAAATCGCATCGAGCGTCAAGTCCGAGGGCGTGGCTCTGCCCGTCACGGACGCCGTTTCCGCGGCTAGAGCCGAGCGCGCGCTGTGGGCCTCGCTGGGCAGCTCGACCGACGGTCTCGTCGACACCTGGTTCAACCGCCCGCTCGGAAGGCTCCTTTCCAAGACGTTGATCCATACGCCGGTTTCACCCAATCAGGTGTCCGTGTTCGCCATTCTCGTCGGCGTCGTGGCGGGCTGGTTCTTCACGCGCGGCTCCTATCAGGATGCCGTCATCGGCGCGATCCTGCTCCAGTTGTCCGCCGCGATCGACTGCGTGGACGGCGACATCGCCCGCATCGTTTTCAAGGAAAGCGCACTGGGCAAATGGCTGGACATCATCGGCGATCAGGTGGTGCACCTCGCGGTGTTTGTCGGCATTGGAGTCGGCCTGTGGCGGATGGGGGTCGACGATCCGGTCATTCCGCTGGCGATCAGCGCCGGCGTAGGCGTGGTGGTTTCCTTTCTCGTCGTCCTGCGTGGCATGATGGGGCCGCCGGAAAAACAGAACGCCAAACTTCAGGCGCTGATCGACAAGATGACCAATCGCGACTTCTCCGTCGTGCTGCTCGCGCTCGCGCTCGCCGATCGGATGAACCTCTTTCTCTGGATGGTCGGGATCGGCGTGCACGTTTTCTGGGTGGTCGCGTTGGGCGTGCAATTGACCGGCGGCGGAAAGTCGAAAAAACAGGCCGAATGAATAAGCGCCTTCGCATACTTTTCCTGCTGATCGGGCTCAGCGTCCTGGGCTACTTCATCTATCGGACCGGCTGGGATGAAATTTGGCTCAAACTGTCCGAATTGGGTTGGCTCGCGCCGCTTTGCTTCCTGCCATTTTTGACCGTCTTCGCTCTCGATGCAGCCGCCTGGAAAATCTCCTTCGGCAAACACGGCACGCCGGGCGTCAGTTGGTGGTCGATGTTCAAGATTCGCTGGGCCGGTGAATCGGTGAACTACGTGGTGCCGACCGCCTACGTGGGCGGCGAGGCCGTAAAGATCTACCTACTCCATAAGCGCGGAATCGATCCGAAGGTCAGCGCGGCGGCGTCCGTCGTGTCCAAGTCAGCCCAGACCCTCGGCATGGTCATCTTCATCGCCATCGGAGCGATGCTTTCACTTCGCTACATTCCCGAGGGCAGCTGGGCGCGCCAGGCCATGGCGATCATCTGCGTCCTTACGTTCGTCGCCATTGGCGCCCTTTTCCTGCTGCAGAAGTATGGGATGTTCACCACGCTTCTGAAGGCGCTCCGCCTGGCGGGCATCCGCATTCGCAAACTAGAGGAACAGGAGGAGCATCTGCGGCGCTTGGACGAGCGAACGCTGAGTTTCTACCGCGACGAGAAAGGGGCGTTTTTCTGGACGACGTTTGTATTTCTGCTCGGCTGGTTTTGCGATTGTTTGGAGATCTGGCTTGTCTGCTGGCTGTTTGGCCTGCCGCTGGATTTCACACAGGCCTTTGCCCTGGAAGCCTTCATCAGCGTCGCGAAGGGCGTCGGCATGTTCTCTCCGGGCTCGATCGGCGTGCAGGAGAGTGGGATCGTTTTCCTGTTCGAGCTCTTTGCCCTGGGCACGTCCTACGGCATGGCCTATGCGATTATTCGCCGCGTGCGGGAATTGATCTACGGCATCATCGGCTGGCTGCTCATCTACGCCGAAGAGGGCGCCGTCCGGGGCATCACTGCTCGCGCCAAGGAAGACGCCCAGGCGCTGGAATGATCGGTTTCGGCGATTTATGATTGCCTTAATTCCCGCCAACCCGTTTTTATGCGCGCTCTTTATGGATAGCCAAACCCTGATAACGACAAACAGATTTTTCATGGAGGCGCCGCCTTTCGCGACCTCGCCGACGCGATTCCCCTGGAGGACTTCCTGAGCGGCAACGACCGAACCCAAACCATCAAACGCACCTACAGCCGCTTCTGGATCAACCAGTGAGACGGACGGCGACCGACCAATCCAAATCCCATGCCCGCCAAAGATTACACCGCCATCGTGCTCGCCGCCGGATATGGCAGCCGCATCGCCGAAGTCACCGAGGACCCCAAGATCCTCCTGCCCATCAACGACAAACCCATCCTCCATCGGCATCTGGAAATCTTCGCCAACCTGGGCATCAAGAATGTCGTGCTGGTCGTTGGCTTTCGGAAGCAAATGATCATCGACGCCGTCCAGCCATTCACCGACCGGCTGAACATCAAGTTTGTTTCCAACGACGACTACACCCGGCTCGGCAACGGTTACTCGCTTTTCTTCGGCATTCAAAACGCGACCGGGCCTTCGCTCATCTTCGACGGCGATCTGGTTTACGCGAAGGACATCCTCGCCCGTTTCGCCGAGGACGACCACGCCAACGCAGTGCTCGTCAGCACCGGCAGTCTCGACGATATTGAGTCCGCCAAGACGCTGGTCGATGAGCAGAACAACGTCCGCAAAACCATCGACAAGCGCGCAGTGACCGCCGAGGAACTCGCGCAATACAAGTTCGCCGGCGAATCGATCGGCGTGCTGAAATTCGACGAAGCGCACCGCCAGGAGTTGGTCGAGCTTTGCGAAAAATTCTTTTCCGACGAGGCCAACCTGCTCCTGAACTGGGAACACATCATGAGCGTGTTTTTCCAGGACCACGACGTCTGGAATCACTTCGATGAATCCGACGCCTCGATCGAGATTGACACTGCGGAGGACTACCGGGAGGCGTGTCGGAAGTTTGCGAACAGCTCCGAGTGAGATGCCACCGGTAGAACCGGTGGCTTGGATATCTAAGCCGCTCAAAGCGGCTGACTGGCGTCCGGTTCAACCTGCCTTGCCTTCAAAGCCCACAGTTACCCGAAGGCCGGGCATTTACCGGGGAGCATACGCGCCCTCGCGTGTTGAATTTGGCGCCCCCGCCGTATTCTCCGGTTCCAATGGTCAAGCCGAGCGAAACGCCAAGCCGCTGCGCGCCATGGCTCCTCGGCGAGGCGCCAACGAGGGCACGCGAGGCGCGCGCGCTCCCCGGCAAGCAACGAACGACGAAAGACTGCCGCATAAGTCAAACTCTGAGAGTCACTCCGGCAGAGCGGGAGGGGTTCCCATTGGATCACTAATTCACGACCCGCAGCGGCAGACGCTGCCTGGCACAGCCAACACAAGAAGTTTCGCCCAAGAAACCCGGCGTCGGCGCGTCACAACAGGCATGAAGAAAACACTGTTCAGCATCCTCGTCCTCGCCTTCGTCCTTAATTCCGCCCAGGCGCTCGTCGCCCTCATGCCGAAGCTCACCAGCCCTGAGAATTGCCCGAAACATCTCCAGGTCACTGCGAAACCGGACAAGAAGGACACCGACTTCGTCACGATTTCCGTCAGATTCAAGCCTCGCGAATACGAACCCTACATCGGCCGCGTAAAGGCGACTTTCTGGCTGAATCTGAGCCACAAAGGGGAAACGCTTTTTCGTTCCGGACTAAGCACGAAGATAGCAAAGGACGGCTTTACGACTGCCCGTTTTCGCATCCGCAAGAGCGCGCTGCGCGAATCCGAGCTCACCGTCAGCTCCCATCTTTTCGAGCGGGACGGCACGCCAACAATCGGCGGCGCCGTGATCTACGAGATCCCCCTGAAAGGCTGGATCACGCCCCGAGACAAAGCCGCGAAGCCCGAACCCGCCCCCGGTATCGAGATCGAGTTGGCCCCGGTTCCCGCTATTCCCGGACGTTGATCGAATTTTCCTTGGCAAAGCCAAATCGCGGCCCTACCACTTCCGCAGTTCTTTGAATATTGAAACGGTTCTAACGCCGTTTTAGAGCAGTCAGATGACAGGGAACCCGGTGAAATTCCGGGACGGTTGCGCCACTGTAACGGGCTACAATCTCCCAATGCCACTGATCCGAAGTTTGGATCGGGAAGGCGGGAGTGAGGCTTAATACCCGAAGTCAGGATACCGGTCTGATTGCGCTCGTCCGCCTCGAAAGTATTCGAGGCAACTTCTCCGACAAGAGAAGGATGGGGCCAGTCCGACCGAACTGTTTTCGCTCGGATTTCGCTGGATGCCTTCATTCTCCGTTTGTGGGAGTGGAGGCTTTTTCATGTCTGCACTTCCCGCTGGTCTCGAAACATAAACCGCCTCTTTGAGGCAATTCGTGAACGACCACCGGAATGAATAAATACCTCGCCCCTCTCATCGCCCTTGCCGCCGCCCTGTCGGCAAGCGCCCAAACCAACGACGCGCTCGAGCTCGAGCTGCCCGTGGTGGAAGTCACCGCCGCCCGTGCGCCGAACGATCTCAAACCGCTTTCTAAAATGGCGGCCAACGTGAGCGTCATCGATCGCGACCAGATCGCGTCCTCGCCCTCATTCACCCTCGGCGACCTGCTGCGCACGCAATCGGGCTTCGCGCTCTTTGACACCTCCAGCGGCTTTGGCGCGCACCTGTCCGGATTCGGCCTGCGCGGCTTCGGCGAAAAGGCCGGAACACTCGTCCTCATCGACGGCGTGGTCGCCAATGAAGCCGGCGGCGGCGGCGTCTTCTGGAACGCTGTCCCGCTGGACAACATCGAACGAGTCGAGATTATCCGCGGCGGCGCGTCGACGGTCTACGGCTCCGGCGCAGTGGGCGGCGTCATCAACATCGTCACTCGCGACGCGGACGAACGGCCCTTCGGGGCGGAGATCGGCGCCGCGGGCGGCGGCCTCGGCTACAACAGCGGCTCCATTCGCCTCAGCGGCACGACCAATCGCTTCGACTACCGCGTCACCGGCAGCCGACAAGAATGGTCGGGCTGGCGCGATTTCAGCCACTACCGCGACTGGACGACCGGAACCGAACTGGGCGTGACGACGGCGATCGGCCGCTTCGCCGTGACTTACGACTATCACACCGAATACAGCGAAAACCCCGGCGTGCTCACCGGCGCGCAGTACGCCGCCGATCCGAAGCAGGCCGCGCCCGGCGTCTTCAGCCGCTTCGCCTTCGACGACGAACTGCATCGCGGCGCTCTCAGCTACTCCGCCAAGTTCGAGAACGGCTGGCAGCTCAACGCGAGCTTGTATCACCAGAATTACGAGACCGACTTTATCACCTTCAGCGGCAACGGCAGCGAGACCTCCTCCGGCGGCTTCGCGCAAGCGACCTACGACTCCACCATTCTGGGACGCGAAAACTCCCTGACGTTCGGCTCCGAGGGACGGAGACAGACTTTCACTCAGGGATTCGGCGGCGCGCCCTCCGACTACGACAGCACGACGCTCGGCGCCTTCGTAAAGGATTCACTGTCGATCACTCCGACCACGACACTGTCTGGCGCCTTGCGCTTTGATCATCATGAAGCCGCCCTGAGGAACATCTTCACCGCTTTCCCCGCGCCCACCTTTAGCGGCAATCGGGAGAACAGCGTCTGGAGCCCGAACGTCAGTCTCATTCAGCAAGTGGCCAGGGAAACCGAAGCCTGGGTGTCCTACTCCCAATCCTATCGCTTCCCGTCCTACAACGACGTCATCTCCGCCACGCCCATTTTTGTGAGCAATCCCGGCCTCGTCCCGCTCAACGCACGCACCGTCGAAGGGGGCATCCGCACCCGGGCGGACAAACGCCTGTCCGGCTCGCTGGCCTTCTTCCACAGTTGGGTCGACAACGACATCTTCACCGATCCCGCGCTCGGCTTCGGCTTCAGCGGCAACAGCAACAACGACGCGATTCGCCAGGGCGTCGAGCTCTCCCTCAATTCGCGGCTTTCAGACTCCGTGGAACTGTTCGCCAACACCGCCTACATCAACGCGACCTTCGACGGCGGCCCCTACGATGGAAACCGTCAGGTTCTCGTGCCCGAATGGCAGTTCGTCTCCGGAATGAATCTCCGCATCTCGAAACGGGTTCAATTCACTCTCGAGAATCTCTACCTGACCGGACAGGTCCGCGTGAACGACGCCGTCAACGCGCAATCTCGGAATCTCTACAACCTGGTGAACGCCCGACTCGCCTATCGCGCAAAGAAATACACCGCCTTCCTCGCCATCAACAACCTTCTGGATCGCCGCTACGAACAATCGCCCTCAACCACGCTCCCCGGCCTCGGACCACAAACGCTCGCCCACAATCCGGCTCCCGGCCTGTCGTTCCAGATCGGCATGAAGGCGGCGTTCTGATCGCGAGCTCAAACGATGATCGGGCAAACATCCACCGCAACATGACTGAACCAGCCAAAGTCTCCTGCCCCCGATGCGGCGCCGCTTTTGAGTGCGGCGTGGCCGCCGGCAAATCGTCGTGCTGGTGTTTCGAAAAACCGCGCATGGCAGATCTCCCGAGAGAGTTTGACAGCTGCCTTTGCCCCGCCTGTCT
>JBLHKZ010000222.1:0-9625 GCA_047618185.1 Limisphaerales bacterium
ACCAGTGGATTGTCCGCCGATTCGACGCCCAGCAAGTTCGGCATCGCGTCGCGCATGCTGGCGACAAAGATCTGCCCCTCGAAAACGTCGAACACCCAGCCCAGGGAACAAACGACGAGGACCAGCCACTGGTAGCTCGTGACGCCGCCGTACCAGGGCAGTTTTGAGGAGGAATTGGAATCGCTCATGAGTGGGAATTATTTCGACGAATCAGCGGTGTGCTTGATCGAGATTCAATCTGTCACGGCCTGACCGGGCGCTAAAAGCAGCCGGTTTATGACCTCGGAATAGCGCAAACCACACCATGATCGGATGGCCTCGTCAAACGGAATCTGGCGGCGTCTTGGGCAAGTGTTGAAATAATTGTCGAAACACGACAAAGCCTTGGCACGCTTCTTGCCTTCCTTCCCATTGTTATGGTGAAAATGATGGAACAACCAGGGACGCTCAACCAAAGGGGGGAAATGACGCGGAATGGAAATGCTCTCGTGTTTATTGTTGATGATCAACAAGTTGTCGCGGAGCTGACAGCTGCCATTCTGGAGTTGGAGGGGTTTGAAACCCGGATTTTTCACGACCCTGAGTCTGCTTTCGAAGCGTTGGATTCCGGCCGCTTTATGCCCGACGTCCTACTTGCTGACTATCAGATGCCGACCCAGACGGGGCTCGATCTGATCGAACGGTGCAAAGATCGCCATCCCGGGCTGCGGACGATTCTCTTCAGCGGCAGCGCGCAGAGGAGCATTTACGCAGACTGCCGGGTCAAGCCGGATGAATTCCTCGCGAAGCCATTCGTCCCGCAGCATTTGCTGGATCTGGTGAAATCCGTCCTAGCGTCGCCGGTGTCGCTCTGACGATTCACGGATGCGCGTCCTCTTGACGCACTGAAGGCGCTTCTGCAATCCGTTCGCCTCGTTTGACACTCCCTATCCTCGCCCATAGTCTTTTCCGCCGTGGAACTGCGCGGAAAAAAACTTGGGCTGATGGTGTCGGTCCCCCCTGGTAAAACCAATTTCGATCATTGCCTTCGTCTCGCCGAGACGGCTTTGAATGAAAACGTAGATGTCTATTTCTACTGCATCGACGACGGAGTCGAGGCGATCCGCGACCCGCGTATCCAGCGCCTTCGCGAGCGCGGATTGAAATTGCATGTTTGCGCATTTGGCGCGGAGCGACGCGGGATTCCGCTCGACGATTCGGCGACCTTTTCGGGTCTGACTGTCGTGAGCGATCTGATCGCCAGCACGGATCGCTTCGTCAGCTTCAATTGAAATGCCGGACCGACCTTCAGTTTTGTTTGTCATCACAGGGGACCCTGAGTCCAGCCATCGGCCTGCCGAGGCAATCCGTATTGCGGCCGCCCTGACGGCCTGGAAGAGGGTCGATGTGACGGTCTACCTGCATGCCGCCGCGATGCTCGCTCTGGCCGAGTGGCGGTGGGATCTTGTCGATGGCGATTTTTTTGAGAGTTATTTGCCGACGCTCGACCAACTTGGCGCCGATGTATTTGTGCAGAAAGGGAGCGCTCATCTCGGTGAGTTGGATGGCTGTAGGTTCGCGTATGAAGAAATGGACGAACGTCAACTGGCCGAATGCTCGGCTCAGGCAACGAATTTGATTCGCTTTTAATTCATGGCCAAGATTCTACACATTCTTACGCGGGCGGACGACTCACTGGCGCGAAACGTCGTCGAACGCCAGCGGGAATCGTCTGATGACCGCGTTGAGACGACGGATCTTACACAGGAAGAAGTCGACTACCAAAAATTGTTGGCAGACATTTTTGAAGCGGACTCAATCCAGGTTTGGTGAAGTGAAGGTCACCCTCTACACAAAACCCAACTGCCCGCTTTGCGACAAAGCTCTGGAGCAGATCGAATTGGCGCGTCGTGAGATCGGGTTTGCACTTGAGTCGATCAACATTCTCGAGGACGAGGAGATCTACTTCCGGTATCGCCACGAAATCCCGGTCGTCCGTGTGGGCGACGAGGAGGTTTTCCGACATCGCCTGACGAGCGAGGCCCTGGTTGATCGACTGCGAAAAGGCGCGAGCTAGGAGGCTGAATCGTCGTCCGCGAGCGAGGCGAGAATCGCGTCGGCGGCCTCCGCTGGAGAACCCTGTTTCGGTTGGCGAATGGGCCGGCCGATGACGAGCCAACTGGCTCCGGCGTCGATAGCTTCCCGAGGTGTCAGAATTCGTTTTTGATCTCCAATATCGGCTCCGGCGGGACGGATGCCGGGTGTCACGAGTTGCGTTTCATGCGGGAGAATGCCGCGAAGCATTTCAATTTCAAGCGGCGAACAAACCAGGCCTCGCAGGCCGGCTTCCACGGCTAACGTCGCCAGTCGCTCGACCTGCCGCGCCACGTCGTGTTCCACGCCCACGCGATTCAAGTCGTTCGTGTCCATGCTGGTCAGCACGGTGACGCCGAGCACGAGAGGGGCGGGGCGGCCAAGCTCCGCTGCGCGCTCCAGGGCGGCTTCTTCGGCAGCCTTCATCATGTCGAGTCCGCCGCAGGTGTGAATCGTCAGCATCTGGACGTCGAGGTCGACGGCGGACCGAACGGCGTGGGCGACCGTGTTGGGAATGTCGTGGAATTTGAGGTCGAGAAAGACATGGCCGCCGGTTTCCCGGATCTTGCGAACAATATTCGGGCCGCACCGGGTGAAGAGCTCCAGGCCAATTTTGAACGCGCCAACCTTGCCTGACAACTGGCCCGCGAGGTCCAGAGCCGCGTCTTCGCCCGGAACGTCCAGCGCGACAATGATTGGGTTCTTCATTCCAAATCCGGGGTAAAGTCAGTCGATCCGTCCGAATCAGCCCTTCTGATATTCCTTAAGGAAACCGATGAATTCGCGCCGATGATCCTCCTCGCCGGCAAGGATGGTGATCGCCATGTCCTGGGTTACGTAGTCAACGCCGTCGCACAGTTTGATGATCTTGTTGTACTGTTTGCAGGCCGCTTCCTCGGCTTCGATCACGCCTTTAATCACGGTGACGATGTCGGTGGTGTCGTCGGTCGGTTGCATGGATTTCTGGCTGCGCGGCAGGGAAAGCGATCCGGGAACAATGCCGCCGATGGTTTTTATGCGTTGGGCCAGGGTTTGCGCGTGGCCGATCTCAACCGTGATGTCGGCCTGCAACGCTTTCTTGATGACTTCGCAACGGACACCGTCGAGATTGACCGAGGCGGCGATGTAGTTGGCGGCGGTTTCCAGCTCCATTGCGTAGG
Organism: Limisphaerales bacterium; assembly: GCA_047618185.1. Classification (GTDB taxonomy): domain Bacteria; phylum Verrucomicrobiota; class Verrucomicrobiia; order Limisphaerales; family JAYPEY01; genus JAYPEY01. Next base: position 3,234 of record JBLHKZ010000222.1, read on the forward strand.
CGAGGGCGAGTTCCTTGATGATCTTCTTGTTGCTCATGGGTATTTCCTTAACACAGCTTGTTTTCGAATCAATCGTTTACAAAAAAATAGACGCCTCGAATGGAGAGGCGTCCGCGAATTTTGAAATGCCGGGCTCTTAATGAGAACGCCGCCGCTTGACATTCAACTGCGCGACTGAGTTTGCGATCACGGCCTGCTCCGCGGCGATTTGTTCGTCGCTGAGCTGTTCCTCCGCCAGCCTTGTTTCAGCCTGCTTCCGGGCTTCCTCAGCTTCGGCCTCATCGATGGCGTCGGACCGGATCGCCATATCCGTCAGAATCGCCACGTTGTCGCCAGTGATCTTGGCGAAGCCTTCGCCGATCGCCAGGAAGAACTCCTCGCCGCCGCGCTTGACGGCGATCTCGCCATGCTGAACCTGGGTCATCAGCGAAACGTGATTGGGATAGATTCCCATTTCGCCGTCGACGCCGGGCAAAGTCACGAAATCGACGTCCTCGGAAAAGGTCTTTTCCTCTGGCGTGATGATTTCCAATTTGAGCGTGTCGGCCATGGGTTTAGCGAGCTGGATTTTGCGATTAGCGTGTCGGGTCGTGATTCAACGGATCAGTCTTCGTCGTTGATCTCGTCGATCGAGCCCTTCATGTAGAAATTGTTCTCAGCGACGCCGTCGTGTTTGCCGTCGAGAATCTCAGCGAAGCCGCGGACGGTTTCTTCAACCGGAACCTGTTTGCCCGGAAAGCCGGTGAAGATTTCCGCCACCGAGAACGGCTGGCTGAGAAACTTCTGAATCTTACGAGCGCGGAACACGGAGAGTTTGTCTTCGGGCGAAAGTTCGTCCATGCCGAGAATCGCGATGATGTCCTGCAGATCCTTGTAGCGCTGGAGAACGGTCTGCACGCCGCGGGCGACGCGATAGTGCTCGTCGCCGACGATGTCGGGCGAGAGCGCGCGGGAGGTGGAGGAGAGCGGATCCACAGCGGGGTAGATGCCCAGCTCGGCGATCGAACGCTCCAGAACGATGGTGGCGTCCAAGTGAGCGAAGGTGGTCGCGGGCGCCGGGTCGGTCAAGTCATCCGCCGGCACGTAAACGGCCTGGAAGGAAGTGATTGAGCCCTTCTTCGTCGAGGTGATGCGTTCCTGCAGGTCGCCCATTTCGGCGGCCAGAGTTGGCTGATAACCCACGGCGGAAGGCGTGCGGCCAAGCAACGCGGACACCTCGGAGCCGGCTTGCGAAAAGCGGAAAACGTTGTCTACAAAAAGCAGCACGTCCTGGTTTTTCTCGTCGCGGAAATATTCGGTTACAGCGAGAGCCGAAAGCGCGACGCGCAAACGCGCCCCGGGGGGCTCGTTCATCTGACCGTAGACCAAACCGATTCTTGATCCTTCCTTCAGAATGGGCAGGCCGTTCTCGCCAATTTTGGCATGGCCGTTCTCGTCCTTCTCGACCTTGATGACGTCGGCCTCAATCATTTCGTTGTAGAGATCGTTGCCTTCGCGGGTCCGCTCGCCCACACCGGCGAACATCGAGACGCCGCCGTGAAGCTTGGCGATGTTGTTGATCAACTCCATGATGACCACGGTTTTGCCAACACCTGCGCCGCCGAACGCGCCTACTTTGCCGCCCTTGAGGAAGGGGCAAATCAGGTCGATAACCTTAATGCCGGTGCTGAGGACCTGAGGACTGGGAGACTGGTCCGCCAAGGAGGGCGCGGCACGGTGAATCGGATTGTATTGATCGGCCTCGACGGGCCCCTGTTCATCCACAGGCTCGCCGATGACGTTGAACACTCGGCCCATGACGCCTTCGCCCACGGGCATGGAGATCGGTTTGCCAGTGTCGACCACGTCGATGCCGCGCTTGAGACCTTCGGAGGAGGACATGGCGACCGTGCGGACCCAGTTGTCTCCGAGATGCTGCTGCACCTCAAGCGTGAGCTTGGTGGCCCCCTGGCCGGGCACGTCGAATTCGACGGTCAGGGCGTTGTAGATGGCCGGCAGCTGGTCGGTGAACTCCACGTCCACCACGGGTCCGATAATTTGTACGATTTTACCTGTATTCATTGCTCGTAGATTCGTTTCCAAAAATCTCTCAAAAAATTCTCATTTTAAACTCTGTTGCCTCGTCGGGGGCGATTATCCCACGGCCATCTGTGCGGTGGTGATTTCCAACAACTCGTTGGTAATCGCGGCCTGACGCAGTTTGTTGTATTCCAGCGTGAGGTCCTTGACGATTTCGCCGGCATTGTCTGTCGCGTTTTTCATGGCGACCATTCGCGCGCTGTGCTCACTGGCTTTGGACTCCAGCAGCATCTGGTAAATCTGGAAATTCAAGTAGTGCGGGAGCAGGGAGCCCAACACGTCGTTGGCGTTGGGCTCGAAAAGGAATTCGTTCCCGCCGGCGTGTAGTTCGGTCGCGTGAGTGGATCCACTGACGTCCGACTCCAACGCGTGAATTTCACCGATCGGAAGCAAAGGACGGATCTCAGGCGTCTGCGTCAGGGTCGAGATGAAATTGGTAAACATGACGTCCACGCGGTCGACCTCGCCATTGGTGAACATGTCCTGAACGAAGGTCGAAATCTTGCGCGCCTCGGCGAATTCGGGCGTGTCTTTGAAGTGGAACTCGGCGGTCAGATTGCGTTTGGTTCGATGGACGAATTGACCGCCCTTCTTGCCCGCGCAGGCGAAGGTCGCCGACTTGTCCTTATCTTCCTTGTCGACTTCGCGGAGAATATTCGTGTTCATCGCGCCGCAAAGTCCCTTGTCGGTCGTGATCAGGAGAATGCCGCGCTTGGCGCCCTTGCGCTTTTCGATCAGCGGGTGGGTGAAATCGCCGGCCGAGGCCGTGACCTCAGCCAATGCCTGATTCATCAGGTCGGCGTAAGGCCGCCCGGCGATCGCCGCCTGCTGGGCGCGCCGCATCTTCGACGCCGCGACCATTTGCATGGCCTTGGTGATCTGCGAAGTGTTCTTGATCGACTTGATTCGTCGACGTAGATCGCGCGTGCTCGCCATGGGATTCTATTATTTGTAGGTGTCGATGAATTCTCCGATCGAGGTCTTCAGCGCCTCGGCGATTTCATCGGTGACTTTGCCTTCGGATACGATCTGCTTCAGCAGGTCGGATTTACGATCACGGAGGTATGCCTGCATCTTGCCCTGGCAGTCCTTGATCTTCTCCACGTCAATTTTGTCGAAAAAGTTGTTCTGCATGGACCAAAGCACGGCGACCTGCTCCTCAACCGGAATCGGGTTGTATTGCAGCTGCTTGAAGAGCTCGACGATGCGCTTGCCGCGCTCGAGCTGGGCCTGGGTTTTGGCGTCGAGGTCGGAGCCGAACTGCGCGAAGGCCGCGAGCTCGCGGAACTGCGCCAGCTCCAGCTTGAGCTTGCCGGCCACCTGCTTGATGGCCTTGATCTGCGCGGCGGAACCCACGCGGGAAACCGACAGACCGACCGAGATAGCGGGGCGAATGCCCTGATAGAACAGATCGGTTTCCAGGTAGATCTGGCCGTCGGTGATGGAAATCACATTCGTGGGAATGTAGGCCGAAACGTCGCCCATCTGGGTTTCGATGATCGGCAGCGCGGTCAGTGAACCGCCGCCGGCTTTTTCGCTCAGACGCGCGGAGCGTTCCAACAGGCGGCTGTGCAGGTAGAAAACGTCGCCGGGGTAGGCTTCGCGGCCGGAGGGGCGTTTCAAAATTAGTGACACCTGGCGGAAGGCCACGGCGTGCTTGGACAGATCATCGAAAATGATGAGCGCGTCCATGTTGTTGTCCATGAAGTATTCGCCCATCGCGGCGCCGGCGAAGGGGGCGAGATACTGGTTGGTCGCGGAATCGGAGGCCGAGGAGCAGACAACGATCGTCCAGGGCATGGCGTCATTGTCTTCCAATACCTGAATGGTGTTGGCGACGTTCGACTGCTTCTGGCCGATGGCGACGTAAATACAGAAAAGCGGGCGGTAGCTCTCATCGCCGTCATCCTTGGCGCGCTGGTTGGCCCGGGCGTTGTTGATGATCGTGTCGATGGCGACGGTGGTCTTGCCAGTCGAGCGGTCGCCAATGATCAGTTCGCGCTGGCCGCGGCCGATGGGGATCATCGCGTCGATCGGCATGATGCCGGTCTGGACGGGTTGGCTGACGGATTTGCGCTGAATGATGCCGGGCGCGATTTTTTCGACGGGGTAGGTTTTGTCGGTGTCGACCGTGCCCTTGCCGTCGAGCGGCTCGCCGAGCGAGTTGACGACGCGGCCGAGCAATTCCTTGCCGACGGGGACCTGGAGCAGCTTGCCGGTGGTCTTGACCTCCTGGCCTTCGGCGATGCCGGTGTAGTCACCCAGAATGATCGCGCCAACCTCGGTTTCCTCGAGGTTCAGCGCGAGGCCGACGACGCCGTTGCCGAAGTCGAGCATCTCGTTGAGCATGGCGTCGGTGAGGCCATCGACGATGGCCACGCCGTCGCCGATCCGGCGGACGGTGCCCACATTTTCTTTCGCGACCGAGGTCTTGACGCCCGAAATCTGGGCCTGGATGTCTTCAAGTAGCGTGCTCATAAAATTAGTTGAGAGTTCCTGGTTGAGAGTTGAGAGAACGCTCGTTCTGTCTTCTTTCGTCTAAAACTGTTCCTGCAAATTGTTCAATCGGGTGCGAATGGTGCCGTCGTAGACGTCGCTGCCGACTTGGACGCGCATGCCGCCGATCACGGCCGGATCTTCCGCGAAGCTGATCTCGATATTGTCGCCGTAGATGCGGGTGAGGTTGACGCGCACGCCTTGGCGGGCCTCTTCACTAAGAGGCGTCGCGCTGGTGACGTTGGTGGTGCGTCGAGCGACGTCCAGATAAACGAGGCGGTGAAAGTGATTCATGATGCCGAAGTAGCCTCGGGGCTTCTTTTCGGCCAGTTCCGCCGCGACGGCGCGCGCGCGATCTTCATTCAGGGAACCTTCCACGAGACAGGCTCGAAAGAGCTGTTTGGCGTCGCGTTGGGCTTGTTTGGAGATCTTCATGCGCGGGCGTCGTTGCGATTGAACGTATTATCGGGCGAGTTCGGCGTTGGTCTCTTCGACCAGACGCTGCTGATCGCCGTCCGTCAGCGTCTTGCCGATCACCTTGCCGGTGGTCGCGACCACCAGTTTGCCGACTTCCTGGCGAAGTTCGGCGAGCATGCGTGCGTGATCCGCCTGAGACGCTTCACGCGCCTTGGTAATGATCTGCTCGGCTTCCTTGATCGCCTTCTGGGTCTCGGCCTCGCGGACCTTTTCGGCGGCTTCGCGGCCTTCTTCGATCAATTTGCCGGCCTGGTCGTTGGCCTTTTCGAGGACGACTTTGCGCGCCTGCTCGGTTTCGGCCAACTCCGCCTTGATCTTGTCGGCGTTAGTGATGCTCTCCTCGATTTTCTTGCGCCGCTGTTCAAGCAGATCCAGGATCGGCTTGTAGGCGAACTTCCAGAGCACGAAGAGAACGATGCCGAAGTTGACCGTTTGCGCGATCAACTTTGGCCAACTGATTCCGAGATTGGAGAGAATTTCGCCCATGGCGGGGGGGGAGTTGTCAGTTATTTCTTGGTGAAATCAATGACGAAGAAGGCGAGAATCGCGAGACCCTCGGCCAGCGCCATGGCGATCAGGGCGGTGGTGAAGACTTTGCCGAAGGCTCCGGGGTTGCGACCGACAGCTTCCGCGGCTTTCGAACCGGCAAGACCCACGCCGATGGCGGCGCCGAGTCCGACGAGGCCGATTGCGATGGGACCAAGACTAGTAATTTCTGCGAGCATCGTATTTTTCCTTTTTACTTACGTTGTTTTCGTTTGTTTTCGATTGCCGCGACCCACTCACACGGATGGTCCCCGCCGCAAATTGTTTTCTCTCTAGTGCCCCTCGTCCTCGGTGTGCGAGCAGAGCGTTCCGATGAACGCGATGCACAGCAGGGTAAACACGAGGGCCTGAACGATGGCGACCATCAGTTCGAGAAAGTAAAAGGGGATGGCGGCGAATCCGTACATCTTGGTCAGCATGACGGCGAGGACGCTTTCGCCGCCGTAGATATTGCCGTAGAGCCGCATCGCCAGCGCCACAGGGCGGATCGCGATGGAAATCACTTCGATGCAGCCGATAAAAATAAAGATCAGCGTCAGCGGGATGACGATCGGGCCGGTCATGCCGCCCTTGACGCCGAAGACGTGCTTCACCAGACCGAGCGGGCCGTTGTACTTAAATGCCCAGTAGGTGCTCATGACGAAGAAGCACAGGGCCATAGCGACGGTGCAGTTGGCGTCGGCCGTGGGCGGGCGGAAGATCGGAGCGTGATTGTATTCGATGCTTCCCACGATGGGGAGGAGGCCCATGAGGTTGGAAACCACAATAAAAATGAAGAAAGTGGCGACGAGGGG
>JBLHKZ010000223.1:0-9564 GCA_047618185.1 Limisphaerales bacterium
CGACACCGCGCCCGGCCCGGCCCTTGCCACCCCGGACGCTCCCGGGCGCCCCGACGGACTCCGGTTCAAAGGGCCCTCCGCTTCGTCTGAGTTTCCCAGTCCACACCGTCTGGAGGACGATCGCGATCGCGGCGCTCTGCTCCACTTCTTCGCCAACCACGAACTGCTCGCCGTCGAGCTTATGGCATTGGTGTTGCTGAAATTCCCGGACGCGCCCAACGCCTTCCGCAAGGGCATCCTCCGAACACTCAAGGAGGAGCAGGATCACGTCCGCCTTTACCTCAACCGAATGAAGGAATGCGGCGTCCAGTTCGGCGAACTTCCAGTGAACGGCTTTTTCTGGCGCTCGATTTCAGGAATGGCGTCGCCGCTCGATTACGTCGCCGGCTTAAGCCTCACCTTCGAACAGGCCAATCTCGACTATTCGCGCTTCTTCGCCGGACGCTTCTCCGAAGCCGGCGACAAGGGAACGGCCGCGATTCTGGAGCAAATCTACAAGGACGAAATCAGTCATGTTGGCTACGGCCTGAAATGGTTTCGCCGATGGAAGGATCAGAGTCTCTCCGACTGGGCGGCTTACTCGCGTCAGATCGCGGCGCCGCTCTCTCCCAACCGCGCAAAAGGAGAGCCCTTCAATGCCGAAGGTCGCGGCAAGGCCGGGCTCGACGCCGAATTCATTGACGAGCTTTTCGTGTATTCCAGATCGAAGGGCCGCACTCCCGATGTGTATGTGTTTAATCCCTTCACCGAGCTGCGCATCGGCAAGGGCAAGGGCCACAAGCCGAACAAATTCCAGCGACAACTGGCGCGCGACCTCTCGGTCATTCCGATCTATCTGGCTCAACGCGACGACATCGTGCTGATCCCAGAACGACCGCCAATCCATTTTCTCGGGCAGCTCAAGAGCCGCGGCTTCCCCCTGCCGGAATTCCAGGAGATTCCAAAGCTCCAGATCAACCGCCACCACGAGTTGCGCGAACGAAAGTTGTCAGACCTCCGTCCTTGGGCCTGGGGACCCGACAGCATTGCGCTGCTCAAACCGCTGTTCGCCAATCTCACCGCACACGCCGCCAATCCCGAGCAACGATGGAACGACGGAATCTGTGAACTCTATTCGAAGGCCTGGGACGCTCGCTTCCTCAAAACCTTTCTGGATGCTCGTTCCGATCGCGACTGGCTCTGCGGCGATCACGACATCGGCGTTCACGCGACATCCCCGGAGCAGACGATGGACGCCATTGCCGGCATTCGCGCGCGCGGGCATTTCAAAGTCCTCGTGAAGTCCGTCCACGGGGCCGCCGGCCATGGAATGATTCGTCTCTGGGAGCCGGAAATTTCCGATGACCAAAAGAATTGGATTCGCAATCAAACCACCGAAGGCCTATCCGTGCTGGTCGAACCCTGGCACGAGCGCTTGATCGATCTCTCCGCGCAATTCGAAATGACCGACAAGGGGCTGAAATTGCTGGGCTTTACGCGCGTCGTCAACGATCTCCGGGGACAGTTCGTCGCCTCGGCCGTCGCCCCGGGAATCGGCCAACTCGTAGGCTCTGAGCTTTCTCGTTTCCTCCACGCCGGCGGAAAAGCAGCGGCCAAGAATCGCCTCCAGGCGCTTTTTTCGGATCTTGCCTCAAGCCTCGGGACACATCTCAGGGCTCGCGGCTTTCAGGGCCCGCTTGGCATCGATATCTACGTATTCCGCGACGCGGATGGACAACCGAGGCTTAAGCCCATCGTCGAGATCAATCCCCGCTACACCATGGGCCGCGTCGCCATCGAGCTGATGCGCCGCGCCGCGCCCGGCCGAACCGGAGTCTTGCGGCTTCTCAACCCAACTCAATTACGCGCCGCTGAATCGCCGTCCTTCGCCGACTACGCCACCGAAATGGAAAGTCGCTTTCCGGTCCGAATGGCCGGCCAGCCGAAGGAGAAAATCGACGAAGGTTTTGTCTGCCTGAATGATCCCTGCATCGTACAATGCTATTTGCCCGTCTTTCATGTGGGCCGTTCGCTGGACGCCATCCTTCCACAGGATCAACAAGCCTGAAGCAACCGGCCGCTTCGGCTCAGTTTTTTTCTCAATGCAACGGCGATTCCGGTTTGTCGTTCCTCATGAAAATCGAATACGATCTCCGACCATGAAGCCATCACCCAGCACACCAAGATCCGGAGTTTACACAATTTGGATCGTCATGATCGGCATCCTTACGGCCGGTTTCAACGCCGCCGCCGGCCCGCTCAAGGTCGCCCCCTTCAGCGTCGACATCACCCCCGCAGTTGGAGCCCAACTGGCATACGAGAAGGCTCAACGCGTTGACGACCGACTCTACGCGCGGGGCATCGCAATTCTCTCCGATCAAGAGCCTGTCGTCCTTTGCGCCGTCGATCATATCGGCATCGCCAATGGCGGACAGGACGCCTGGAAAAAGGCTTTGGCCAAAGCCGCGAACACCACGCCGGATCGCGTCGCGGTTCACGCGCTACATCAACACGATGCGCCCCGTTGCGACCTCACCGTCGAGGCGATGCTCAAGGAAGTCGGGCTGGGCGGCAAAACCATCGATCTCAAATACGTCGATCGCATCATCGGCGAAGCCGCCGCGGCCCTGCGCGATTCCATAAACCACGCTCAGCCCGTCACGCACCTCGGCGTCGGCAAGGCCAAAGTCGACCGAGTGGCGTCGAACCGTCGCGTTCTGGGTCCCGATGGCAAAATTAAATACGTTCGCTGGAGCGGCATGCCGCGCACCGCCGCCAACTACGCTGCCATCCAGGCGCCCGAAGGCGTCATCGATCCGTGGATGCGGCTCGTCAGTTTCTGGAACGGCGACACTCCCATCGCCTCGCTCACCTACTACGCCACCCACCCGCAAAGCTACTACCTTCAGGGCGGCATCAGCGCCGACATCCCCGGGCTCGCGCGCGCCTATCGTGATCGCAAAGAGCCCGCCGCGGTTCACATTCACTTCAATGGGGCGGGAGGCGACGTCGCCGCGGGCAAGTACAACGACAAGTCTCCGGCCGCCCGTTATTTTCTCTCCAATCGCGCCGCCGAGGGCATGCGCCAGGCATGGGCGAACATCGAGAAGATTCCGGTGAATGGCAGCCAGATCGACTGGAGGACTAAGAATGTTGAACTGCCAATTAATGATCGCGGCAGCGAGGCTTCCCACGAAAAGAGACTCAACGACATCAAGGCGTTTCCCAAAGACCGAATCACCGCCGCCGTTGAGCTTGCCTACATTCGACGCGTGAAATCCGGCCGCGGCATTGACCTCACCTGCCTGCGCATCGGCGACGCCTACATCCTGCACATGCCCGGCGAACTCTTTGTTGAATATCAGCTTTGGGCCCAGGAGATGCGCCCCAATAACTTTGTCTGCATGGCCGCTTATGGAGAATACTCGCCCGGGTATATTGGAACCAAAATTTCCTATTCTCAGGGCGGCTACGAAACCAGCAAACGCGCCACGCGAACCACTCCAGAAGCGGAAGCCATCCTCCTGAATGCCCTGCGCGAACTGCTTGGGGTCGACGGGAAATGAGCCGTCAATGACCGCCACACAGAAAGCGCGACGCAATTTCGTAAAAGGTGTCCGGCGCTTCCGCATGAACCCAATGGCCCGCGTTCGCGATCGTTTCAAATTTCAGCGCCGGAAACAGCCCGCCCATTGCGTCTCCATCCTCGTCGGTGACGTAATCCGACTTGCCGCCGCGCAACAACAGCGTGGGGCCCTCGAACATTCGCCCTGCCTCCAGAGCTTGATTCAAGAATGAATAATTCTCGCCAATCCCCCGCAAATTAATCCGCCATTCAATGCCGCCGCTGTCGGTTGATCTGAGATTCTTCAGAAAGAACTGCCGCATGGGGAGACTGGGAACGGACTCCTCCAGCGCCGCCAGCGCTTCAGTTCGATTTCGCAGCGCGGAAAGATCGAGCGCCTCCAGCGCCTCGATCAGTTTGACATGTCGCGGAGCGTAAGCGCGCGGCGCCATATCCACGACGATCAGCCTGTCCACAAGATCGGGGCGCCATAACGCGGTCTCCATCGCGACCTTGCCGCCCAGCGAATGGCCAACCATCGCAAATCTGGAAAAGTTGCGCGCGTTGGCAAACCGGACGACATCCTCCGCCATGTCACCGAGGCTCATCGATTCACCGTGCGGCGAGCGCCCGTGATTTCGCAGATCCAGAGCAAACACTTCGAACCGTTCCGCAAATCGGCGCGCGAGCGAAATCCAATTGTCTGACGATCCCAGCAATCCATGCAGAATCACCAGCGGCGGCCCAGATCCGAAACGTTGAAAATGGAGTTCCATGCTAATGGCCGCCAAACACACAGTAACCCTCCGCCCGCAGATCCTCGGCAAGCTCCTCCTCCATTATCATCGCCGCCTCGTACGGCATGGGATTGAGATGCTCGAACAACTCCGGCAGCAACTCGATCCCGTGCACCTTCGTCACACGAGCCGCCTTCACGCCATTCTTGTGATTCTCAAATCGCTCCTCCACCGTGAGACCGGTCATCCCGACATAGACGCACGGCTTGTCCTCCAAAGCCGCGCGCTTCCTCGCCGCCCTCGGAGCCATCTTTCTGGCCGCTTCATCGAGCAACACGACATAAACGCTGTGATGCAGACGCGCTTCGCCAGCGGATTTGAGTTTTCGAAATGAACGCCTTCTCATGAATCACGCCACAACTTGTTCAACGCGCGGCCAGCAGTCGGAAATCATTTCCCAAGAATCTCTTCGCACGGCGGACCAGCCAAGCGTTGTAAATCAGACAGGCGATGAACCAGACGGCCAGCGTTGCCGCGACGACGTCGGCATCCACACCCCCATCTGCGCTAGGCAACTGAGTCACCAACATCCCCAAAGCAGCGATCACCAGCATACCCACGCCCGCGACGGCTGCGCGCAATTCACGCCCAATGACGGGACGGCAAGTCATGACCGATGCGCGGCCTGATGTTCACGGATCGGTCGCCGCTCCATTCCTCGGTCGTTAACCCGAACCACCTACTTCTCCTCCAGCAGATTCTTCGGAATCCGTTTCGCGTCCTCGCGATAATCCTGATTCGCCTTCAGCTCCGCCAGACTCGGGCGGTGAGTTTGGACGCCTTCAATCGGCACGGTGATCTTCGCCGTCCAAAGGATGGCGTTCAGCGCGAGCTTGCGAAAGTTGTCGTCCGCCCAGTTCCAATGATAGTGCGCGCCGGTGAACCCAAAGCCGCGTCCTCCATCCGGCCGTTCGTAGGCCCAGGCGACATGCTGCGCCTCGCCGCGCTCCATCGCCGCTCGCACGTGCGGGTTGCCGCTGTGCGGGCCGTCTCCGCGCTTCATCGTCTCCTTCGGCGGATGCGCTGACAGTATCGGCGTCACGCCCTCCATATTTTCACGAAAACGCATGTGAAAGTACCACTCGTCATTCATCGAGAATGGCTTCACGCCCCGCGTGATCGGATGAGGAGGAAAGCTCTTAAACTCCGCCGTCCAGTGCGGGTTCACCGACCAGTGAGGTTCAAAATAACCGCCAATCCAATCCAGCATCGCCTTGCCCGGATCGCCGTTGGGCGTCTCCACCGCATAGTGAAAACAGGAGACGCCGACGCCCTTCTTCACAAGCGCGTCGACCTCCTCCAATCGCGGCATGAACAAGTGATTGCCGCCTCCATTGCAGAACACCATGATCGCGCTGGCGCCGTCGAACGCGGCCGGATCTTTCGGCCACCCATTCAGGTGGACAGACGTCTCCAAGGAGGGACTAGCTTCCTTGAGCAGTTTTTGAAGCAGCAAGACGCCCGCGTTAAATTCGTGGGCGCCGTAGCCGTGACTCTCATTGCCCGCGATCAATACGACTTTCCCGGGTTTCGCGCCTGCCGCGAGCGTCACGCACGAAACTAAGATCGCGCAAATGACGGCCGTCTTCCTTTGGATGACTGAAAAAATGAAGTTCATGCCGCGGATTTACGGTGAATCCCTCAGAAAGCTCAATCCGAATCGAAGCGAGTCGCCTCACTCGGTCGGGCGCTTCTCAAATTCCTGGTCATTCGGCTTTTCAATTGAAATGGGACACCGCGGACGGCGTCCCTCTCAAATCTGGAGACGGACGCCGTCCGCGGTGTCCCATCCTTTGGAAAACTGATATGCGCCCAACCTGGTCCAGCGCCTCGCCCGCGAATCAAATCCGAGTGCCGTCGGGTATCACCGCGTTCTTGGGGATCACCACAATTCCGTCACGAATGTAATACAGCTTGTGATCGACATTCTCCTCCTTGCCCTCCGGCGAGATGACCACGTTGTTTCCGATCCGTGCGTTCTTGTCGATGATCGCATTTTGGATACAGCAATTCTCTCCGATGCCGATCCGCGGCCTTCCATCCGCCTGCGCCTTCCGAATCGATTCCTCCGATTCGTATGCGTCGCCGCCGAACGTGATGACCCGATTCAGCTCCGTGCCCGCGCCGATAAAACTACGAATCCCCACCAGGCTGTGGGTTATCTTGGCGTTATTAATAATGCAGCCGTCAGAAATGACAGCGTGGTCGATCTGCGCGCCATTGATCTTGGACGCCGGCAGAAAACGAGGATGCGTGAAGATCGGCGCCTCCATATTGTAAAAATCGAATTTGGGAAGATCGCTGGCGGCGTCCAGATTCGCTTCGAAAAAGGAGGCAATTGTCCCGATGTCCTCCCAGTATCCTTGAAAGACGTGTGAGAACACCTGCCGTTCCTTGATCGCGCCAGGGATGATGTGCTTGCCGAAGTCCGTGTGGTCGTTGTCCAACAACTCAATCAACGTCTCGCGGTTGAACACATAGATGCCCATCGAGGCCAGAAAAAGTTCTTCACGATCTTCTGGGATATTCAGTTTCCCATACCATTCCGGATCGATGCGCAGCGAATCGAGCGTCTCGGCCTCTTGAGGCTTCTCCACGAACCGCGTGATCCTGTTCGTCTCGTCCATCTGCATGATGCCCAACGAACCCGCCGGCTTTCGTTCGACCGGCAGCGTGGCAATGGTGACCTCCGCCTTGGATTGAATGTGTGCTTCGACGATCTCCCGGAAATCCATGCGATACAGCTGATCCCCGCTGAGAATCAGAATGTATTCGAAGTCGTTATTCAAGAAATGGATCAGATTCTTGCGCACCGCGTCCGCCGTTCCCTGATACCAACTCTGCGTGGTCGGAGTCTGCTCGGCAGCCAGAATCTCAACGAAACCACCCGCGAAATGGTCAAACTTATAGGCCGACGAGATATGCCGATGCAGCGACGCCGAATTGAACTGGGTCAGCAAATACATCCGCCGCAGCCCGGAATTGATGCAATTCGAAATCGGAATATCCACCAGTCGATACTTGCCCGCCAACGGCACCGCCGGCTTGGATCGCTCGTGCGTCAAGGGGTAAAGCCGCGTGCCCGCGCCACCACCCATGATGACACTCAGAACGTTCTTGTTGTTTACGTTGGAGCGTTCGGATTGGGGCATCGGCATTCCTTTCTTGCGATTTGGTTCGACCCGTTTATAGACCCCGCTTCGCCGCCGGACAAGCGGCATTCGGATAAACAACAACGCAGATCAGAAAGCGCACATCAAGGAAGTCGCTCTGAAATACACCGAGGCGGAAGATTTCTATTGTCTCGATCGGCAATACGTCTTCGATTCATCCGAATCCCAACGGGATTCCGTCCTAAAGCCCGGGGTTGCCGCAACCCTGGGAATGGAACCCAACACCCGCCTTCAACGCCAAAGGTGTTACGTCTCCACTCTCGATCCCTCACCATTTGTAGAGCCGGCATTGGCGCTATTTTCCATAAGATCAGCGCCTTCATTCATGGTTTCCATGGCGGAGGAAGCTTCTTAAAGTTCTCCTTTCAGTCAACCAGAGCCCTTCGCAAGAACGATCAATGGTCAGAGTTCTGTTCCCGGGAAGTGGCCACCTCTAATAGCGGCAGCGATCCAATTGCCGGTGGGGCGAGAGTCCCCGCGAGCCCATATCGAAGTCCTGCAAGGACGCCCCGAGTCTCTATAATCCCTTCGGGATACTGAAATGGGCTCGCGGGGACTCTCGCCCCACCAGCTTTTTGACTTCCTTCGGTTCTCGCATGTTTCTCCTGCTTTCCAACACCGCGTCTTTTGGGCAGCTCATGGCGTGTTCCCCTCAAAAATTAAAGCATCCGCCTGGACAGTCTTTGTCCCTGCGCTTGCGGCAAGATACGCCGCATGAACCTTATCGACTCTCATCTCATTTCCATCGACGCCAAAATCGTCATCCTTAAATTCGGGCAGGCGCAAGTCACCGAGAACGACCTGGGAAAACTCCTGGTCCACGGCGGCGCGGCATCGGATCGCAACGCCGCCCGCGTCTGGATCAACCACATCGCCCCGCTCACAAACCTGCGAACATGGCGCGACTCGCAAGGAAACTGAAACTCGCGCGCTTTCAGGAAGTCATCTCATCGCGTGAACGCCAACAAGAATTGCCGATACAAGTCGGAGATTCGGACTCGCGGGCTCGTCCCTCCATGAGCGATACAATGAAAATTGGAGGGACGAGCCCGCGAGTCCGATTTCGAGGAAGACCATTTACGAGACGGGGGCCACCACCCCCCCGCGCGCCTCGTCCCTCGGCGCGGCCTTCGCTCATCCTTCGCTGCGGCCTGTCGCTCCGCTCCCCGGCGGCTGCCCTGAGGCAAGACGAAAGCCCCCGTCCCTGCTGCGGTTGCCGGGGTCGATCTGGATCCGGCAGGCCGAGCGGCAGTCCCTGGCATCGTCCCAGGCGGAGCCGCCCCGAAGGACTCGCCTCGCATCCGCTTCCATCGATCCCAGTGGATCCTTTTGCTCCTTGTCCTCGTATTCGCGCCAGCCATCCAGACACCATTCCCAGACGTTTCCGTGCATGTCATAAAGCCCCCGTTCGTTCGGCTCCTTTCCGGCGACAGGATGCGTCTTCTTTCCGCTGTTTTCGCGAAACCAACCAAGACGATCCAAAGCCGGATCATGTCCATCAGGAACCGTGCAGGCCGAACCGTCATTAAACGCCGAGTCCTTGCCTCCTTCGCTGCGGCAGGCATATTCCCACTCCGCCTCGCTCGGCAGCCGAAACACCGCCTCCGGATCCAGCAAGTCCCCGTCCTTGAACCGGTTATTCAGGCTTTCGCAAAACTTCTGGACCATCGTCCAACTCACGTTCTCGACCGGCAGCATGTCGCCCTTGTTTTCGCTCGAATTCTCTCCCATGACCGACTCCCATTGCGCCTGGGTGCAGGTCGTCTCGCCCAGCCAGAAGCCGTGCGTCAGCCTGACGGTATGTTGCGGGTCTTCTTCCTCGGGGTATCGGCCCTCCTCCGATTCCGGAGATCCCATCAGAAACGATCCCGGCGGCATTCAACGAAAGCGAAAAGTCGCCGCGCCCACGACCAACTCGCAGAAGGTCGAGTCCTGAAATAAACTTGTCACCCTAATGGGTTGTTGTTGTTCCATTGTCCGGTGATCTCAATTCATGGCGACCGGCGCAGTGGAGGCGAGCGAAGTGAGCCGGAACGGAGCCGGCCGCCAT
>JBLHKZ010000224.1:0-9347 GCA_047618185.1 Limisphaerales bacterium
TTAAACCGGTGGACGCGGCCGTAGATGCTGTATTCGGCGACGAAGATATCGCCGGCCTTGTTGAAGGCGACGCCGTGGGGGGCGGTGACCATTCCGGGGCGCCAGACGTTCGGCGGGGTCTTGTTGTTCTTCACTTCCTTCGGCCGGTCGTTGTGGCCGAGCTTCTTGACGACGTTTCCGTTCTTGTCGAGCAGCGTCACGCCGCCGCCGATTTCTCCGACGATCGCGAGGTCGCCCTGGATGACCACGGCGGCGGGAAAGAGCAGGTCGTTGGCGACGACTCCGATGAATTCGCCTTCGTAGGACATGTGCACGACGCGGAGATTCTCGCGATCGGCGCCGATGATGCGCGGCGGGTCGAAGCGCGTATCGACGGCGATCTTGTGCAGCGTGGAGAAGTTGTAGGGCGCCCGGCCACGACCGCCGAAGGAGTTCAGGTATTTCCCCTTGCGGTCGAAGTGATGGACGTAGCCGCCGGCGTAGCCGTCGGCGGTGAAGATGTCGCCGTTGGGCGCGACGTCGACAGCGGTAAGTCGAAGCGCGCCTTCGCCGTTCTTGCCCTTGCGTTTGTATTTATCCGGAATGGCTGATCCGGGAATGGTCATGACGACTTTGCCGGCCAGCGTCATTTTCAAAATGGTTTGCCCGCCGCTGCGGGAGCCGTAGATGAACTCGCCTTCCTTGTTCTTGTGAATTACGAAGCCGTGAAAATCGTTGGGCGCGTCGGGCACGTTGCGCAGGTAGTTTCCGTCGGCGCCGAAGACCTGAAGGCCTTGTTTGGCGCCGCCGGTGACGCTGACGTAGACTTCGCCGTTGGAGGCGACGGCGACATCGCCGTGCTGGTTGCCGATGGATTCATCGCCATTGGCGGGTTTGCTCCATTTGGGAACGGCTTTGAAATTGAGCGGCGCGGCGATCGCGGGGAGGGCGATACCGACGATGATGAGGGACGCGATAAGGAGTCTTTTCATGGCAATGAGGGCAAGTCCGATCGTGTGAATTTCTGGTTATTCAAAATCAATGAAGATCGGGGATATTTGGGCGCCAGAGCGGACTTTTCAATTGTTTTGCGCGCGGCCTCAAAAGGCGCGGGTCGAATGCGTAATTCATGCCCCCCCCGAGAATGAAACGATTCTCCAGTTCCTTCGGAACACTGATTTGGGCTCGCGGGGACTCTCTCCCCACCGGCTTTACGATTCCTTCGGGTCTCGGTCGTCGCTCTCTGGAATCGACATTGGGCTCATATCGGAATATCTGATCATGGATGCCAGCACATTCCGACACGCGAACCATGCTTTCACCAGCTGCGTTTTGGTTTGTCCCTGCGTTGCTTTTGGCGAGCGCGGTCAGCGCTTTGGCGGCCGACGGCGCCGCGGACTACCGACTCGCTCCCGGATTTCCCCAACTTCCGAGCGAACTCAAGCTGGCGGCCGTGTCCGGCGTGGCGACGGACGCCGAAGGCAAGGTGCTGTTGTTTCATCGCGGGCCGAAACCGATCCTTATTTTATCACCGGATGGAAAATTCCTGCGTTCAATTGGCGGGGGTTTGTTTGATTCCACGCACGGGTTGAGGCGCGACGCCGACGGCAATATCTGGACGACGGACAACCAGAACCACACGGTCGTGAAGCTGAGCCCCGAAGGCAAAGTCCTGCTCACGCTCGGCGAACGAAATGTGAAGGGCGAGAGCGAGAGACTCTTCAATCGGCCCGCCGACATCGCATTCGCGGCCAACGGGGATATTTTCATCGCCGATGGTTACGGCAACTCGCGCGTGGTGAAGCTGGACCGCAACGGGAAGTTTCTGCTGGCCTGGGGCAAGAAGGGAGCCGGCGTAGGCGAATTCGATTTGCCCCACGCGATTCGCATCGACTCAAAGGGACTGGTCTACGTCGGAGACCGAGAGAACGATCGAGTGCAGGTCTTCGATCAGAGCGGCAAATTCATCCGGCAGTTTGGCGGCTTTGCTCCGTACGGGCTTCACATTACGCCGGACGACAGACTCTTCGTCGCCGACGGTCGAGCAAACAAGGTGATGGTCATGACGCTGGAGGGGAAGATCTTGCGGGAGTGGGGCAAGCTTGGTTCAGAGCCTGGCAACTTCAATCTGCCGCATGGCATCACTGTCGCGGCGGACGGCGCGGTTTATGTCACCGAGATCCGCGGCAAGCGCGTTCAGAAATTCGTGAAGCGGAAATAGCGAGGCTCCTAAGTCGGAGGTGAAAGGAAATGTCCGGACACGGCTCAGCGGGACCCACCGAGTCTCTTGGTAATTCCCGGCTTTTTTCGGAGGTTCGTTTCGCTGGAAACTTTACGCCGGAGCCTTCACCGCCTTGGCCATGGCGTGCATGGCGATGCCGGCTGCGACGGAGGCGTTGAGCGAATTGATGCGGCCCACCTGCGGAATGCGCACTACGAGTTGCGCCTCATTGAGAATGAATTGCCCGACCGATTTGTCTTCGCCTCCGATCACCAGCAGGAGCTTGTCGATGGAGTTGGGTTGAATGTCGTCGAGCATGACGCTGCCCTTGGCGTCGAGCGCGGCGATGGTGTAGCCCTCCTCCAGCGCTTTCTTGACGTATTGATTCGCTGCCCGCGATCTCGCGATCTGCATGAACTCCGTCGCGCCGGTCGAGACCTTGACGATCGAGGGGTAAATCTCCGGCACACCCTTGTTCGGCAACAGGACGCTGTTGAATCCAAACACTTCCGCGCTGCGCAGAATGCCGCCGACGTTGTGCGGATCCTCCACGTTGTCGAGCAGAAGCAGCTTTGAATCGGCGAACAGCGGTTCGTGATCCACATACCAGTAAGGCTCCGCCTTGATTACCGCGCCCTGGTGTTCGGAGCTTCGGGACAGATCGAAGAGTCTCCCCTTCTCCACCCATTTGACCGGGATGTCCTTGCGCTCCAGCAGTTCGACGAGCTTTTTGAGCCGGGGATTATTGCGGATGGACTGGTTAAGGAAGGCTTCGTAGACATTGCGCCGTCCGGCGCGGATGACCTCAAAGCAGGGATTAATCCCGTAAATGTATTCTCGACTAGGCTTGCTCACGATTTGAAATGGAATGGCGGAAAGGATCGGAGTGAAACGATCCGCGAGTCGCCGGATCGTTCAGGACTCGCCACCCGGCGCCAAGGAAATTTAGCGAATGAAACGTCGGGCGTTAGAGCGATTACCGAAAAGAATTTTCGCCTTTCGGCGTTTACCGGAACGGACTCGCAGGCTCGTCCCTCCATGGGTGACACGATGAAAAATGGAGGGACGAGCCTGCGAGTCCGAAGTTCCGACTTGGATCGGAAATTCTTTTTGGCATTCACTCTAGACGGGCTCTTAGAAAAGCGTGAGGTATTTGAAGACGCGGTAGTTTCCGCCGAACTGGACGAGGATGCGAGTTCCGTTGAAGTCGATGGCCTGGCCGCCTTCGATCATTTTTTCCCAGATGCGGTCGCCGTCGCCGGGATCGATGCGGAGCAGTTTGAACCGATCCGCGGGCGACGCGCCGGTGAGGGACCTGAGTGAGGAGGAGCTGACCTGCGTGCCGTACAGATAATCTCCGGCGAGGCGGCTTTTCTGACCGGCTTGCTTCGATTCCCAGAGCTTCTTGCCCGATTTGGCGTTGACCTTGATCAGGACGGACTTGGGCCGGTCTTTTATGTATTCCTGCTCGGAGTATTGGATCGACTCGACCGGCGCCGTGGTCGAGTTCACGAAAAGATGATTGTCGTCATTGGCCTGGATCGTCGTGATGCCTACGGAGGGGAGACGCCAGGCCGCCTTGCCGGAGGGCAGTTCGTAGGCGGTGAGCGCTCCCTGATCGAAGAAATAGAGCCGGCCGCCGTGCTCGAGGAAGGGGACGTTTTCCGAACCGGTGGAGAAGCTGGAATGAACGGGAAAGGAGAGTGGGTCCTTCTTTAGCAGCTGGTTCTGCTTGTCGAAAATGTAAAGGTGTTCCATGTCGGTGAGCACATCGACGCCCTTGCCGGCGAAGAATCGGATGTCGCCCTTGAGGGTCCCCTTCCAGACGGCGGCCTTGTCCGCGAATCGTCGGCGGAGGGTCACCTCGTAAGTGCTTTCGTTCACGTCCTTGGTCCCGCCTCCAAAGGCGCGGGTGATTTCGTTGACCATCTCGTCGACGAGAGCGGTGGGATCCATGGCGGCCGTGGCATTCTGGTTCAACGCGGATTCCCCGATGGGGCGCATGGCCCGCACGGAGGTGACCTTGGGTTGTTTCAACAACACGCTGACCTGCGCGAGGTTCTCGCCGGTCGGCACGAAGTCGTCCCAGTTCTTGACCAGCATCAGGCCACCGACTCGCAGTTCTCGCGCCGTGAGATTGGCCACGGAAGGTTCGAAGTTCTCCTCGCCGCCGACGCGGCCGGCGCTCACTGAAATGGACTCCTCGACCTTGACCTCCTCGGCCTTTGTCTTGGCCGTGGCAAGGTCGATGCGGGTCAGCGACTGATATCCGCGCCGGCTCGAAGCGGCGGAAATGAGAATCGATTTATCCGAGCTGGTCACCTGCGAGATGGCGCCGCTGACTTTCACGGAAGCGTCTTTCTGGCCCGAAGTCAGGTTGACCCGGCTGACCGCGTTGTCCCGAAACACCCACCCGTGCTCGCCGATTATTTCCAGGCGAGAATAACCGATCCCCTCATCGCCGGCGTCGACCTCGGTCTGCCAGAGAATCTCCCCGGACTTGAGGTCGTGCAGTGCCAGTCCGCTGTCATCCAGCAGGAGCAGGCGATCGGGTTCCAGGAGTCTTGCTGAGCTGTTGTAGGTTTGCTCCTGGGCCTCCACGACGCGGTAGAGCCTGGGTTTGGAGCCGTAAAAGGCATACCAGCCCCATGCCACGACCAGTCCGAGCACGAGGACCACGCCCAGCGCGCCGAGGCGGCCGATCTTTTTCCATTGTTGTTGTTCGTTCTCCTGCTTCTGCTTGATCGCCGCCATTCGTTCCCGGCGAGCCTCCGCGTTGGCCGCGGCGAGGTTTTCCTCGGCCTGGGCGGCAGCCTCGAACCCGGCGGGCGCGGGGTCGACCGTCTCGGGTTCGTCGTCGAGCGGCTCCACGAACATCGCGACGTCCGGTTTTCCGGCCGGCGGCAAATCGGGCTGAGGCTCAAGCGGCGGCGTTGCCAGAGCCGGCTGGGGCCGCAGATTCTGCGCGATAAACTGATTCGCATAGTCCGTGCCGTCGCCGTCGCAGTTGGGGCAGTTGATGGCGTAGGGCATGCGCCCGTCGACCGGTTCGACATCGAACTCGTACTTCATACCGCAGTAGCACTCGAGTTTGATATGCATCATTCAGGAACTGGGATTAAGCAGTTGGATGGCTGTCGGTGACGTCAGTCAGCCCGGGCCTGTTTCGCGGTCCGCAGTTGAATGTCGCTCCAATAGCCAAACTCGTAGGCCCAGTCGTTGGCGTGATTTTCCAGGCGAAGTTCAACCTGCTTTCCCGCAAAGGCGGCCAAATCGATTTCGACGGTCTTCCAGCGTTTACCCTCGCGATCGACGATTTGTTTGTGAACGGGTTTGCCGTTGATAAGCGCGCGCAATTCCCAGCCGCCCTGCTCATGCGCGGCGACGCGAAAGGTGAGTTTGGCTCCGAGTTCGTTGGGGACGCTCAGACGGCGCTCGATGGCGGCGGGTTTGTCATTGTTGAATGGATGCGTCATCAGCACGTCGCGCTGCCCGGCGAATTCTACGAAACGTTTGGGTGTGCCTTCGAAGTCCGGGGCGACGATGCGCCACTCGGGGTTCCAGTGAATGACCGAAGGCCAGTGCACGCGCTCGGCGTCGCCTTTGGGTTGACCGACCGCGGCCAACGGGCGCTCGACTTTCCAATTGAAGGGCGCGTTGTCCTGAGGCGGATTGAGAATGTAGGCGACCAGATTCCGGAAATCCTCGTCGGGCAGGTTATCCAATCCCTCGGGCATGACCGAGACTTCGCTGACGGTGAGCTTCTTGATGTCCGAAACGGCGACGACGTGCTCGATGGGGCCGAGCGCGAGCAGGCGAACACGGCTGTCGGATTTCTCGACCAGGCGGCCGCTGATGGTTTGGCCGTCCCTCTTTTCGACGCTCACATTTTCGTAGCCGGCGCCGATGATCTGATTGGGATCGACAATGTTGCTGAGGAGCGCTTCGAGGCTGGAACGGCCGACGCCGGTGAGGTCGGGGCCGATGTCTGCGCCCTCGCCGTGCAGCTTGTGACAGGTGAGGCAGGCGGCCTTGGCGAGCTCATGTCCGCGCTCGAGATCCGGCTGCTTTTTCATCGTGAGAATCATGCGCTTTTTCTGGGCGATGATCCTGGTCTTGTCCTTGTCGGCCTCGCGGAATTTGCCGAAAACGAGACCCGCGCGGCGCGCGAGCATGCCGAAGTCGGCCTTGGATTTGAAAAGCGCGCGCACGGCGGTGGGAGGCACATCGCCCGCGGGGATTTGCTTCTGCTCAAGGACGCTGAGGAAGGCCGATTGCCAGCGGTCGCGCGAGACGAGCATCTCGGCGGTGGCGCGGCGTTCGGCGGCGGTCATTTTGTTCCACTGACCGAGCAGCGGTTTAACGATGGGCTCGCGGCCGATTTCGCCAACGGCCTGTATCGCGGCGAGTTTGACGGGTTCGGGATTATGGCCTGCGACAAGTCCGATCATGGCCGCCCGGGAGCTCTCGTTCTTTTGTTTGCGAATGGCTTCAATCGCGCGAATGCGATCGGCGGAATCAGCTTTGGCATTGTTCGCCAGATCGAAATTTGCGCGAATAGCCGCGGCGTCGCCCCACAAGGCGCCGAGGCGCTGGGCGCGTTGTTTCAATCCGTCGTCCTTGGAGTTGCGAAGTTTCGCAAGGAAGGGCGCGGTGTCGACGGTCGGCATGATGGCTTTTCCTTTTTGACCTTCGAGCAGGCCGTCCAACGCGGCGCGAGCGAGGTCCTTGTCCTGGTCTGCGATTGCGTCGATGAAAAACACGGCAAGGTCCAGATATTCGCGGTCCTGCGTGTCGCAGATGCGGCGCACGACCTTGGTGGAGAGATGGCCACTGAGCGGCATGGTGGCAGGGCCGTGCTCGATCAGCCACTCGATCGCGTCGCTGGGGTCTTCAGCGATTTGCGGCTCTGCCGCGGACCAGATAAGAAAGGGAATCAAGGGGTCTTTGCCATCGGCCGAATTCTCGATCAACGCGGCGAGGATGTCGCTGGTGTCGACGTCTCGGAGGCTCTTCGAGACAGGACGATTCACCGTCAATTCGGCGGACGCGAATTGACGGGCCGCAGTCGCGACGGCGAGCCGGACGGAGGCGTCGGGATCGGCCGCCAACCGGGTCAGACGCTCCAGCACGCGCCCGGATCCGTCGCCGCGCTCGCCGGCGAGGCGGGCGACCCACATGCGCAAGGGCCATTCCTTGTCCTCAGCCAAGCTTTCCAAAGCCGCGTCGTCGAGCAGGCCGGATCCATGAAGCGTCCAGAGCGCGTGCAGACGGGTCTCGAGCGTCCGGCCTTGGGCAAGTTGTTTGAGGAGCGCGGGCCGGGTTGAGGCGTCGCGTCGCTCGTTGAGAATCCGTTGCGCCATTTCGCGCTGCCAGACGTTCTTGTGTCCCAGCATTTCCACCAATTGCGAGCTGGGCGCCTTGGCGAGATTCATATCGCGGACCGGACGGCTGGGGATCTTCCTTTTCTTGTCGTCGCCCACATAAACTGCCCGCCAGATGCGACCGTAGGTGCGGTCGACGCCTTCGGGATCGGCGCGTGCGTTCTGGTAGCACGGATATTTGTCATACCAATCCATGACCCACAGCGCCCCGTCGGGTCCGACATGCTGAGCGACCGGCCGAAACCAACCGTCTTTCGAACGAATAAAATCCTGTTCGAAGGAGGCGGTAAAACTGGAGCCGTTTCGCTTGAGCCGATCTTGATGAACGGAATTGTCGTGAATATTGCCCATGAAGATCGTGCCTTGATACTCCTTCGGATACTGGTTTCCCTGGTAGACCTGCACGCCGGAGTAGGCTGCGAGATGATGGCGATGATCGACGATCGAGGGAATGCCCCCGCGCTTGGAATGCATGGAGGCATAACCGTAGGGATTGGCCCAAAGCCCGCCTTGCCGCAGGTATTGGCCGCCCGGCGCCATGTGGAACAGGTGATCGATCACGCAGGCGCTAACGAACGCGTTGCCGTAGCGATCGAAATCGATGCCCCAGGGATTGCTGGTGCCGTCGGCGAAGACTTCGAATTTCTTTGTGCGCGGATGAAAGCGCGCGACGGCGGCGTTGGCCACGACCCCGTCGTCGTTCGGGTCGTTGGGATCGCGCACCTTCGAATGGGTGAACACGCCGTGGGTCATGTAGAGATAACCCTCGGGGCCCCAGGTGAAGCCGTTCAACAGTTCGTGACGGTCTTCGAGGCCGAAGCCGGTCAGGACGATCTCTTTCACGTCCGCGACATCATCGCCGTCGGTGTCCTTCATAAAATAGAGATGCGGGGCCTGGCCGATGTAGGCGCCGCCGTTGCCGCAGAGAATGCCGGTCGCGAGATTCAGTCCGTCGGCGAAGACCGTGACCTTGTCGGCGCGTCCGTCGTTGTCGGTGTCCTCAAGGATTTTGACGGTGTCGCGCGGCTTGGCTCCCTTGGGCGCGCCGAGCGGATACTCGAACAGCTCCACGACCCAAAGGCGGCCGCGATCGTCCCAGGTCATGGCGACGGGATTGATCACATCGGGCTCGGAGGCGAAGAGCCGCATCTGAAATCCATCGGGGACGATGAAGTTCTTTTGGGCCTCGGCGGGCGTTAGGGCCGGCGTCGGCGTGGCGGCGCGATGTCCGCCGACCTGTTTGCCGGCGCCGTGGAGTTGCACGGCGGAAAAAAGAACGAAAGTGAGAAGAATGAGTGAAAAACGTTTCATAAGGAAATCGGATTAAAAGCAGTCCGCGCCGCAATGGCAAGACATGGACAAGGGGCGATGCGATTCGAATTTCGCCGATTCGTCCATCTTCTCGTGGCCTTCCACCAACTAGACAGATTCACAAATTTATTCACCTTCGTCTGTTTCACGTTTGCAACTTTGCTTTTTTCAGTCATTTACAACTCAAATCGATGACTTCTCCGCTCGGAACATGTCATTGAAAGCGAGATGCGATATTCCGAAGAGTTTACGTTATGCGTTGATGTATAATGACTTATGGAATTATCCTGTTTCTGGAAACGGAGCGTCCCGTCCTGGTCGAACGACTCTTTTCCAAGAAAGACGATTCTCGTTTTAAGTCACCGTCAATCCTCAATCCAGATAAAGCTTTGTGAAGTTATTCACGACTTATTGGCAGGACTGTTTCGCCCTTTAAAACCAGTGGTTTGAGG
>JBLHKZ010000225.1:0-9337 GCA_047618185.1 Limisphaerales bacterium
TCGTTTGGCGAGGTGGCGCTGGTGGGTCGCCTGCGCGAAGCCATCCGGCGGCTGAACCCGGCCATTCTCCTGCGCGCACTCACCACCTTGCGCACCACGCTGCTGGAGAAGCTGCTAAGCGGGAAGATGCCCTCCGTTGCCTAAATCATGTACTCGATCCGCCCAATTGATCGCCTGCAAGCCGAGGACATCGAATACCTCGGCGCAAAACGGAAGTTCTGGTTCACCGTGGGCGAGCGGCGTTACCTATTCAAAGCTGAAGAACGCGGCACAGGGGAAGACTGGGCAGAAAAGGTGGTATGCGAGCTGGCGCGTTTGTTGGGCATCCCGCACGTCGAATACGAGCTCGCTCATGAATTCGAGGGCCAAAGGCCGATACAGCCCGGGGTGATTTGCCCGACGTTTGTCCCGCGTCCCCTCGTCTTGTTACTGGGCAACGAGCTTCTGGTCATTCGCGATCCGGAGTATCCCGCTGAAGAGAACCGCAAATACGGAATCAGGGAACACACGGTAGAGGCGGTCGCTGATATTGTTTCCTATCTGCAGCCGCCAGCTTCGGAGTGGATGGGGGGAATTCCGCTGGGCATCACCAGTTCGCTCGGAGTTTACATCGGTTACATCATGCTGGATGCTTGGGTTGCAAATCAGGACCGGCATCACCAAAACTGGGGTGGAATCTGGAAGGAGCCAAGCCTTCATCTGGCTCCCACGTTCGACCACGGAGCGTCATTGGCGCGTAACCTTTCTGATGAGGAGCGCAAGGAACGCTTGACCACCCGGGATCAGAACCGATCAGTGGAGCGTTTTGCTGGACGGGCTCGGTCCGGGTTCTACGCATCGCCCAAAGACACCAAGACATTGCTGGCGCTCGATGTTTTTCGGCAGTTTGCGGAAAAAGACCCTGAATCGGCACGAATCTGGCTGGGCAAGCTGGCGGAGATCAGTCAAATTGCCGCAGACGCAGTTCTGGCCGAGATTCCGCCGCAGCGGATGTCGCCAGTAACACGGGAATTTACTTTGCAACTTTTGATGATCAATCAACGCCGCCTTCTGGACAGCCTTAAACCATGAACGCACTACTAGTCGCATCACGTTCGTCTGACCCGGCGAAGGGAGGCTGGAGTCCGATCGGTCGCCTCCAGTTCGAGGACGAATCCTATCGATTTGTTTACACTGAGGGAGCAAGGACGGCGAAGGCGTTTTCCCCGTTCGCTGGAATGGAGGATTTGGAAGAGATTTATGAATCGGACGACTTGTTTCCGGTATTCAAGAACCGCATGCTTTCAAGGTCGCGTCCTGAGTATGAAGCCTACCTGAGGTGGAGCGGATTTGACTCGGCAATGCAACCCGACCCCATTGCCATCCTCGGGGTGACCGAAGGTATTCGTCGGACTGACATGATCGAACTGTTCCCGTGTCCAGTGCCTGACGAGAAGGGGTGCTACCTCAACAAATTCTTTTTGCACGGCCTGCGCTACATGCCTGAGGCAGCCAAAGAGAGGGTCAAGTTGTTGGAGTCCGATGAGCCGCTGTTTCCGTTGCTGGACGTCTGCAACCCGGCCGATGGCCATGCTGTTGCATTGCGGGCTGAGAACGAGCGGGTAATGCTGGGCTATGTGCCACGTTATCTCGCACAAGACTTTTGGAAACTTTTCCAGGAATGCAAACCGGAATACATCAATGTGTTTGTGCATCGGGTGAACATGGATGCGCCTCTCCAACAGCGCTTGTTGTGCAGGATGCACGCTTGTTGGCCAGACGGATTTGAGCCATGCAGCGGCGAGGAGTTTCGACCGATCCCGGCGGGCGTGCCCGCCCGTTGTGGGGTTTAGATTGAGAGCATTCCATGGCGGCGAATCTCGTAGAGAACGACGTTGAGCTCGCCGCATTGGGTTGGTTTCAAGGAGTAGGATATGCAATCGGACATGGGCCGCATATCGCTCCCGGCGAACCTTCGGCGGAGCGGAGGTCGTTTGGCGAGGTGGCGCTGGTGGGGCGCTTGCGCGAGGCCATCGGGCGGCTGAACCCGGCCATTCCCGAAGTGGCGCGGGAGGAGGCGTTGCACAAAACACTTCGGGTCGAGAGTGGTTCGCTGGCGCAGACGAACCGGGCCTTTCACCGGATGCTTCGCGATGGCGTGGATGTGGAGTATCCGCGTCCGGATGGCTCGATCAAAGGCGACAAGGCGCGGTTGGTGGATTTCGCTGACGTGGGTGCGAACGACTGGTTCGTGGTGAATCAATTCACGGTGATCGAGTCGGGGCACAACCGCAGGCCGGATGTGGTGGTTTTCGTCAACGGACTGCCGCTGGCCCTGATCGAATTGAAGAACGCCGCCGATGAGGACGCGACGATCTGGAGCGCCTATGCCCAGCTTCAGACCTACAAGGCGGAGATCCCCAGCCTACTGCACTACAACGCTGCGCTGGTGGTGAGCGACGGCTTGCAGGCCCGCATGGGCTCGCTCACGGCGAACCAAGAGTGGTTCAAGGTCTGGCGAACCATCGACGGGGAGCGTGACGCTCCACCCAGTTCGTTGGAACTGGAGACGTTGATTCGTGGCGTGTTCGACCGGCAGCGGTTCCTCGACCTGCTCCAGCATTTCATCGTGTTCGAGGAAGACGCGGACACGGGCGCGCTGCACAAGATCATCGCGGGCTACCATCAGTTCCACGCGGTGAACGCGGCGGTGGAGGAAACGGTCCGAGCCAGCGGCATGAACGACGCGGGCGCGTTGCGCGAGGACCCCGGCCGCTATTGGGCGGGCCGAATGCACGGAGGCAAGCCGGGCGACCGGCGGGCGGGCGTGGTCTGGCACACGCAGGGCAGCGGCAAGAGCTTCACCATGCTGTTCTTCGCCGGCCGGATCATCCGCGAGAGCGCGATGCGGAATCCAACGCTGGTGTTATTGACCGACCGCAACGATCTCGACGACCAGCTCTTCGGCCAGTTCCAACGGTGCCACAACATCCTCGGCCAGATCCCCGTACAGGCGGAGAGCCGGGAGCATCTGGCGGAACTGCTCAAGCGGGCGAGCGGCGGCGTGGTCTTCACCACCATTCACAAATTCATGCCCGAGGGCGGCGGCCAGATGGCGGCTCTGAGCGGACGCGAGAATATCGTGGTCATCGCGGACGAGGCGCATCGTTCGCAATACGGCTTCGGCGGCCGGGTGAACGAAAAAGGCGAGATGTCCTACGGCTTTGCCAGCAACCTGCGCGATGCCTTGCCGAACGCTTCGTTCATCGGCTTCACCGGCACGCCCATCGAGAAGACCGACGCCAACACGCGGACGGTGTTTGGCGATTACATTTCCATCTACGACATCCAGCGCGCTGTGGCGGATGAGGCGACCAAGCCGATCTACTACGAGAGCCGGATCGCAAAGCTGGCCCTGAACGCCGCCGAGTTGCCGAAGCTGGATGCGGAGTTCGATGAAATCACCGAAGGCGAAGAACTGACCAGGAAGGAGAGGCTGAAAAGCAAATGGGCCGCGCTGGAGGCCCTGGTGGGCGACCCCAAACGCATCGCTCTCATCGCCGCCGATCTGGTGACGCATTTCGAGAAGCGCGTGGAGGCGATGGATGGCAAGGCGATGATCGTCTGTATGAGTCGCCGCATCTGCGTGGAGCTCTTCAACGCGCTGATCAAGCTGCGGCCCGAGTGGGACGCGGAGATGCTGAAAGTGGTGATGACCGGCAGCGCCGAGGACGGCCCCGACTGGCAGCGGCACATCGGCAACAAGACCCAGCGGCGCGAACTGGCGACCCGTTTCAAGAACCCGAAGGACCCGTTCAAGATCGTCATCGTGCGCGACATGTGGCTGACAGGCTTCGACGCGCCCTGCCTGCACACGATGTATGCCGACAAGCCGATGCAGGGCCACGGTCTCATGCAGGCCATCGCCCGCGTGAACCGCGTGTTCAAGGACAAGCCCGGCGGCCTGATCGTGGACTACCTCGGCCTCGCCGACCAACTGAAGAAGGCGCTCGCCACCTACACCGAGAGCGGCGGCCAGGGATCGCCGACCTACGACACGAAGCAGGCCGTGGCCGTGATGCACGAGAAACACGGCATCGCCTGCGACATGATGCATGGCTTCACCTGGGACAAGTGGACGACCGGCACGCCGACCGAGCGCCTGCAACTCATCCCTGCCGGACAGGAACACATCCTCGAACAGGAAGACGGCAAGAAGCGTTGGGTGCAGGTGGTGTCCGAACTCTCGCAAGCCTTCGCCCTCTGCTCCGCCACCGACGAAGCGACTGCGATCCGCGATGACGTTTCATTCTTCCAAGCCATCCAAGCCGCGCTCAACAAGAAGTCTGGCGAGAACCGCAAATCCCCCGAGCAGATCGACGCCGCGATCCGCCAGCTCGTTTCCAAAGCGATCACGACCGAGGGCGAGATCATTGATGTCTTCACCGCCGCCGGTTTGAAGAAGCCCGACATCGGCATCCTGAGCCCGCAGTTCCTCGCCGAAGTGCGCGGCCTCAAGCACAAGAACGTCGCCGCCGAGCTGTTGGAAAAGCTGCTCAAGGACGAGCTGAAGGTGCGCTCGAAGAAGAACCTCGTGCAGAGCCAGTCCTTCGCCGAGAAGCTTAAGAAAACCCTCAACGCCTACCACAACCGGGCGATCTCCACGATGGAGGTCATTGAGGAACTCATCAAACTGGCGAAGGAAATGGAGGCGGCCACGAAGCGGGGCGATGATCTGGGGCTAACGGATGACGAGGTCGCCTTCTACGATGCGCTGGCCGTGAACGAGAGCGCGGTGGTGGCGATGGGCGACGACAAGCTCAAGCTCATCGCCGCCGAACTCATCACCCAAGTCCGCAAGAGCGTGACGATCGACTGGACCCTACGCGAAGGAGCGCGGGCGAAGATCCGCGTGATGGTAAAGCGCATTCTGAACAAACACGGCTATCCGCCGGACCTTCAGGCCGATGCGGTGAAGATCGTGCTTCAACAGGCGGAACTGCTATGCGCGGATTGGGTGTGACGCGCGTGAAAGGGAGGATTTCGGAGTTCAATGGCTGGCCTGCGTCTCCTCTCACCGATGCTACACCAACGATGTCACCACCGCCCGCGTACGGTTCAAGGCCAGAGCAACTGGCTGACTTTTCTCTGTAAGACTCTCTCATTCTCTATTCCAAGCCGGTTTATCCCGGCGCTTTCACCACCACCGACATCGAAATCACCTGCGGCGCCGGCGGCATTGAATTTGAAGATCTGATCAACCTCCCGATGCCCGCGAAGTTCTACCGCGTTGTGGAGCAATAGAGCCGGGGTGAAAACTCCAAAGAGTCGTAGCAGACGAGGTAACGAGGCTCCTTTTCCAACGACTTAAGATCTGAATAGAGCCTCCTCACGTCGACTGCTACAGTTTTCACGCAAGCATCTTGGAGGGATCAGCGATAGGTTCGCTTCAATACGAAAATCAATTCCCAAGATCTGAACTGCACTCACGCGCTGCTTTTCGCGCCCAATCTGCTTGCCGTGCATCGCGACGCGAACGAAGATCCCGGTCTTTTTATGAAACTACGCGATTTTCTTCACCTCCTGATTGGCCTCATTCTGACGCTTGGCGCGTCCCGAACACCCGCGAATGCCGCAACCTCCGGCCCCATCCGCGTGCTCTTCCTCGGCCATGAGAGCGAGCAACACGATTCCAACAAGTTCTATCCGATGATCCAGCAGGCGCTCGGCCGGGACGCGATCTATTTCGACTACGTCACCTCGGTCGCCGAGGCCTTTGACGACGCGACGCATCTGAACAAATTCGACGCAGTCCTCATCTACGCCAACCACGCCACGATCGAGCCCAATCAGTGGACGAACTTGAAATCATTCGTCGAGAACGGTGGCGGATTCCTGCCGATTCATTGCGCGAGCTGGTGCTTCGCCAATGAGCCCGGATTCGATCAATTGGTCGGCGGGCGTTTTGATCATCACAAGACCGGCGTCTTCAAGCTCAAGACGCTGCTCCGCCAGCATTCCGCCGTCCGCGATGTGCCCGAGCTTGAAGCCTGGGACGAAACCTACGTTCACAAGAACCACAATACGACGGACCGCATCGTCCTCCAGGTGCGCGACGTTGCGGGCCCCGACGACAACATCACGAAGCCCGAGCCCTGGACCTGGATCCGCACGCAGGGCAAAGGAAGGGTCTACTACACCGCGTCCGGGCACGACGAACGGGTCTGGGGCCAGGGCGTTTTCCACGAGATGCTGAAGAAGGGCATTCTTTGGTCGGTCGGCGATGCGCGCAAAGCCGCCTACGATCAGTTCATCGCCCATCGCGCCCCGTTGAAATACGTGGTGCGCGACAACATTCCCAACTACGAAAAACGCCCCGCTCCCCTTCCTTATCAGCTCCCGCTCTCTCCGGAGGACAGTCTGAAATACACCCGAGCCCCCGTCGGCTTTCACCTCGAACTGTTTGCCTCGGAGCCGATGATCGTAAATCCGATCTACCTGCAGTGGGATGAACGCGGCCGCCTCTGGGTCGCTGAGTCGCGCGATTACCCCAACGAAATCACGGGCGACCGCAAGGGCAACGACAGCATCAAGATTCTGGAGGACACTAATCGCGACGGCAAAGCCGACAAAGTCACCGTCTTCGCCGACGGTCTGAACATCCCCACGTCGTTCACCTTTTCGCGCGGAGGAATTATCGTGGCCCACGCGCCCGATTTCCTTTTCTTCAAAGACACCGACGGCGACGACAAGGCCGATGTCCGCGAAGTCCTGTTCACGGGCTGGGGCATCAACGACACGCACGCCGGCCCCTCCAATCTTCGCTACGGATTCGACAATCAAATCTGGGGAACGGTCGGCTACGCGCGCTTCCGGGGCGAACTGGGCGGCGAGAAACACGACTTCGGCATGGGCGTTTACCGCTTCAAGCCGGACGCCTCTTCGATCGAGTTTCTCTATCAGTTCAACAACAACACCTGGGGCCTCAGCTTCAATTCCTCCGGTGATGTCTTCGGCTCCACGGCCAACAACAACCCCAGCTTCTTCGGCGGCCTCCCCCAGGGAATCTACGGCGGAACCAAGCGAATGAGCGCGAAGATGATTGCCGACACGCCGACCTTTCATCCAATCACGCCCAATGTGCGACAGGTCGATGTGTTCGGCGGCTACACCGCCGCCGCCGGCCATGCGCTGGCGACCTCCGCCGCCTTTCCCGAATCCTGGCGCGACAGGAACGCCTTCGTCGCCGGCCCCACGGGAAACCTTTTGGGCATGTATCGCATCGACCGGGACGGCTCAGGCTACACAGCCAAAAACGCCTTCAGCCTGGTGGCCAGCGCCGACGAATGGTTCTCCCCCATTCTCGCCGAAGTCGGACCGGACGGACACCTCTGGATCTCCGACTGGTATAACTTCATCATCCAGCACAACCCCACGCCCAATCCCAATCGCGGCGGCTACAAGGCGCAAACCGGCAAGGGCAACGCCCACGTAAATCCCAATCGCGATCGTCAGCACGGCCGCATCTACCGCCTTGTCCGGGACGACGCGCCCGAGTCCAAAATCGTTTCCCTGGCCAACTCGAATACGAAACAACTCCTCGCCGCCTTGAAGAGCGACAATCTGTTTTGGCGCGCCACCGCGCAACGACTGCTCGTCGACGGCGACAGGAAAGACGCCGCGCCGGAACTCAAACAATTGGCGAACAGCGCCGGCCCCGCCGCCATCCACGCCCTGTGGAGTTTGCACGGCTTGCGCCAACTCGACGAAAAAACGCACGCCAAGGCTCTCATCAACCCGGATGCCGCCGTCCGTCGCAACGCCATCAAAGCGCTCAGCGCCGACGCCACCTCCGCCCGCCTTCTTTACGACACCGCGACGCTCGCCGATCCAGACCTTGCGACGCGGCGGGAAGCCTTCATCAAACTCGCCTCGCTCAAGGGCGATCAGCACGCGGCAACGGCCAGCCGCCTGCTCAAGAACCAGGAAAACGCCGACGACGAATGGCTCGCCCTCGCGCTGCGAGCCGCCGGCGGCTCCGTGCAGACCGTCGCCGGATTTACCTATGGCAAAAATCTCGTCGGCAATCCCTCTTTCGAGGACGTCGAAGCGGGCGCGCCCTCGATCTGGAAGATTCGACAGTATTCCGGTCCTCGGCATTCCGTGGAATACGCTCCCGAGTCGCGTCCGAAATTTGTTCGCTCGGGTCGCTATTCACTGCGCATCAGCTCGAAGGCCGGACACGACACCAGCCTCCAGCAGCCGGTCAAATTAAAACCCGACGCCGATTACCGACTCTCCGGCTGGGTGAAATCGGAGAAACTGACTGGCGCTCGCGGCGCGCAATTTAACATCCACGAGCAACAACCCAACGGCCGCACTCAGGCTATCTCCGACGACACCGATTGGACCGGCGTCCAAGTCCGCTTCCGCACGGCCGGCCAGCCGACGCAATATTCCCTCAATGCCCTTTTCGGAGGTTGGGGTCGCGGAAAAGGAACCGCATGGTTCGACGATGTCGCACTCGTTGAAGTGATTCCGGTGAAATCAAAGGGAGCCAGTGGGCCGGTCAAAGGGCTCGCGACGCGCGGCCAGAAAATCTTTCTGGAACACCCTCTCGCAGCCTGCAATCGCTGTCACGCGCTGGAGGGCAAAGGTGGATTTGTGGGACCCTATCTGGACGGCATCGCGGTTCGCAAGGAGCGCGACTATATCTACAAGAGCCTGATCGACCCGACGGCCGAACTCGCCGAGGGCTTTGACAAACTCGGCTCCAGCCCGATGCCGCCGATGAACATCGTGCTCAGCGATCAGGAAATCGCCGACGTGATGGCCTTCCTCATGACGCTCAAGAAACCCGCCGACCTGAAACTCTACGAGAACCGCAAGCCCGAGGTGTTTGAGTAGGCGGGTGAATTGAGCGTCGATGTGAATCCTCTGCGGCTGGTCGGGACGACACAGGCGCGCTCCGGTTGCGAGTCGATTGCGGCGCGCGCCTGTGTCCTACGGACCAGTCGCAGCCACTTTGGATTGACGGGACGCCGCCGGCCAAAATCCGAAACTCCCCCTGATTCCCGCCCCAACCGCATTTATCCAATATTTTCTGCTTGCGATGTCCTTCCCCTCATGGAACACAAGCAGCCCCTTTTTATGGACGATTCCGAGATTCAACCGCCCCCCATGCTCGAGGGGTCACGTTCCAGCCGAAGCGCCATCATCGTCGTGCTGGCGATCATTGGTATCGTCGCGACCTTATTCACCATCAAGCTGATGCGTGACGCGCCGCTCGCCGGCGCTGGAGGACCAGGCGGTCCGCCCATGGGCATGCCCCCAGCCGCGGTGTTTGTGGAAGCCGTGG
>JBLHKZ010000226.1:0-9303 GCA_047618185.1 Limisphaerales bacterium
GCGCTCATATCGTTTGAACGAAATGGGACATCGAGGACGGCGTCCGTCTCCAATTTTGGCGTGCGTCGGCGGTCGTATTGGTCGCCCTTTCCGGTTGCATTTAGGCGTGGAATCGGTTGAGCATCCTTGGCGACTTCCCTGGGCGCTGTTCGGCCTTTGTCATTATGTCATCCGCTGAAAAAGAAAAACGCAAGAAGCTGGGAATGATCCTCTCGGTCGTCTTCCTTTTTGCCATGTTCATGGGGCCGGGGCCGGGGGTGTTGTTGATTAATCCCGACCCGGCCGATCCCGACGCTGTCTTCACTTTCATGGGCCTGCCCAAGGTTTATGCTTGGGGGGTTCTCTGGTATTCGGTCCAGCTCGTGATTGTCGGTTTGCTTTATACCAAGGTCTGGGTGGCTGATGATCCGGTGGCGGCTTCTGCGAAAACTCCGGGAGAATCCAGTCCGGCGACAGAGAATCAAGACTAAGCTGAAGCATCATGGAGCAGGCAGCAGTAGATCAATTGGGCTCGGTCAAATACGTGGTGCTGGGCGCCTATTTGCTAATGCTGTTGGCGTTTGGCGTCGCGGGCTATCGCAAGAGTCAGAATACCGAAGAGGATTACTACCTGGCCGGGCGAGGGCAGGGCTGGATTGTTTCGTCGCTCACCATCATGGCGACGTTCTTCAGCTCCTTTGCGCTGCTGGGCGCGCCGGGAATGGTTTATCGCGAGGGCGTTATTTTTGCGCTGTTCAGTCTGAATGTGCCTCTATCAGGGGCGTCGATATATTTCCTGGGAGCGCGCATCGGACGAATTGGCCGGGCCAAAGGTTATGTGACGCCGGCCGACATGATTTGCGGCTACTACGGGGAGTCGAAGGCGCTACGCCTGCTGGTCGCGCTGATCGGCGCGTTGTACGCAGTGCCGTATGTGATCATGCAGATCAAGGCGGGCGGCATTCTTTCTGAAAGCATGTTTGGCGAGGGGGCCTACGTTCCCGGCGCCACTATTCTGGCCGTGATAACGATGGTTTACATCATGATCGGCGGCATGCGCAGCGTCGCCTGGACGGATGTCGTGCAGGGTCTCCTGCTCGTGGGCGGCATGTTGCTGGCAGGCCTCGCGACGGTGGCGGCGTTGGGCGGGTTCAGCGCCTTCTTTGCGGCGATCGCGGAATTGCCGCCGAGTTCGCTTTCGGCGCCCGGGACGACCGGCAAGTTCAATCACTGGATGCTGCTCACGATTGTGCTGTTTGCCTCGACGGGATCGATGATTCAACCGGCGCAGTGGATGCGCTACTACGCCGCCGACTCGACGAATACCCTGCGGCGCAGCGCTCTCGTCTTTGCGGTCTTGCTTACGGCGTGTTTCTTGTTTGGCGTCATGCTAGTCGGGCTGGGCGGGCAGGCGCTTTATCCGCTGGCCGAGGCCGCTGGTGGTGGCGTGGCTCCGAATGCGGCTGTCGGCGAGTATGACAATATCCTCGTCACCGTGTTGACGAATCATTTGCCGCAGCTGTTCGGCGCCGGGAGCATGATTGGGGCGATTGTGACCTCGCTGATTCTAGTGGCCATCATGGCGGCGGCGATGAGCACGGCGGACAGCAATCTTCATTCGCTGAGCGGCGTGGTGACGCGCGACGTTTACGACCGCTATATCCGTCCTGAAGCGAGCCAAACGGAACGCACCTGGGTGGGGCGCATCGTGATTTGTGTTTCCACGGTTGTTGCGCTGATCCTGGTAATCGCTGCGAATGCCCGGAGTCCGGACGACGATCCCTTGAAAATGATCGCGCAGCTGGGATTCTTTGCGATCGCCTTTGCAGCGCTGTTGCTGCCGCCCGCGATCGACATCATGTACATTAGGAAGGGCACGCGCGCGGGAGCGATCAGCGGCATCGTCGCGGGGCTGATCATTCTGCTGTTTATCAGTCCCTTTTTGCCGTCGTTGCTCAATCCGATGTTCGGCGAGGAAGCATTGTCGGGAATGAACGATCTGGTGAAGACGATGACGGGAATGGTTGACCGCAGCGCCTGGGGATTGTTGGCGAGCATTACGGTGTTCATTGGGGTGAGCGTCTATACGCGGAAGCCAGACGAGAAAACTGTTTCGGAATTCAAGAGAATCGCGGAGGGAGACTGATCGGCGACGACAGCGCGGAAACTTTCGGAATATCAGAGTTGTGGAGGAATCGTAGGCGCAGTGAATCAGGACTCCCAAACCGATGTGAAATCGGAGCATGTCGTCGATCCCGAAGTGTGGGTCGACGATCATGGCGATGTTCTTTACCGGTTTGCCCTGGCCCGGTTGCGCAATTCAGCGACGGCCGAGGATCTGGTCCAGGAAACCCTTCTCGCCGCGTTTAAGGCCAAGGATCGGTTCGAGGGACGCGCGTCGGTGCGGAGTTGGCTGGTCGGCATTCTCAAGAACAAGATCATTGATTTCTTCCGCAAGCGCAGCCGCGAGACGTCATTTTCCGATTTGGAATTCATGAGCGACGAGTTTGGGGATCGGATGAATGCCAGCGGATTGATGGGCGAGCATTGGGTCGCCGAACGTGGGCCTCGCGAATGGGCGTCGCCGGAGGACAGTCTGGTGCGGGCGGAGTTCTGGGGAGTCTTTCGGAGTTGCGCGGACAAGCTGCCGGACAAGATCGCGGGCGTGTTTTTGATGCGCGAGGTCGACGGGGTGGCGTCCGAGGAAATCTGCGAGGTTTTCAACATCAGTCCGAACAACTTCTGGGTCATGCTTCATCGGGCGCGGTTGGCGCTGCGGCAGTGCCTGGAGCTGAATTGGTTTCAGGCGCAAGGGATGACGGAGGGCGGACAATGAAGTTTCTCCAAAAATTCATGTCGGGAATCATGCCGTCTTGCTCGGAGGCGTCGCGACTGGCCTCGCGTTCACTGGATGAGAAGCTGCCGGCTTCGCGGCGATTCGCCTTGTGGCTGCATCAGCGGATGTGCGGGCTGTGTCGTCGTTACGGTAGTCAGTTGAACTTTATGCGCGACGCAGCGGCGGAATTGGAGGAGCGGATGCCGGAGCCTGCGGATGACGCCCGCCTTTCGGATGCCGCTCGAGATCGGCTCAAAGAGAAGCTTCGCTCCGCAACGAAGGAGAGCGAATAGCTGTTTCTTTCGGCGCTTGTTGGGCGGGGCGTGTCGCGAGCCCTCGTTCAACGAGCGCCAGCGGTCGGGGATGGACAGTGAGCCGCCACAATCCGGTCGGTTCCGCATTGAAATTGCAATGCGCGCCTAGACAGGCTCCGGTTCTCTCCAAGCTTATCGCCAATACCCCTTGCTCAATGTCGGTAAGCAACCCACCCTCTGCCAGGTGTTAGATGAAATCGTTGTTACCGTTCAAGCCCTATGAAAAAACTGTATTTTCCACTTATTATTGTCTTCTTCCTTTCAAGCGCAGCTGTCCGCTCCCAGAGTTTTTTTGATGATTTTGATGACGATTCCCGCGACAGCGCGGCTTGGAACGCGCCGGAGGTGGACGTTGGCAATGGGCAACTGCTGGAACAGAACCAACGGCTTGAATTCAGCTCAACCGCTTCCTCAGAGAGTTTTGTCATTCAGAGCATCCGCCGAAACCCTTCCTACGATCAGCCTTGGCAGGCGCAGTTGGAGGTCTCAATGGACCAGGTCAATTTCACATCACTCAATGGATTCGGCTTCGTGCTTCTGAATGTCGGGAGCACAACCGCTGGCGACAACCACATCGGTGTCGGCTACGCCGCCGGAGTGCTGCCGGGGACTTCGGGGAATCTGGAGGGCGCTTTCTCGGACGCGGGGGACGGCGCCAATCCCAATGGACTTCTGACGACCGACGTGCGGGACTTGCCTCAATCGATCGGAGTCTGCGCGGTTTACGATCCCAGGCTCCGCGTCATTCGAACCTATTTTGACCTCGACGGCGACCGGACGGACGGCGATTGGATATTGTTGCGGGCCTACACAATCGATGGATCCACGATCGCCGACGCGCAGACGCTCGATTGGGGCATGAGCGGATCGGACACCTTTCACCTGAACGTTGCCGGCGGAGCCGAGGGGACCTCAGTGGCGGTGGCCGCAGGCTCGGCCTGGGTGGACAACTTTAATTTCATCGAAAGCCAGCCCATCGACGTTCCCTCGGCGACCGACGATTTCGACGATAATTCTCGCAATACGGCGATCTGGATGACTCCCATGGCATTCGCCGGAAACGGTCAACTCCAGGAGCAAAACCAACGACTGGAATTCAGCGCTGGTGCTTCCGCTGGGCCAGAGAACTTTGTGTCCCAGTCGTTCATGACCTTTCCCCGTTACGACGAAGCCTGGCAGGCCCAATTGGTCGTCTCGATGGACAAAAACAATTTTTCATCGTTCGGCCAAAGCGGCTCGGTGGAGATTGAGGTAGGAAACGGGTCATCCGGGAGTGGAAACGAATTCCTGAATCTCGGGTACGGCGCCGGTGTTTTGGGGGCCATGCCCGAACAGGCCATCTTTGCGGCCGGCACCGACAACGCCAATCCAGAAGGAATCGAGAATCTGGACGTGCGCGTCCTGCCGGATGCGATCGGGATTCGCGTCACGTACGACCCGAATCTTCGAATTATCCGAACCTACTACGACCTCGACACCGACCAGACGGACGGTGAGTGGACCCTCTTTCAATCCTTTACCATTGACGGTTCAAGTGTCACCGGAGCAACCACTCTTAACTGGGGGATGATCTCAACGGACGCCTTCTTCCTTGGAATCGCCGGTTCGTCATGCGACGAGGGATCGGGCACCGCCCCGGCCATCGCCGCCGGTTCCGCCTGGGCGGACGATTTTCAGTTCAATCTCGGAACCACCGCCACCAGCGAGTCGGGTCTTCGGTTCGCGGATGACTTCAACGACGATTCCCGGACGATATTGTGGGACGCTCCGTTTGTCTCATCCGGCAATCCGATGTTGGTCGAGGAGGATCATCGTCTGGAGTTTCGGGCCAGCTCCGGGACGGGAGAACAGGAGATTCAACAAATGGCCAATCAGACTTTCTGGCCGCAGTACAGCCAGGCTTTTGAAGTGAAAGTGGAGGCGCATTGCCTGCCCGCCGCGATGACGACGGATGGACAGCTCTCAGGACTGGACCTGTGCATCGCCAATAGTTCGGGAAACGGCGACCTCTTAATCTCCGTCGCGGCGATTTTCAGTGAAGGATCGCTACAGCAGGGCATCGCCGCCGACAACTCCGAAGTGGCGAACGACCCTGGGACGGATCTCCCCGAAGGCCTGCAGTTTGGCGCGCTGCCCGAGGTGGTGGGCGTGCGCGTCGTGTGGTCTCCGGATACCAAGGTCATGAGTTGCTATTTCGACACCGACGGCGATCGAACCAAGGAGACCTGGGTTTTTTTCCGCGATTACACGCTAGATGGCTCAAGCGACAAGGGAACTATCGACACCTCCCAATGGGGCATGTCTGGCGGCGATCGATTCAGGGTCGGCCTAAGCGGATTCGCCGAGATGACAGTGGTTGATCCAGGAGAGGCGTATTTCGACAATTTCTCACTGCTCAACGCTCCCCTTCTGAGCGGTTTTGACCTTTGGGCGTCCGCGATTCCCGACGCGGGAATGCGCGCAGCTACCATCGACGCCTCCGGCAACGGCATTCCCAATCTGGTCCAATACCTGTATGGGTTGGCGCCCTTGGCGACTGACACGGACGTCAAGCTGGCAATTCGCATGGAGAACGGTTTCCCGCGGCTGATTCATGGTTTTGACGGGACTGTAACGGACTACACATTCAACTATCAGGAAAAGTTCGCCCTAGGGGAGCCATCCTGGTCGCCGTTCGCTGCGATCACGACGATTGAAACATTTCTATCCAACGGGAAAACGTTTCGAAAGGTGACGCTCCCGACCGATCCTTCGAACAAGTTCTTCCGAATCGAAGCGATCCTGGAGGAGTAAGTCGCCGTTTATAGCGATCATTGCAATCCAAGGAACACTCGATAACCGTGATCTCGTAAAGGGGCTCATTCGGGTGCAGTTTGGTTAGGAATCAAATCACGCTGAACAGCAGATTTGACGTAGAGACTGCAGGGTAAAGTGCTTTCAAGACTTTGACGACGCCGGGGAATTTTTATCGATTGATTCAGCTCGGTCCTCCGCGAGGCGCGGGAAAGCAGACAGGATGTCTGCGTTCCGGGGAGGCGGTCGCCGCCTTATTTGCGTTGGCCGTGGCCGCAGAGGAAAAAGCGTTCTGAGGCGCGCACTTCATTTTGAAAGCCGAGTCGGCGAAGTCTTTGGCTCAGATCATCGGGATCGTAGAAGATTTTGTAGACTTCGAATTCGCGGCCGTCATTGAGCTTGCGGGTCTGGCGGGTGTCGGTTTTGGCCGTGAGAACGTGGTCGGCCGCAGTCGATGAGGCTTCGTATTGGGAATCGACGAAAAAGAAGCGGCCGTCGGGCTTGAGTGCGGCGCGGATCCGTATCCAAAACTCCTCGAATCGTTCGGGCGGAACGTGCGACAGCCAAAAGCCGAAGAAGACGACATCGTATTGTCGGTCGGCTTCGAAGGCGAAAATATCGGACTGAAGGAAGCGGGCTTTGTTGGCGCCGACGCGGGCGCGGCATTGGGCGAGCATTTTAGGCGAGGCGTCAACGGCGGTAAGGTCGCCGGAATGCTTCAGGAGTTTCTCAGTCCAATTGCCGGTGCCGCAGGCCAGTTCGAGCACGGATCCGGAGGGCTGGAATTCATCCAGCCAACTGTCGAGGGCGTCGATGTCCGCGCGCCAGGCAGCGGTGGCTTCGGCGCCGCGATCGTAGCGGCCCTTGCGTTCCCACCAGTCGTTGTATTCCGGCGCCCGGGCGTCGTAGTAGGCTTTCTGAGATTCGAGAGGGTTCATTCAAGTTGAGAGTTCTATTGAGCTGAGAGTTGAGAGTGGGTTTGAGTTGAGAGCTCGGCGAGGCGGCATGTTGGGGATCACTCCTGCTTTTCCGCAATGCAGTAGAGGTGTTTTGCGCCGCGGAGGTAAAGCTCGTTCTCCGCCAGGGCGGGCGAGGCGGCGATGCCGTCATTCAGATGATTGAGGGCGAGGAATTCGGGTTTGGGATCGGCGGACATGACCAGGGTGGAGCCGTCGAGGTCGGTGATGTAGACCCGGCCCTGGGCGGCGACGGGCGAGGCGTAGATGTTGCCGATGCCGGGGAGTCGCATCGCGCCGGGAGCGTCCTTGCCGCTCTGCGCTTCGAGGCGTGTGAGGACGTTCTGGTAGTGGTTAAAGAAGTAAAGCGAGCCTTGGTAGAGCAGCGGCGAAGGAACGTAGGGTGTTCCGCGGACGCGCGTCCAGGCCACGTTTTTGGTGCCGGTGATGTCGCCTGCGGCTCCGGCGAGGTTGACGGCGAGGAAGCCGCGCTTCACGTAACTGCTGCCCGCGTAGACCATGCCGTCGGCGGCGACGGGGGAGGCGCAGATATTGGCGGACAGGCCTGCGCATTCCCAAATGACTTCGCCGGTCTTGAGATCGTAGGCGCGCATACGGCCTGTTCCGGGCACGATGACTTGCTGACGCCCACCGTGCTCGACGACGATGGGCGTCGCCCAGGATGTGAGTTCTTCGCGTTGTTTTTTCCAGATTTCCTTGCCGGAGTGTTTATCGAGGGCGGTGACGAAGGATTGCTCCTGATGGTCCCAATTCACGATCAAGGTGTCGCCGTGCAGCGTTGGTGAAGCTCCTTCGCCGTGGCCGTGCTTGGTGTGCTTTTTACCAAATAGTTTCTTCCACAGAAGTTTTCCATCCGGGGCGAGGCAGAAAAGTCCGCGCGATCCGAAGTAGGCGTAGATGCGTTGTCCGTCGGTGACCGGCGAATTGGAGGCGAGGCTGGCGCTTTCGTGCGCGCCTTCATGGGGAATCTCGCGGTGGACGGTCTTTTGCCATTCGATCTTTCCCTTCGATCGACTCACCGCGATGACGGCGAATTCCTGGCGATTGGTGATTGGGAGGTTGTTGTGCGCGCCCTCACGGCCGCTGTAGGTCGGGCTGAGCCTTTCGCCAACGGGAATTGCGGTGGTCAGATAGATGCGGTCGCCCCAGATGACGGGCGTGGAGTGGCCTCGTCCGGGAATGGCGAGTTTCCAACGGATGTTCTTCTCAAGGCTCCATTCGATGGGCGGGTTTGCGTTTGGGGATTCCCCGGTGTCGAGCGGGCCTCGCCAGCGCGGCCAATGGGCGTCTGGATCGGCGGCCCACCCCGCGCTGACTGCGGCCAGCGCGAGCAGAGAAACAAGTCCTATTGGTCCTATAGGACGCATAGGACCGATGACTCTCCCGGCGCCGGGATTATTGAGTGTGCCGCTCAGGAAGCGCCTTCCCCGCAGGGAGAACCGCCCATGGCGGCCATGCGTTTGCCCAGTTCCTCTTCAGATACGTCTTCGACGTGCGTCGCGATGGTCCACTGATGGCCGAACGGATCTTTAAGCGTGCCGGAACGGTCGCCATAGAATTGGTCGACGAGGGGCCGGACTTCTGTCGAGCCAGCGGCGATGGCCTTTTTGAACACGGCGTCAGCGTCCTCGGTATAGATCATCAAGTGTTGCGGTGAGCCGCCGAAATGCTCTGGAGACTGCGCGCCCATCTTGGGAAATTCGTCGGCCAGCATGATGCGGGAATCGCCGATCTGAATCTCGGCGTGCATGACCTTGCCGCCGGGCCCGGGCATTCGCATGACTTCGGTCGCGCCGAAGTTCGACGTGTAAAAGTCAATCGCGGCGTTGGCATCTTTGACGGTGATATAGGGGGTGACGGAGTGATAGCCTTCGGGGATGGGATTGACTGGCATGGCGTCGTGGATTGGGTTTGGGGTTCAGGTTTTGTCTCAGGAAGGGCATCTCATTGAGCGAGTATCCTGCTGAGTGCGGCTGAGAAAGGCAAGCCGCTGCCGAATGCCGAACGAGCAATTTGCGAGGCGGTCGAAAATTAATGTCTAATTTCTCTCATTAAAGCCAAGTTTTCTATCAAACTGACATCGTGACAAATTCTCAAACATCGATTTACCCGCCGTCCGACGCCGATTTGCTGAATGAATTCTGCGAATTGGGATCGGAGGCGGCGTTCCAGGCGTTGGTCGAGAAGCGCCTGGGGCTGGTCCTGAGCGCGGTAAAAGATCAGTCGTTTGTAGGAA
Source organism: Limisphaerales bacterium (assembly GCA_047618185.1). Taxonomy (GTDB): domain Bacteria; phylum Verrucomicrobiota; class Verrucomicrobiia; order Limisphaerales; family JAYPEY01; genus JAYPEY01. The sequence continues at coordinate 9,136 of JBLHKZ010000226.1, forward strand.
CGCAAGCGGCGCCGCCGGCATTGGCGGAAACTATTTCTCACGGGCTCTTGCCGCTGCGTCGGGGACAGGCTGCTCGACAAGGGCCGGGCGCGGTGGCAGTTTTTAGACGTGTTATCGAGTAAACTGGAAAAACTCCGCGAGCTTCTGGCCTCCTTCGATTCTTGCATG
>JBLHKZ010000227.1:0-9237 GCA_047618185.1 Limisphaerales bacterium
TATTGCGCGCAGTTGTGTCCGTTCGGCGCGGCGCAGGAACTGGTGAAGCATCGAGCGCCGTGGCGGCTCAAACTGCCGCGGCGCGTCCGCCAGTTTCTGGAGCTGATTCCCGCGATGTTGCTGCTCTGGGTTCTGGTGGTCGCGATGATGCGCCTGCCGGTGAATCTCGCCGGGGTGGAGCCCTTTGACGCCTTTCTCTGGAAAGTGGCCGGCGGCTCCGCAATCACGATTGCGCTGGTCGGGCTGGTGGCGTCCGCTTTTGTTCCGATGGCCTATTGCCGTTACGGATGTCCGACCGGCGCGCTGTTGAACTTCCTGCGCTTCAACGGCCGCAGCGATCGATTCTCGATCAAGGATGGATTCGCGCTAGCGCTGTTGGGAGTGGCGGCGCTGTTGTAGGTTCGTTGCGGGCGGGTTGGCGGGCGGCCGTCCCCCCAAGTGGGCGTTGAATGGGAGCGCGGACTGATGAGGGCGAACGCGGGGGGGGGCGATCGGCTCTCGCCCAACTCGCGCGCTCCGCGACTAAAAACTCATGCCGGTTAATCTGGAAGGTGGGCGCGGAATCTTGACACTGGGAGGCTCGGCGGTGAGGATGCGCCATAAGATCGGTTGGCACAAAGCCCTACGCGTATGCTTGTAAATCCCGGCCGAGCCCTTGCGGCGTCACGCGACGTGCCATGAGCCCGGGGAGTTTTCGAATCGTTCGACAGAGCTTCGCCGAATGAACAAAGACAATGGCCGCAATCAGCCGTTGACGCCAACGTTGACAAGTGTCGGCGAGCGGGAGAACTCCGATTGTCGGAGGGACGAATCGCGGCGTATGGCGACGGCGACCTAGAGGTAAGATTGGCGCAAGTGGAAGCAAGCCCGATTCCAGGACACATGGTGACCGCCGGCAACGCCGACGGGCACAGCGCCTTCTCGATCAGCCTGGGAGCGCAGGTGGCGGCTGGCAGATTTCTCAACGACGGGATCGCGCCGCCGGAGATTGCGATCGTGGATCTCGATCATCCGGGATTTGTCCCGAAGTTGGAGAACTACCTCTTTTTTCAACTGTTCTGCACGGCGCCACAGGAGGGGAGCGGAGCCATTCTGGCGCGGCTCAACAACAAGATCATGGCCTACGAACGGCATGGCGTTCGGGCGCCCACGGTTGATCTTGAGCAGCGTGACGCCGTGGTGACCCAGGCGACCGCGAAGGGGTTCGAGGCATTGTTGACGCCGGGCGTCCCGATCTTTCTCTGCCGCCGGTTGACGGTCTTTGTGTTGAACGAGGCGCAGAAGGAGCGCGTGGAGGAACTGGCGCAGCAAGTCTTCATTCATCGCGATCGCGCCTGGTTTGCGGGAAAGCTTCGCGAGTTTCGCGAAGCGCATCCGGAGCAATGTCTTTTAAGCGACGCGGCGATCGATCGGATCACGGAGGGATTTGAGGAGGCCCGTTCGTTTGTGACATCGCCCGGCCTGTTTTTTGACACCCGCGCGGGCAAGCCCTTTTCGGACGATGTGATTCGGCGTGAGAAACTGCGCCAGGCGATCGACATTCGGATTTTGGGAGCCGAGGTCCAGGAAGTGGCCAAGGGGCGGGACGATTTTAAAAATTCGGTAAAGATCAGGCTGGAGGGAGACGCGATCGTCATTGAGGAGAACGGCAAGGAAACGCGGACGCCGCTGGAAGCGCTTCGCGCCCCGCGCTGTCAGTTGCATACGTGGCGTCGAAAGGGCGTGACGATTTTTCAGGATCTGTTGGATCGCGACGACGAAGTTCCGCGCGTGATCAATCTGGGATCGGGCGACGCGCTGTATGTCGGAAGCGGCGAGGATTTCACGAATTTCGCCCTCGTGTATCGAGGGCGGCTGGCGTTGATCGATCCATCCGAAACGACGATTCGCAATTTGATCGATCTCAAGTGGCTGGGCCGAATTGAGCTGATCTATCTTTCGCACGCCCATTACGATCACATTGGCGGGATTCTGGAGTTGGCCTGCCGCTATGTGGAGGGGCTCGAGTTGCCGTCGTTGCAGGTGATGAGCGCCTCCGTGGTCTGGCTGCAGATGCGGGAATTGTTGACGGTCGTGACCGGCAAAAGCGCTAAAACTTTTGATGGGCTGTTTGCGCCGATGAAGCCGACGCGGGTATGCACCGCGGCGGGGATTCCCTACCGTGACGGGGATGTGGAACGCCTGTTGATCGAGTCGGGGCCGTTCGATGGCTTCGGTTTCGAGTTGATGCGCACTTACGGGCATCCGATTCCCACCTATGCGCTCAAGGTTGTGACCCCGAATGGGACTTTCGCTTATCTGGTCGATTCGGCGATGCCGCCAGTGTCCGTCGACGGCAAGCGTCACGAACGTTACGACGATTTCGTCAGTTTCTTTGGCGTTCGCTCCGGCGTCGATCTGTTGATAGCGGACGCGGCGGACATCGAGGAGCGCAAGCACAGCGTTCATATGTCCGCCCAGGAGCTGTTGCGGGTTTTTCCGGAGCACGCCAAACGCGGCGCGCTGTGGTCGGTGCATTCGCCGCTGGCCCAGAAGTCCCGAGATGTGCGTCGATTTGAGCCCTTCGATGTCGCGGAGGTTGTGCATTTCGAGGAGCGCAAGAAGCAGACGGAGTTCTTCGCGAAACAGCTGCTCGCGTTGGGCGCGTTTCAGAATCGTCATTTCCAGGTCAGCTGGGAACAGGCCGAGCGTCTGGCTCGCGTGGCGACGGCGAGGGTGTATTCCAAGGGCGAGAGAATCCTGGAGAAGCGCGACGATGTGCGGAATCCCGAGAACAACAAGGTGCACATCATCCTGCGGGGCGAGGTTTCGGTGGCGGAGGAGGGGCGGCAGATTCGCGAGGGGGAGAAGCTCGGCCCGGGCGATCTGTTTGGCGAGCGGGCGATCTTTGGCGCGGAGGTCAACGCCATGTCCTACTGGCAGATTCCGGAACGGCGGCGCGCTAAAGTCCTGACGCGCCACGAATTTGAGACCGACGCCTATTTCACCTGGAACCCCGGTCTGTCGGACAACGACATCGAGACCGAATTCGCGCGCGAGCCGGAATTGCGCGACATGTTGCTGTCCAATTTCCGCGCGACTCAGAAGCTGCATCGCACGCGCACGGCCGTGGTCTTGAGCGATCAGGCCGAGGCCATGGACATCAAGGCCGCGGAATTCCATAAAATTTTTGAGCACTTCGTGTATTCGGAATCGGAGTTGGAGGTCGACGAACGCGAGGAGAAGATTCGCGAGACTCTGGGCTCGCTCGTGCTTTCCTCGGCTTCGGCCAGCCGGCGCATGCGCATGGATGATTTCGTTGCGCTGGTGGAGACCGATCATCTGACGCAGGTGATGGAGCCGATCAAGGAGTTGGCCCGATTGAAGCGCGAGGGCGACGTCGAGAAGATCAAAGCGTGCAAGTGGCCCGAGGAGGTCTTCGCGAACTGGACCCGCCTGGATCCCGTGTCGCGCGTGATCGACGCCAATCTCTCGGCCTTTCTGAATTTCGCCCGCGTATTCCACGATCAATATGTAGAGGAGATCGAGATAGCTCCCTTCATCGATCCGACCCGGGCCACGCCCGGCATGCTGAGCGGGCTGGTGGAGGAGGGCGCGCTGGAGGGCGACAGCGACCGGGTCAAGGCCTACATCGCGCGCTATACGAATCCAAAGAAACACGTAAAACTACAGCGGCTGGACGTCCTCGATCTGCGCGCCTTCGTCGAAGCGCTGGCCGACCGACCGCATTCAAGAAACGACTCGGCGCAACAGGTCGCGAAGGAAAATGCGGATCGGATAATGGAGTTCTTTGAAGAATTTGCTCCGACCAAGGACGTGCTGAGTTCGCTCTACGCGGAATGGGACGTGTTGATGAACGAGGTCAATCACGAGTACGCCAAATCCGCGCGCGAGCCCTACAAGGAATACCTGGCCCGTCTGCAGACCAAGGCGATCGCGAATATTCTCACGATCCTGCTCTACCTGCGCACACTGCGCGAAAAGGACGAGGCCTGGCCCCCCTTGGACGAGACGCTGCTTTGGATTCACGCCGCCTGGTCGCTGGACAACGACTGGGCCGAACAGGCCGGGATGAACTGGGAGGAGCTGGAGAAAGCGAAGCCCGGCGATATCAAGAAAGACTGGGTCGCGTTGATCGCGGTCATCGATCAGCTGGAATTCAAGCAGGAGTTTGAGGAGATTCTGGAAGCTGGCCGCGCCCGCTTCGACGAATTGCACCACAAGGTTTGAGGGTGGGGAGGGGCGTTGGCGGTTAGCGCGAAGTATTGAAAAAAAGCCCGGTAGGGATCGCGTTCCACCGCGTCCCATTTTCTGGCCTGGAACGGGCCTTCCCCAACAGATTTGATTCGTCGAAAGGGAGATATAGGACGCGGTGGAACGCGATCCCTACCGGGCCTTACTTCCCCGCTGGCTTGATCGACTTGAGGAGGCGGAAGAGATCGCTGTCGGTCGTCAGGATTAGAGTGGTGTCCTTATCCAGCATGTCCTGGTAGACCTCCATGGTCTTGATAAAAGTGTAGAATTCGGCGGCCTCGGGCGACTGGTTGTAGGCGTTGGCGTAGATTTCGCTCGCCTCCGCATCGGCGGCGCCCTGAATTTCCTGCACCTTCTTGTAGGCTTCGGATTCGATCCCCAGGAGGTCTTTCTCCTTGCGGCCGGTGATGACGGCCGCTTCGCCCGCGCCCTCGGAGCGGAAGCGCTCGGCGATTTGCTGGCGTTCGCTGATCATGCGCTCATAGATGCGGGCCCGGACGCTTTCGTTGTAGTTGATGCGTTTGAAGCGCACGTCCATCAGCTCGATCCCAAACTCCTTGAGCTTGGGCGCGGCCTTTTCGAAGATATCCCTTTCGATCACGCCGCGGCCGGCCGTGATGGGGTAGAGCACGCCGATGTTGCCGGGGGCGTCGGTGAGCGTTTCGTCGCGCTCGGGCACCCGGTCCTTGGTGGTGCGAATGACCTCGATCAATTCGTGCTTGGCAATGGCGTTGCGGGTTTCGCTGCCCAGAATGTCGTTGAGTCGGGACAACGCGCTGCGCTCGTCGCGCAGGCGGAGGAAGAATTGTTTGAAGTCGCTGATTTGCCAGCGTCCGAAGGTGTCCACCACGATATAGGTCTTATCTTTCGTGGGCATTTCGTTGGGCTGGCCGTCCCATTCGAGAATGCGCTTCTCGATGCGGTTCACTTCCTGAATGAACGGGGTCTTGAAATGCAGTCCCGCGTTGGTGATCGATCCGCCGACCGGTTTGCCAAATTGGGTGATGATGACCTGTTCGGTTTCCTGGACGGTGTAGGCGGCGCTAAAGAGCAGAATGGTCGCGACGAGCGCGACGACGATGGCGATGATGGTTTTGACGGGATTCATCGAGTCCTCCTTTCCGTTTCGGGCGTTAACTGAAGCAGGGGGAGTATTTGGCTGGCCTCCTCGTCGATCACGATCTTGCGCCCGAGTTTCGGCACGATCTCCCGCATGGTTTCGAGATACATTCGCTGACGGGTGACTTCCGGCGCCTTGAGATACTCGGCAAAGACGGCGTTGAATTTGGAGACATCACCCTCGGCTTCATTTACGCGCTTCAGCGCGTAACCTTCGGCGGCCTGGATTTTCTGATCCGCCTCGCCGCGTGCCTTGGGTACGTCGCGATTGTACTCGCCCTCGGCGACGTTGATCAGTTTCTCGCGCTCCTGCTGGGCCTGGTTGACCTCGTTGAAGGACGGTTGGACCAGCGGCGGCGGATTGACATTCTTCAGCTGCACCTGGTCGATGCTCAGGCCGAGCTCGTAATTATTCACGAGCGCCTGCATCTGTGCGCTCGCTTCGGCTTCGATCTCCTGACGGCCGATCGTGATCACCTCGTCGACCGTGCGGTCGCCGACGACGGTGCGCATGACGGATTCGGAGACATCCCGGAGGGTGTCATCCGGGTCGCGAACCTTGAACAGGTAGGCCTTGGGGTCTTCGATACGATATTGCACAATCCATTCGACGGTGGCGGTGTTGAGGTCGCCAGTGACCATGCTCTTGACCTGATCCTGCTCCTGCGGATTGAAATCGTATTGCGAGGGGTTCGTGCCGCCGGGCGTGCCAAAGCCGTATTCGTGCTTCAGTTGGCGTTTGACCGGTAGGATCATGATCTTGTCGATGCCGTAGGGGAGAATGAAACGGAGGCCTGGGTCGACCGTCTTTTTGTATGCGCCGAAGCGAAGAACGATTCCCTGAGATTCGGCCTGGACGGCGTGAATCGAGGTGAACGCGCCTAGGGCGATTAGCGCCACGCCGATTCCGATTAGAATCATGCGCAGCGGACCCTTAAGATCGGCCAGGTTGTCGGGCAGGTTTATTTCAATGCGTTGTCCCATGGGGTTGTGGAGACTGCCAGAGAAGGGTCGATGGCGCGAGGGCTAATTGCGGGGAGTTCGGCCTGTTCTCCGATCGCGGCCGGTCAGCGTTCCCTTGGTGAGGCCGTGGAGGCTCTCCTTGCCGTTGGCGGCGTATTCCGATTCGAGACGGTCGAGGGCGTTCTCGATGATGGTGAGCGCCCAGCGGCGTTCGTAGATCCGATCGGCGCTCAGGTTGTCGGCGCTCCTTGGTGTTCGTCAGTGAGGCGGTATGGCCGCGCGCAAAGTAGAACGGGATAAATTCCGTTCTACGATGTTTGTCTCACGCCCATCCCTGCCTCGAGTTCGTATCAAGAAGGCTGGACCCGGCCGCGCGATAAGCGCTATTTATTGCCGCATCATGAGCGGTCCGAATTCCCCTTCCTCGCCGCCGACTTTCTCCAAGGCCGCCGCCGTGACCGCGCTGGCGACTTTGCCCGTCTCACGCTTCGTTCACGCCGCCAGCGACGACACGATCAAGATCGCCATGGTCGGCTGCGGGGGGCGCGGCACTGGCGCCTGCGTGCAGGCGATGAACACGCCTGGCGCCACAAAGCTGGTCGCGATGTGCGATGTCGATGACGAGCAGATCGCCAAGTCGCTGAGCTCGATCCGCGCGCAGCACCACGACAAGGTGGACGTCCCGCCGGATCGGCAGTTCACGGGATTTGAGGATTACAAGAGGGCGATCGCCGAGGCGGACGTTTGCATCCTCGCGACCTCGCCGGGCTTTCGGCCGATTCATTTTGAGGAGGCGGTCAGGCAGGGCAAGCACGTCTTCATGGAGAAGCCCGTGGCGGTCGACGCGCCCGGTGTGCGCAAGATTTTGGAAGCGGCGAAGATCGCAAAGCAGAAGAACCTGAAAGTCGGCGTCGGCATGCAGCGTCGGCATCAGCCGACTTACCAGGAGGCCGTCCGGCGGCTGCACGATGGCGCGATCGGCGACATCGTTTCCATGCGCGTCTATTGGGATGGCAACGCCCGCGAGGGCAAGGAGCGTCTGCCGGGCGAGGAGGAGATGCGCTACCAGATTCGGAACTGGTATTATTTCACCTGGCTATCGGGCGACCACATTTGCGAGCAGCACATTCACAACATCGACGTGATGTGCTGGATCAAGAACGGGCCGCCGGTGCGTGCGCAGGGCATGGGCGGACGTCAGGTGCGCAACCAGAAGATCAACGGCCAGATCTACGATCATCATCAGGTGGAGTATGAATTCGCCGACGGCTCGCGCTGTTACTCGCAGTGCCGGCAGATCCGCGGCTGCTGGCCCAGTGTCAGCGAACACGTGGTCGGCACGAAGGGGAGTTGCGATCTCGTGCAGCAGCGGAAGTTGTTTCAGATCACCGGACCGAACGCGTGGACCAAGCGGCTGAAGCGGAGCGAGCATGGGCATCAGCTCGAGCACTACCCGCTGTTCCGCGCGATCCGCGAGAACAAGCATCACATGGAGGCCGAATACGGCGCCCTCAGCACGATGACCGCCATCCTTGGCCGCATGTGCACCTACTCCGGCAAGAAGATCGAATTCGCCGACGCGATCAAATCCGATCTCGCGCTCGTGCCGTATGGCGAGGAATTGACGATGGATTCAACGCCGCCGGTCTTGCCGGATGCGGAGGGATGGTATCCCGTCGCCGTGCCCGGACAGACGGTGGCGATGTGAGTTTACGGTATTTTTGGGATGGACGTTTCATTCTGGCGCCCCTCCGGGGAGCGATTCTTGTTGGGGCGAGGATCCGGGGGTGACGTTCGTTCCTCACTTTACCCCCGGCTAATGGCTGTCAGCCCTCCGGGCTGGGGATCGGGTTGAGTCCGGATTTTGCTCGATTCCGGATGAGTGGCGCTTTCAACTTGGCATCTGATTATGAGCGATTTATTTGATCCCCAATCCGGCACGTTGACCGGCAATCATGTCAGGCTGGAGCCTTTGGCTTTAACCCACGCCCAAGATTTGCTGGTCGCTGGCGAAGACCTGGCTGTGTGGCGGTACATGCTTTGCGCGCCGCCGACGACGATTGAGGCGATGCGCGGTTATATTGAAGGGGCGTTGAAGGACGCAGAGGGCGGGGGACAGATTCCGTTTGCGACGGTTTTGATCGAAAGCGGCAAAGCGATCGGATCCACGCGGTATCTGGAAATTCTAAGGAACGACGGCGGGTTGGAGATTGGTTGGACCTGGATCGGAAAGCCCTGGCAGCGGACCGCAGCGAACACTGAGTGCAAGTATCTGCTCATGCGTCACGCGTTCGAGGACCTTGGCGCGTTACGCGTGATGCTCAAGACGGACGGCCGGAACGAAAAGTCGCAGAAGGCGATCGCGCGAATCGGCGGAAAGCGTGAGGGCGTCTTGCGGCGCAATCGCCGGATTTGGGATGGGTTTGTCCGGGACACTGTGGTGTACAGCATCCTTGATTCTGAATGGCCGGAGGCGAAGGCGGCTTTGGAAGCCAGGTTGTCGGCTGGAAGTTAGGGCGATTACCTCGATTCACTTCCGAACGAAGTCCGCGTCCACTGGCAGTCGCAGTTGACTGAAACTCCCGTCTGGGAAACGGGCGGGGAGGTAACGATTTTCCAAAGCGGCAGAGGACGGCCGCACTCCAAGACGCTATCGCGAAATCCTATGCCCGTCCGTAAACCGACAGGTTTTGGAGTGCGGCGGTCCTACGCCGCTTTGAATCGCCAAAGTTGCGAGTCGGCGTTGCGAGTAGAGATGTTTTTCCGTGAACAGGAGCGGGCCAATTCAGTTGCGTTCACAGAGTTGAACCGCCCCTGACGCTGATTCAGAACGATTTCTGATATTTGGTGTCGGATCGTTTTCCTCCGAAATTACTGCTCCGGCTTGGGCTCCGGCTTGGG
>JBLHKZ010000228.1:0-9225 GCA_047618185.1 Limisphaerales bacterium
CTGCCTTTCTGCCTTTGCGGCGGCGTCCTGCGCCAAACCTAACGTTGTTATCCTCTTTGCGGATGATATGGGGTTTTCGGATATTGGCTGCTATGGGAGCGAGATTGAGACTCCGAATCTGGATCGGTTGGCTCGGGGTGGTTTGCGGTTTAGTCATTTTTACAATGCCGGGCGTTGTTGTCCTTCGCGGGCGAGTATCCTGACCGGGCTTTACCAGCATCAGGCGGGGATTGGTCACATGGCGGGCGACAAGGGGCTGGTGGGCTATCGCGATTTTCTCAGCTTCAATGCGGTGACGATTCCGGAGGTTTTGAAGGGCGCGGGTTATCGGACGATGATGTCAGGCAAGTGGCATGTGGGCTGGCGCGATGAGGGGAGTCCGACGGCGCGGGGTTTTGATCGGTTCTATGGCACGCGCGGATACATCGACAGCTACTACACGACGGTGAAGCGGACGGAGATGTATCTGGATGACAAGATGGTCATCCCGGTCACGGACAAGCCGGTGAATCATTTGCGTCCCGATCAGGAATGGTACACGACCGATGTCTTCACCGACTACGCGCTGCATTTCATGGATGAGGCGGTGGAGATGAAGAAGCCGTTCTTTTTGTATCTCGCCTACAACGCGCCGCATTTTCCGCTGCACGCGAAGCCGGAGGATTTGAAGAAGTATCGGGGGCGGTACAAGGACAAGGGTTGGAATCGGCTGCGTAAGCAGCGTTATGCGCGGCTCGTGCGTTCGGGCATCTTGCGTAAGGAGTGGGCGCTGTCGCCGCCGGATTCGCCGGAGTGGGATTCGCTGAGCGAGGCGGACAAGGATGAGCTCGATTTCAAAATGGCGCTGTATGCCGCGATCGTCGATCGACTCGACCAGAACATTGGGCGTGTGGTTGAGAAATTGAAGGCGACAGGCCAGTTCGAGAATACATTGATCCTGTTTCTGTCGGACAACGGCGGCACGAAAGAGACCGGGATGTTCGGCATCAAGGGGCACGACGCGGGCGTGGCGAATTACGAGGATTGGGCGCGCGTGGGGGGATGGACTTCGAGCTATGGGCAGGGCTGGGCGAATTTGAGCAATGTTCCTTTTCGGCTCTACAAGCGATTTAATCATGAAGGCGGCATTTCGACGCCGCTGATCGCGCATTGGCCGGCTGGCATCAAGGCGCGCGGGAAGGTGACTCATCAGGTTGGGCACATCGTCGACGTCATGGCGACCTGTGTGGATATCGCGGGAGCGGAGTATCCGGCTGAGCGAAACGGCAAGGCGATCCAGCCGATGGAGGGTAAGAGCCTGGCTCCGATCTTCGGCGGCAATGCGCTAGGGTCGCGGACCCTGTTCTGGGAGCACGAAGGGCATCGGGCGGTTCGCGACGGGCATTGGAAGCTGGTCGCTGAACATCAACAGCCCTGGGAGCTTTACGATATGTCCCGAGATCGCAGCGAACTTCGCGATATCTCCGTGGTCAATCTCCAGTTAACCCGAAAGCTGGAGCGCAAGTGGAATGAATGGGCGAAGCGCGCGAACGTGCTGCCCTGGGAGGACGTCAAGTCACGGCGCAAACCGAGGCCTGTCGCCGCCGATTTGAAACCGATCAAGATTAAGGTTAACCGCTGATCTTTTTTTACCGCGGATTTCACGGATGACACGGATAGTGAAAACCACGGAATACACTGAAGGCACGGAAAGGAATTCATTTTTGATTGCGAAAATGCCATTGCGAGGCCGGTTGCTGTTGCGTCGCTTCATGAAGAGGTTAGGGCTTTTACTACTTCCGTGCCTTCCGTGTATTCCGTGGTTGTATAATTCTGTGGCGGCTCAGCCGACGAATGTGGTGGTTTTGCTGGCGGACGATCAGGGGTGGGGCGACATGTCCTTGCATGGCAACACGCGGGTGGAGACGCCGAATATCGATGGGCTATTTCGCGAGTCGCTTCAGTTGAAGAATTTCATGGTCTGGCCGGTGTGTTCGCCGACACGGGCGGGTTTCTTGACGGGGCGTCATCCGCTGCGATTAGGCGCCGGGCCCAATGTCGGAGGGGAGCTCGATGTCGCCGAAACCACGATTGGCGATTTCTTTCAAGGGCAGGGGTATCGCACGGGTGTCTTTGGTAAGTGGCATAATGGGATGGAGCCGGACACGCCGGAGTTCCGAGCCGCCTTCAAGAAGGCCTTCAAACACATTCCCGACAAACCCTACGACACGGGCGTGGGTGCGAATGCGCATGGCTTCGATCGGGCGGTGGTTTACTACGGTGGCGGGCCGGACAAGTGGACGCGCATGGCTTATGGGAATCAGTTGATCAGCTGGTTTCACGATCGCGACTATCGACCGGAGGAGAAGGGCTATCTCGCCGATCTGATCACGAGGAATGCGTTGGAATTTATTCGCGAGGGAGCCCGGTCAAAAAAGCCGTTTTTCTGTTATGTGCCGTTCGATCTGGTGCACATGCCCTTGCAGGCAAAGCAGGAATTCCTGGCTCGGGCGCCGGATCGAATCACGCATCGTGGCGAGCGGCTGCATTCGGCGATGCTGCTGGCGTTGGATGAAAGCGTTGGGAAGATCCTGGGCGCGATCGATGACGCGGGTATTCGTGAGAACACGATTGTCTGGTATTTCAGCGACAACGGCGGGTTGAAGATGGGCAGTAGTCTTCCTTTTCGCGGTGGCAAGCACACGACCTGGGAGGGCGGGGTGCATGTGCCGGCGGCGATCCGCTGGCCGAAGGGCGGATTCAATGGCGGCGAGTACGCGGGATTGCTCGGCTATCTCGATGTGATGCCAACGTTGGCGGGGATACTCGGAAAGCCGCTCAAGACGGCGCGACCGCTCGACGGCGTCGACTGCTCCACGGCGTTGAAGAGCGGCGGCAGTTCCCCGGTTAAGGACTACTACTGGGCGTGGCGGGACAACGAGGTTATCCGCACGGATCGTTGGAAGATGTTTCACTACATTAATCGATTGGATCTTTACGACATGCACGCGGATCCTACGGAGTCGGTGGATGTCGACGACAAGTACGGTGGCGAGTTGAGCGGGTTGATGATTCGCATGGAAAAGTTGCGGAAGGGCCTGCGAATTGCGTCCCCTCTGAATTCCACGATGGAAGACCATCGTCCCGCGCCCGAAGGGGATGTGTTGGAGTTGACAGTCACCCAGAATAGCTCAGTAGCGATCACGAACGCGCTGGCCGTACAGTTTGCCATTCGTCGGCATCGGGTCGCGGTGGGCGACTCGTACCAATATGACATCATGATTCCCGAGGGCGATCTTCGTCGCGGCGGCTGCTACGTTTCGCCCTATCGAAATGGCGACCCGCCGGTGTTCAACGATCGGGTGGGCATGGATCAGGATGGCGTCAATGTCGCCGGGCCTCTTGACGCCCATTTGAATCCCGCATTTACGCCGGGGAAATGGCGGCGACACGTGATGGGTCTGGGCCATGAGGCGCCGTTGTTGCGCACGTATAACGGTGTGTTTTTTTATGGAGGGGAGCCCGGCCGATTCAAGGTCTATATCGACAATGTCCGAATCCTGCGCGCTAACGGGACGTCGAAGCCCGTATGGCTGGGGCAGGATGACCTGCAGCTCAAAAGACCAAAGCTGCCGCCGGGGTTCGAGAAGCTCACGGTCCGGACAGTTTCGTTGGATGACATTTGAGGAGCCTCGGAATACAGGAAAGCACGGAAAGAAATTCATTCATGAACTCACGAACACCCTTTTGCCGATCGCCGTTCAGATCAATGGTGGGCTCACTGGTCCGTTTTATAATTCCGTGCCTTCTGTGTCTTCCGTGGTTGACTCATTCTGCCGAACGCCCCCATCGACTGGTTCAGGACAGGCCGCCGAATATCGTCTTTATCTTTGCTGACGATCTGGGGTTTGGCGATCTGGGCAGTTACGGCCATCCTTACGCACGAACGCCGGCATTGGACAAGCTCGGCAGCGAAGGGACGCGGTTTGAACAGTTCTATGTGACGGGAGTGACGTGTTGTCCGAGTCGAACGGGATTCATGACCAGTCGCCATCCCGCCAGCTTTCCGAAATACATGTCCGGTCACGGATTTGCCGGACGTGCGACGGTCACTGAATTGCTGAAGAAAGGCGGCTATCGGACAGGGCATTTTGGCAAGTGGCATATTGGCCCTGACTCGTCGGACGGCACGTATGGCATCGATGAGATTGACGTGATGGGCGGCAACAAGAAGAGCAAGGGCGGGCGCGATGTGGGTTTGTTCGAGGCGGCGACGGGATTCATTGAGCGCAACAAAGACCAGCCGTTCTACGTGAATATCTGGGGGCACATCACGCACTTTCCTGTGGGGCCGGTTCAGTCGCTGGTGGATGAATTCAAGGATGTGAAAGTGAGCCGCGCCGACTTCGGCTATCACCAGCAAAAGACCTTCGACGAGGCTGAAGCGTTCGGCGGTGATTTAAATGTCGGCATGCGGAATTATCTCGGGGATGTTTATTCGCTCGATCTTCAGGTGGGGCGATTGCTGGCGAAGATCGACGCATTGGGACTGCGGGAGAACACCATTGTCGTCTTCTCGAGCGATCACGGACCCGCGCCAGTAAAGCTGGGAAGCGGAAAGAATGACGCTCCAGCGAGGAAGAAGTATGCCGTGAACATGCTCGGTTACGCGGGCGGTTTGCGAGGCGGCAAGCATAACCAATTTGAGGGCGGCGTGCGGTCGCCGTTTATTGTGCGGTGGCCAGGGAAGGTCCCCGCTGGCCGCGTTAATAAGACGTCGGTGTTTTCGGGATTGGATTGGCTGCCCACGCTTTGTCATATCGCGGGTGCGAAGATCGACGCCAAAGCGCTCAAACTCGAGGGCGAGAACGTCGTGGATATCTGGCTCGGTTCGGATCGTTCACGAAATGACCCCCTGTTTTGGAAGACGAGCGCGCCGGGAGCCAAGCCCGCGATGCGCGAAGGGAAATGGAAATTGCACGCCGGCAACCGGCAGTTGAGAAACGCCTCGCTTTACGATCTTTCAGTCGACCCGGAGGAGCGGAGCGATGTCGCCGCGAAACACCCGGGCGTCGTGAAGCAAATGACGGCGAAGCTGGCGAAGTGGAACGCCACACTGCCGAAGGAATATGACAAGAGCGGCGGGCGGTGATCTCGGAAGATTTTTTAACAACCACGGAAAGGAATTCAATTTATGAAGGGCAACTCATGGTCTGGTTCAGTAACTGCATGCAGGATGGCCGGTCAGCTCAAACGGTTTCTGCTTCCGTGTCTTCTGTGTATTCCGTGGTGGTTGACGATTTGTTCGGTTTCCGCGGCGAAGCCGCAAGTGGGTGGAGCGTTGAATGCCGGTCCGGCTCGGACCTCCCCGAATGTTATTTTCATGATGGCTGACGACATGGGGATGGGCGACACGAGCGCGTATCAGGATTTTACCGGCAACAGTGACGCGGATCAGGTCCACACGCCGGCGATGGACAAATTGGCGCGAATGGGCGTGCGCTTCACCGACGCCCACACGCCTTCTTCGCGATGCTCGCCGACGCGGTACGGATTGCTGACCGGGCGTTATCCCTGGCGCAATCGCCTGAAGCACTGGGTGCTATTTGGCGTGCAGGGCGATCCGATGATCGAGGCGGATCGACCGACGCTCGCGACGCTGTTTCGCGATAGCGGGTATCGCACGGCGATTGTGGGCAAGTGGCATGTGGGTCTGCGTTACTCACAATCGAACGGCAAGCCGGCGGACGCCTGGGAAGACGCTGATCTGACGAAACCGCTGGCGGTGTCGCCGGTGGATCATGGGTTTGAGTTTTGCCGGATCACTTCGCGTTCGCATGGGACATCGGGTCCGGACGCCAGCGCCAAGGCGACCGCAGGCAAGGCAAAGGGCAAAGGTAAGAAAAAGAAGAAGAATGCGGGCAAGCGGAACGGCCCGAATCAATCTGTCGGGCCGGGGCATATCCACGGGCGCGTGGCGATTGGCGCGACGGGCGAGGGGAAGAAGTTGGTGGGCAAGGGCGCCAATGCCTATGTGCTGAGCAAGTTGGGCGGGCGCCATTCGGACTCAGCCATGGAGTTTCTGAACGGCCATGTCTCGGAAGCGGATTCAAAGGGAAAACCATTCTTTCTCTATTACCCCGCGAATTCAAATCATGGACCTCACACGCCAGACAGCAAGGTGGGCGGCAAGCCGGTCAAGGGCGCCGGACGCAGCGTCGCGGGCAAGCCGATGGATACGCGCTCGGATTACATTTACGAGAACGATGTGGCGCTCGGGCGATTTATCGACTGGTTGGAAACGACTGACGATCCACGTCGGCCCGGCGAAAAGTTGATCGGCAACACGATCGTGATTTTTACCAGCGACAATGGCGCTGAAAAGAACAGCGACATTGCGACGGGACCGTTCCGCAGTCACAAGGGCTCGTGCTATGAGGGCGGGCATCGTGTGCCGTTCATCGTGTCCTGGCCGCAGGGCGGCGTGGGCGACGGCGTGTCGAAGACACCTGGGCGCAGCGACGATTCCTTGATTGGTCTGACGGACATATTCGCGACTTTCGCCGATGCGTTGGGCAAACCTTTGCCGGATTTGCGCGCGGGCGAGAAGGGGGCGGAGGACAGCGTCAGCGTGCTGGCCGCATGGCGGGGGAAAGCGATTCCGAATCGCCCGATGTTTTTCAACGATCATAAGGAAGCGAAGGCGGATCATGCCGCGGTGGCGATGCGGTTGGATGATCCGGTGGTGGATGGCCGAAGGTTCGAAGGGAAATGGAAAGTGTTCTTCGATGCGGCCATGCTTCGGAAAGGGGAGGCGAATCCGATTGAGCTGTTCGATTTGGCGAGCGATTCATGGGAGAAAGAAGATCTCTTGAGCCTGGCGACGCTAAAGCCGCTGGTGGAACACTTGACCAAGCAGGCCTTGCTGCACCGGAATTCGGGCGGGCATCGGTTGGCGGAGTTTGCACCGCGAGCGCCAATCGTGTTTGACTGGCGTACTGACACTGCGACCGCCTATCCTGGCGGAGTCTTGCGTGTCGGTGTCGCTAAATCCTATTTGGACGCGTCGACTGACGGAGTGGAAACGCGCCGGGCCGGCGGATTGGTAATGACTGTTTCCGGAGTTCGGGGTGATCGTTTTTTGAAGAGCCGATTCAAGCCGAATAATCGGGGGCTTGGGATTGAAGGCGGCCAGTTTGATCAAATTGATGGAGGGGAGGCGCTGTTGATTCGTTTCGATCGCGATGTTCTCATCGAATCCGTCGCGATCGTCGCGGGCAATGGAGTCGTCGGCGGATATTACCGGATGGGAAATAGGGCGCCGCTGGCGATCTACTGCGTGGATGGCGATATCGACGCGCAGGATCAATCGGGCTTGCTCAGCGACCTCGGTGTGTTGAGCAAAGGCAAAGCGTTGCGGCTGGACAGTAGCCCGCATCATGGCGTCGAGGCGGCGGGGCGATGGAGGCTGGGCTCGCTGACCATCCGCGTCCTTGAATAAACAACCACGGAAGGCACGGGATACACGGAAAGGAATTCAATTAAGATGAAATCAGAAACCGAGCGAATCAGGAGGAAGTTCAGTTTGTTCCCAGATCGAATCAGAAAACGTCTTCTTCCGTGCTTTCTGTGTATTCCGTGGTTGTTAATGCCTTGGGCCGTCTCGGCGAAAGGACAACGATGACTGAACTGCTATATGAGGATGAGACGTTTGCCTTGCGGGGCGCATTCTTTGAGGTCTACAAGGAGAAGGGATGTGGATTTCTGGAATCGGTTTTTCAGGAGTGCTTGGAGATCGAGTTGGGGCTGCGGGAGATCTTGTTCGTTCCCAAACCGAAGCTGGAACTGGAATACAAGGGGCGCAAGTTGCAGTCGTATTTTCAACCGGACCTGATTTGTTTCGATAAGATCGTGGTGGAATTGAAGGCGGTTGCCGCGCTGGGCGACGATCACCGCGCGCAGCTTCACAATTACTTGAAGGCGGGTTCGTATCGGCTTGGTTTGCTGGTGAATTTTGGCGCCCACCCCAAGGTGGAGATTGAACGGATTATCCGCTGAAGAATTTAACAACCACGGAAGGCACGGAATACACGGAAAGGAATTCAATTAAGATGAAATCAGAAACCGAGCGAATCAGGAGGAAGTTCAGTTTGTTCCCAGATCGAATCAGAAAACGTCTTCTTCCGTGTCTTCTGTGCATTCCGTGGTTGTTAATGCCTTGCCGGGTTTCGGCCGCGCCGAACGCCGATGCACGGACGGTGGTGCCGAAGGAAGTCGTGGAACGGTTGGACGCCCGGCGCGACGTGACCTATGCGCGCTACGGGGATCGGACGCTGGAGATGGATATCTATCGGCCAAAGGCGGCGAAGGGCGAGCTTCCGGCGGTTGTCTGCATCCATGGGGGCGGTTGGGCCAAGGGCAATCGCAGGGGCCATGAGAGGTTGGCCCAGGCGATCGCGGCGCGGGGATTTGTCGGCGTGACCATTTCGTATCGTCTGAGCGGCGAGGCGCCGTTTCCCGCCGCGATTCACGACTGCAAGGCGGTCGTTCGTTTCCTGCGGGCCAACGCGAAACAATTCGGAATCGACGCGGAGAAGATCGGCGCGATCGGTCTTTCGGCGGGCGGTCATCTGACGGCCTTGCTGGCAACCTCCGGCGGCGTGGCGGAACTGGAGGGCGACGGCGGTAACGCGGAATTCAGCAGCGCGATCCAGGCGGCGGTTCCGATGGGAGCCCAGACGGATCTGCTTTCTCAGCGCACACGGGACATTTCGAAAATTGAAGCGCGCGGAAAGATCTGGCGGCAATTTCTGGGCGGCGCTCAGGAGGACCGGCGGGCGACCTATCGAATTGCTTCGCCGCTGCAGCATCTTGACGCGAACGATCCGCCGTGCTGGTTCCTGACGGGCGAGACCGACGACCCCAGCACGCACGCGGACAAATTCCGCGAGCGAATGAAGGCGCTCGGGATTCTGGCCGATCTCACCGTGATCGAAGGCGCGCCGCATCCTTTTCTGGGAAAGCAGGTGTGGTTTGACCAGACGATTGACACGGCGGACAAGTTCTTCAGCAAGACTTTGAAGGAGTGATTGTTCAACCACGGAATACACGGAAGGGAGCACAGATTATGAAATCAAAGACGGGAATTCAGGACATCGGCGACCCACGGTGGAAGCGGCTGCGGCTGCAATTTCTTCTTCCGTGTTTTCTGTGTATTCCGTGGTTCGAGTCTTTCGGCAGACCGGC
>JBLHKZ010000229.1:0-9220 GCA_047618185.1 Limisphaerales bacterium
CTCGTTGAGCCGCCCGTCTTGCAGGCCTGAATCCATTCGGCGTGGTGGCCGATTGAATCCGGGATGAAGGGCTTTGGCGCCTTGTGATTGGAGAATTTGTATTCCGGCAGCAGGACCTTGCGAGTGTAATCCGCCGCCAGCATTCGCTCGTCCTCGCCGACGAACAGCACGCCGCTTTTCCAGTTGGGCAGCAAACCCTCCTCGACATAGCGCGGGCGCAATCCGCCCTGATACCAGGTCACGCGCACCGGCGGCAGGTCCCCGCGCTCGGCATAGTCGAATGAGACGATCATCTGCTTCGGCGGACCCTGCGGGTCGACCGGCGGACCTTCCGCGGCAATGGAAATCGGCGTGCTCAGATTGAGCGCCCAGTGCGGGAGATCCATGTAATGGCAGCCAAAGTCGGCCATCGTGCCGCCGCCAAAATGCCACCAGTTTCGCCATTTGAAGGGAATATACTCTGGGTGATAGGGGCGATAACGCGCGGGCCCGAGCCAGTTCTCATAGTCCAGATGCGCAGGGACGGGCGGCACTCCGATCGGATAAGGCTTCGCCTCGTAAACCGCGCCCGCCCAGACATGCACTTCCTGAATCGCGCCAATCGTGCCGCTCTGAATCTCCTCCACCACGCGGCGGTAGTTGTTCGCCGGATGCGAGTGAATCTGGTTGCCCATCTGGGTGGCGACCGGCGCGGCCCGAGCGGCCTTGAGCACGGCCCGCGCTTCCGACACGGTGTGCGTCAGCGGCTTCTCACAGTAGACATGCTTGCCCGCCTTGAGCGCGGCGATGGTCGTGATCGCGTGGGTGTGATCCGGTGTGCTGATCACCACGGCGTCCAGGTTCTTCTGGTCAATCAGTTCCCGAAAATCGGAGTGGCGTTTCGCGTCCGGGAATTCTTCGGCGGCCTTGGCGAGATTGCGCTCGTCGACGTCGCACAGCGCCACGATGTTCTCGCCCTTGACGCCGGCCAGATTGCTGGCCCCGCGGCCCGCGACGCCGACAATGCCGATATTGATTTTCTCCTTCGCCTCCGAGGGCTTGATGAAAAACGGCTTGGCGACCGCGGACTGACCGGCGACGGCCAGGCCGGAGGCGGCAAGCGCGGATTGACGCAGAAAGGATCGTCGATTGGAGCGGGTCTTCATAGCGGTCAAAGGCAAAGACGGATCAGGGAATTTCCCGGATAAAGATATTTTTAAAATGAACGGGATTTCGGTGGGCCTGCAGCTCGATCGGCCCCCAGTCGTAAATCGGCTTATCGCGGTCCCAGTAATTCTCCATGGTCACGCCGGTGCGTTTCTTCGTGTCCCAGACCACGAGATCATCATTCAATTGAACGGTCACCTTGTCGCCCAGCATCACTATGCGAAAACGATTCCATGATCCGGGGAAGCGGTCCGCGCGCTTGAGCGGCGTATTGAGATTCTGCTTGTTGTTGTAAAGCCCGCCCGATCCGGATTGCTCCGTCCAGATATTGACCTGCGGGCTGCCACGCAAATAGATTCCGCTGTCGCCGCCCTGATAAATCTTCCAGTCCACCTGCAGCTCGAAATTCCCGTATTCCAAATCGCTGGTAAGGTTGTGAAATTCCTTGCCGATATGAGTGATCGTCTCGTCGAGCACGACCCAGTTCGTCCGCATCACTTCATCGGCGAGCACCTGCTTCTCCGCCCATTCCGTGATCGACATTTTCTCGCGCGCCGGCGGGTTTTCCACGAGGCCCTGCCAACCCGCCAGATTGCGCCCGTTGAAGAGCGACTTGAATCCCTCGGGCGCCAGATTGTCGACCCGCGCTTTGGGCAACTCCTTCACCCGGATGTTCCGATACGCGACCCAGTCGTTGTGCCCCAGAAATCCGACATGGCCCCTCTCACGCAGCATTCCAGGATGCGCCAAAATGGTCTCGTGATCGATGACGTCATTCAGATGGGCGTCGAGGATGAGCGTGCCGTTGAGCCGAATGGTGATCCGCCGGCCGTGGCACCTGATTTCCTGTTGGTTCCATTGCCCGGTCGGCTTCAGCGCGCCGGTGGACGCGGGAACGACTCCGTAGATTGAGCCGTGATACTGATACGGTTTCAACTTTCCGGCGTAGCGTTCATGAAAATGATCGAGCGTCTGGATCTCCATCCCGTGATAGGCGACCGAGCCGGCGACCTTTGGCGAGCGAATGGCGATGCCGTTGTTTGAGCCCGGCTTCAGCTTGAATTCCAGACGCAGAACGAAGTCCGAAAACTCGCGATCGTAGAACAGATTTCCGCCGCCGCCCTGGGAGCAGACAATGGCGCCATCCTCGACCGCATAGCCGCCGCCTTTTTGCGCCAGCAGGGTCCAGCCATCCAGGGACTTGCCATCGAACAAGGAAACAAAGCCGGATTCCCCCGCGGGCTCAAGCGTGGCGCAAGACGTCAGCAATCCAACGCTCGCGACGCCCGGAAGAATAAGTTTAAGAAATCGTTTCATGAGCCAGTTTTATCTATGTCGTCGTCGGCATTTAACCAGTGGAAGAAGCTAAGCTGTTGGATGGCTCGGCCAGTGTCAAGAAGAGGATTGAACGCGCCAAAGCGCTCAACATTTGCGGCTCGAAACGGAAGGATTGCGGAGGGAACCGCCGATGCGCCGCCCGATGCCCAACGTCAGCTCGCGGCCTTCAGCGCCCGCTCCAACGTTGCCTGGACAAAGGAGCTGATTTCCGGTTCGCCTGACGCCCGTGGTCCGGCGACATTGAGCGTCCGAATTTCATGTTCGGCGATGAAGTCTCTCAGCTCACGCGCGGCGTCATCCGGGTCGCTCAAATCCCGGCTGAGACAAAGGCAGGGCTTCTCATACAAACGGGTCGCCTTGCGGGTGAATGCCGATCCTCCAACGAGCCGTTCGGCAATTGAGAAAATGACCGTCCCCTCCGAATCCCGCACATTCCATTCCGTGCGTTGAACGTAGTCCCGGTCCGGGGTCTCATCGAGTCGGTAGCGCGCATCAATCGGGCCATCCTCGGCCAATCGATCGCGCGGGCACCAGCCGCCATGGGGAATATCCGCCTCAATGGCAAAATCCAAGGCCGCGCGATCCGCGCCAGACTGGCCTCCAGAAACCATCCGCTCGACCATTCCCATTTCCCGGAGACTTCTCCGCCGTTCACAAGTATCCGCGTCCATTCGTGTCATTTGATTCAAAAACTCCATTCACCGCCATTCAAAAAACAAAAATATCGCGACCAGTCGACCGCGCCATCCAGGATCGCCCCGATCAGCTGAAATGATCCTTAAGAAACGGATAAGAGAGAATTCCAACGCCGACAACCAACCCGACCGCTAACAAAATGATTAACATACAACTCCCCTTGGCAAGTTCCATGCCAAGGAAATGGAAAGCGTAAAAAAACTGAAATCGAAGGAAGGGAAAAGATGGTACGCGCTACAGGATTTGAACCTGTGACCCCTACCGTGTGAAGGTAATGCTCTACCACTGAGCTAAGCGCGCACGAACGGCCGGGAATCTGAACCACCTTCGCCCGCATTTCAAGAGTTCTCTTGAATGGCCCATTCTGCCGCGACAATTCATCCACTCGTCCTCGAACACCGTTCCGTTTTCGATCGTTTCCATCAAAGACAGGAATCGAGGACGAGGACGACGGCCCTCAGGACGAACTATGATACGCGGCGCAGGACAGTATCGCGCTGCGCCCATTCAGGATCGGCATCGGGATAATCGAGATTGTAGTTCAGGCCGCGGCTCTCGGGCCTGCGAAGAGCGCTTTCGATAATTAGCTGGGCCACGGTCGCGATATTGCGCAACTCCAGCAGGTCGGCGGTGACGTTGAAATCCCAGTAATACTCGGCGATTTCCTCAAGGAGATTGGCGACGCGCTTGCGGGCGCGCTTGAGACGTTTGTTCGTCCGCACGATGCCGACGTAGTCCCACATTAAGCGCCGCAACTCATCCCAGTTGTGCGACACCACAACCAACTCATCCGGATCGGTCGCGTCGCCCGAATGCCAGGCTGGGATGTCAAAATCCGTCGACGTCGGCGGGTTGGCGGCAATCTTATCCGCCGCGCGCCGCGCCAGGACCAACGCCTCCAGGAGGGAATTACTGGCCAGCCGGTTGGCGCCATGCAGGCCAGTGCAGGCGACTTCCCCGATCGCGTAAAGGCCAGGGATGTCCGTCTCGCCGTCGACCGTCGCCACGACGCCGCCGCATTGATAGTGCGCGGCCGGCACGACCGGAATCAGCTCTTTGGTGATGTCGATGCCGTATTCAAGACAGCGTTCGTAGATCATCGGGAACCGATCGATGGTGAAGGGAGCCGGCTTGTCGGTGATGTCGAGGTAGACGGAATCGGCGCCGGTGCGCTTCATCTCGCTGTCGATGGCTCGGGCCACGATGTCGCGCGGCGCCAGGGATTTCATGACGTGTTGGTTTTCCATGAAAGCCTCGCCCTCCAGATTCCGCAGGGTCGCCCCCTCGCCGCGAACCGCCTCGCTGACCAGAAAGGACTTTGCTTTTGGATGATAAAGACAGGTCGGGTGAAACTGGACGAATTCCATGTTGGCGACCGAGGCTCCGGCGCGATAGGCCATCGCCACGCCGTCGCCCGTCGCAATATCCGGATTGGTCGTGTAGAGGTAGACCTTGCCGCAGCCGCCGCTGGCAAGGATGACCGTCTTCGCTGCGAAGGTCAGCACCTCCCCGGCAGCCTTGTCGAGCACATAGGCGCCCAGGCAACGATTCTCGACCGCGTAGCCGAGTTTCTGCGTAGTGATCAGGTCGACCGTGAGGTGGTCTTCAAAAATCTCGATCTTCGGCTGGTCGGCCACGGCGCCCAGCAAAGCCTTTTCGACTTCGCGCCCGGTGATGTCCTTGGCGTGCAAGATTCGCCGTTTGGAATGGCCGCCCTCTTTGCCCAGATCGTAGGCTGGCGAACCGTCGTCCGTGATCGCCATTCGTTCTGAGAACTTCATGCCCAGATCGATCAGCTCCTGAATCCGCGCCGGCCCCTCTTCCACGATCGTCCGCACGACCGCTTCCTTGCAGAGGCCCGCCCCGGCGACGAGCGTGTCGCGAATGTGGTCGTCAAAGCTGTCCTCCTCCGAAGTGACCGCCGCGATCCCGCCCTGGGCGTAATTGGTGTTCGACTCGGCCCGGTCCTTCTTCGTCACCACGGCGACCGTCCCCAACTTCGCCGCGCGCAGGGCGAAGGTCAGCCCGGCCACGCCGCTGCCCACCACCAAATAGTCATATTGTTTAATCTCGCTCATGAATCGATTTTTCGTCGCCGAGCGTGGAGACTATGAGATGAAATTCTCGCAGGCAAGACACACGTGCCGCCCCTAGCGCTAGACTTTTCCGTTGTCGATCAGGCGCGTTTTGCCGAAGAAAACCGCCAGCGCCATTTGCGCGCCTTTCCCCACCTGGCGGATCGGCTTCAAGGTATCCGGATCGAAAAACTCAACATAATCGAGCCGCGCGAAAGGCTCGCTGGAAACCAATTTTGCGACTCGTTGTTTCAGCCGGCTGGCGGCAATTGTGGATTCCGTTCGGCGAATGGCATCGCGCGCCAGACCAAGCGCGCGGATCAGCACGGTCGCCTGCGCCCGCTCGTCCGGCGTCAAGTAGGCATTACGCGAACTCATCGCAAGTCCGTCCGCTTCCCGGACCGTCGGGGCCACATCGATTTTCACCGGGAAATTCAGATCCCGCGCCATGCGTCGAATGACTGCGGCCTGTTGGAAATCTTTCGCTCCAAAGACGGCAATATCGGGCATGACGATGTTGAATAATTTGGCCACCACGGTCGCGACGCCCTTGAAATGCATCGGCCGGGAATCGGCCTCCATGCCGCGCGCCAATGCGGTCTCTTCAACGTACGAGCTAAATTCGCTTCCCCTTTGCGCGTCGTACATCTCCGCGTCGTCGGGAAGAAAAACCACATCGGCCCCGCATTCGCGACAAAGCCGGAGATCGCGTCGCTCGTCGCGAGGATACCGACGATAATCCTCTCCCGGACCGAACTGGGTGCGGTTCACGAAGATCGTGACGACGACCTTGCCGGCCTCCCCGGCCTTCTTCCGGGCTCGGCGAACGAGGCTCTGATGGCCCTCGTGCAAATAACCCATCGTTGGCACGACGACCGTCGGTCCGCGCTCACGCCGCCACTCCAGCGCGAGGCGCTGCATTTTGGCGATTTTTCGAATCGTCCTCATTTCGAGGCTAATCTCGGGAAACAAAACAGCCGCGAAGGAAGTCCTTCGCGGCTGATGAAAAACTGCTTCGCTCAGTTCTCCTTGAAGAACATTGGCGAACCTTGCGGCGGGTGCATTTCGTGGGCGCAGGGCTGATCGGTCGGAGCCGAGGCTTCCTTGTCCGTGCCGCCCACGAGCGCGTTGGCGAGCAAGTAGGCCTCGACCTCGTCACCGCTAACGTCGGCCAGCATCTTGCCGTTGACCTCGACGCAGGGGCTGAGCATCTGGCCGCTCTTCTCGATCATTTCCTGACGTTGGGCGGAGTCATTGATGATGTCGCGATCCTCATACTGGAGATCGTGTTTATCCATGATGGCGCGGACGCCCATGCTCCATCCACAGGAGGGCTTCAAATAGGCGATAACTTTTGGTTTTTCCATAATTCGAAAAATCTACGGGTTTCTTGTCGTTTATTGAAGTCGATATTAACCACACCGCAAGCCATGCCGTCAATAAAAGTCCGGAACGCGATTGACGCGAAAACGCCTGAAGCGCCGTCCTCGCGCGCGAACGGCAAGCAATTCCAGCTTTCTGATCGGCCGCGCGACTGCTTCAATGCTCCAGCAATGCCCCTCAATGTCCTGATTATCCCCGACAAATTCAAAGGCACGCTGACCGCGCGTCAGGCCGCCGAGGCCATCGCCGACGGCTGGAGCCAGGCCCGCCCCGACGACTCCCTCGAATTACTGCCCATGAGCGATGGCGGAGATGGTTTCGGGGAGATTCTCGGGGAGATTCTCGGCGCGGAGACAAGAACAGTCGAAACGATCGACGCAGCCCACCGGCCTTGCGCGGCAAAGTGGTGGTGGATCGCGAAGGACAAACTCGCGATCGTGGAATCGGCAAATGTGATCGGCCTGGCGATGCTGCCGCCCGGCAAACACCACCCATTCGACCTCGACACCTACGGACTCGGCGCCGTCCTTCAAGACGTTGCGCGCGCCGGAGCCAAACGATGCGTAGTCGGCATCGGCGGCAGCGCCACCAACGACGGCGGAACCGGTATGGCTCGAGCGCTCGGGTGGAAATTTTCAAACGCCGACAAACGCGAAAATCTTGATATCGAATCGTGGACGGGCCTGCCGCGCTTGAATCTCATATTGCCGCCCGAGGCCGGAGTTCTCCAACTCCCGCTCATCGAAGTCGCGGTCGATGTCCAGAATCCGCTTACCGGCCCCGCCGGCTGCACGAACGTCTACGGTCCTCAGAAAGGCATCCAACCATCTGAGATCGCCCGCGCGAATAAAGCCATCGAGCAACTCGCTAACGTTGCGGCAGAATTCGGCCGGCCAGCCGACCAACCCGGCGACGGAGCAGCCGGCGGTCTCGGATTTGGCCTGCGTTGTTTCGCCGGCGGAACGCTGCGTCCGGGATTCGATTTGTTCGCCAGGCAGGTCGGCCTCGACGCCCGACTGGCTCAATGCGATCTCGTGATCACCGGCGAGGGCGCCATCGATCGCTCTACCCTGATGGGAAAGGGCGTCGGCGAACTGGCCAATCAGTGTCGTGACGCAGGCTTGCCCTGCATCGGGCTCGCGGGAATCCTCGACGCGCCGCCCCCCGAACTGACCCGTCGGTTTGCCTTGTGCGCCGGGATCGTCGACGAGATCGCCACTTCGGAAGAAGCGCTGGCGAAACCGGCCGAGTCGCTTGTCCGCCTGGCTGACTCCGCCGCGCGACGATGGAGCGCCTCAGACAAACGGCTTGCCCCGGCTTCGGGAGCCGCCTAACGTCCGCCCATGCTGAAGCTCCTCAGCCTGCTGGGCTTGTGCTGTTTTCTCGCCATCGCATGGGCTATTTCCAACAATCGGAAAAAGTTTCCCTGGCGCGTCGTGCTTTCCGGACTCGGTCTGCAGTTCGTTTTCGGAATTCTGATTCTGAAAACAACCGCCGGAAAGAAACTGTTCGAATGGGCGCATACAGCGGCGAACGAATTTCTCGGAGTGGCCAACGAAGGCGCGTTGATGGTCTTCGGACCTCTTGCCGACGGCGAAATGGTCTCGGGCGCCTTTCCCGATCGTCCCGTGGTGCTCGCGATCACCATCACTGCCACCATCATCCTGGTTTCCGCCGTTTCCTCCCTGCTCTACCACTGGGGCCTGCTTCAACGAGTCGTGCAAAGCTTTGCCTGGATCATGCAACGCGTCATGAAACTCAGTGGAAGCGAAAGCCTTGCCGCCGCCGGAAATGTCTTCATGGGGCAGACCGAAGCGCCCCTGCTGGTCAAACCCTATCTCAACAAAATGACGCAGAGCGAAATGATGGCGCTGATGACCGGCGGCATGGCGACCATCGCCGGCGGCGTGCTCGCCGTCTACGTCGGCTTCGGAATCAACGCCGGACATCTGCTCACCGCCTCGGTCATGAGCGCGCCCGCGGCTCTTTTAATCGCAAAAATCATCATCCCGGAAACGGAGACAAGTCCGACAGCCGCCGGATCCTCCGCCGCCGTCGAACGCACAGGGACCAACAGCCTCGACGCACTCTGCAAGGGCGCCAGCGAGGGCATGCTGCTGAGCATCAACGTCGTCGCAATGCTGATAGGATTCACTGCGATTATCGCGCTCGCCAATCTGTTGCTGGGCTGGCCTCAAACTTGGTTCGGCGCCGAAGAGCCAGTCACCCTACAGATTCTGCTTGGCTGGGTGAACGCGCCTTTCGCCTTCCTCATGGGCGTGCCCGCGCAGGACTGCGTCGCCATCGGCCAGGTTCTCGGCGAACGCATCGTGCTGAATGAATTTATCGGCTACATCTCGCTCAGCGGGCTGTCCGAGACGCTCCAACCTCGCAGTCATATTCTTGCAACTTACGCTCTCTGCGGTTTTGCGAATTTTGCGAGTATCGCCATCCAGCTCGGCGGCATTGGAACGTTGGCGCCGGACCGCCGCAAGGATCTCGCCAAACTCGGCGTCCGCGCCATGATCGGGGGCGTGCTGGCCAGCTACCTCACCGCCACGATGGTGGGCATTTTGATCTAG
>JBLHKZ010000230.1:0-9107 GCA_047618185.1 Limisphaerales bacterium
CCAAATTCGAACGGATCGCCGGAATTGGCGATGTGATTCATGTGCAACTCGGCGCTGCGAAAGATCAGTCGCTTCATCGCTTCGGGCTCAAAATCGCGCAATGCCGCAGCGTCGTTTTCCATGCGCTCAAAGAAATCGGTGTCGCGAATGCAGGCGACTTTGACCGCCTCGACATAGCCGCCGCGTTTGTCCCGATCGGGCAGGGAAGCGAGCAGTGTGAAATCGTTGATGACCGCGAAGGGCGGGGTGAAGGTGCCGACGAAGTTCTTCTTGCCGAAGGCGTTGATGCCGTTCTTCACGCCGACGCCGGAGTCGTCCTGAGCCAGGGTTGTGGTGGGAATCCGCACATGGCGCACGCCTCGGTGCGCCGTCGCCGCGGCCAGTCCGGCCACATCGAGCAGGGCTCCGCCGCCGATGGCGATCATGTAGGAGTGGCGACAGACCCCGTGGCGTTCGAGTTGGGAGTGGATTTCCGAAACGTGAAAGTAGGAGTTTTTGACACGCTCGCCGCCTTCGAGAACCATGGGTGGCGCGACTAGTTTCAAGGAGTCCGAATGAGCCGCGAAGTAACTCTCAATTTCAGCGATGAAACCGGGGCGCGCCTTGGCGAGCGATTCGTCGACCACCACGAAGGTCTTCCTCGGCTCGCGCTCCTCGGCATTGAGGAGTGTGTCCTTCAGCGTTGCGTTGGCCGTCGCGAAGAGGTCTTCAGTAAAGAAGACCTGATGGCGAAAACTTACGCTGATGGTGCGTTCAATCGTGGACATAGAGCAAAGTTGAGGATTTTGGCGCAGGTTGGAAAGGGTTTATTTGAAAGAACTTCTGAGTCTGGGAAGGACTTCTCGACCGC
The DNA here is from genome assembly GCA_047618185.1 of Limisphaerales bacterium. GTDB lineage: Bacteria > Verrucomicrobiota > Verrucomicrobiia > Limisphaerales > JAYPEY01 > JAYPEY01. The sequence continues at coordinate 851 of JBLHKZ010000230.1, forward strand.
AAAATCGGACTGGTTCGGCGAGGGTGGCTCTGGCATCGTGCGCGGAGTGAAATCTATATTCTCATGCGGCTGTTGGGCCGGCTGATTTGCCATGAAGTATGCACGGCGGATTTGAAGCATTATTTATTCTGGTTTTGATCCTGTTCAACGGAGTGAACGCGATGGCGGAGATCGCCATTGTTTCGTCTCGCAAGAACAGGCTGAAGAAACTGGCTGACGAGGGCGACGTTCGGGCGAAGATCGCCCTGCAACTGGCCAACTCCCCGACGCGTTTTCTTTCCACGGTCCAGGTGGGCATCACGCTGATTGGCATCCTGGCGGGAGCGATGGGCGGCGCGACTTTGGCGAAGAAATTTGCGCCGGTTCTGGAGCAGGTTCCCGTTCTCGCGCCTTACGCGGGCGGGTTGGCTGTCGTCCTGGTGGTAGCGGCGATCACTTTTCTTTCGTTGGTGTTTGGCGAGCTGGTTCCCAAGCGGATTGGCATGAACCAGCCAGAGGAAATAGCCATGAAGCTGGCGCGGCCGATGAATTGTCTCTCGCGCCTGACCGGGCCGGCGGTGACGGTCCTGAGTTGGACGACGGAGGGCATTCTGAAATTGCTCGGCGTGAAGCGCGGCAACGAGGCGCCGGTCTCGGAGGATGACATTCGAATGATGATGATGCAGGGGCTGCATGCTGGCGTTTTTCATCGGACGGAGAAGGAGTTGATCGAGGGCGCGTTCCGATTGGATGAGCTGTTGGTGCGGGACATCATGACGCCTCGCACGCGGGTGGTCTGGCTGGACGTCGACGATTCCAACGACGTTAACTGGCGAAAGATCGTAAGCAGCGGTCACACCTATTTCCCCGTCATTCAGGGCGATAGAGACAAGGTCAAGGGGATCGTCTCGGTCAAGGCGCTCTGGGCGAATATGGCGCTCACGGATACCTGTGAAATTAAGAATCTGCTTACCAAGGCGCTGGTGGTGCCGGCGTCGATGACGGCCACCGATTTATTGGAGACGTTCAGAAGCGCCGGTATTCACAACGCGCTGGTGACGAATGAATATGGCGGGACCTCGGGAATGGTCACGCTGAACGACGTGCTTGAGTCGGTGGTCGGCGCCTTGCCGTCGCGAGAGCAGCCACAACAGGCGAAGATGCGGCAAAGGGCTGACGGCAGCTGGAATTGCGACGCGCTTCTGCCGATTCACGAACTCAAGAAATTGTTGGGGCAAGGCAAACTTCCGGGCGAGGATGAGGCGCGTTTTCAAACCCTTTCGGGGCTGATTCTCCATCGCTTTGGCCGCATTCCCGACGAGGGCGAATCATTCGAGATCGGCGAGTTCACCATCGAAGTGTTCGACATGGACAATCACCGGATCGACAAAGTGATCATCACCAGGAAAGGCACGGCGGCCGGCGTCGCGTAGCCCGGTTGAGCGACGCCAAGAAAACGCCAAAGAAAAATCCGCCCGAGGGCGGATTTTCTTTTTGAATCTTTTCGCCTTCTTGCGGCGGCGATCGTTGCCCTACGCGGGTTCCTCGGCCAGCTCGGCTTTGACTTCGGCGATGAGTTTTTCCAGGCGGCGACCATACTCGACGTAGTTGTCGTACATCGTGTCGTCGCTGGCCGCGGAGTCGGCGTCATGGAAGACGACAACCATGTGGGGCTCAATTGAGATGCCGGCGTCGTAGCCATTCTTGATGGCGTCCTTGAGGATGTCGCGCACGCGGCCCTGGCCTTCGCCGGGGAAGTTGTAGTCGGCGTCGTTTTTCTCGGGATTCCAGGTGGCGTCCTTGATGTGAATGTGAGCGGAATGCTCGCGCATGTGCTCCCAGAATTCGTAGGGATCCTGCTTGGGCCAGGGTTTGTCCTTCATGCGGTCGGCGTTGAAGATCGGGTTGGCCGTGTCGAAAACCCACTTGAGGCCGGGCGCATGTTCGATCAGCTCTTCGGCGTGTTTCCAGCTCATCCCGCCGTAGTTCATGCAATTCTCGTGAACGGGTTGAAGGCCCTCGTCGAGGAACATCTGGGTGACTTGCTTGACGCGATCGAACACCGCCTGCGGAGTGGAGTCGTCGTCGTCTCCCGGCTTGAAGCTCATGACGCGAATGAATTTCGTGCCAAGGCGTTTCATGCGGGGGATGGCGCGATTGACCTCGGCGAGCGTCACCTCGAACGGCGTCTCGATGGTCTTCTGCCAGTTCATGACCGTGGAGCCAAACGCGTAGACCCCGACGCCCGAGTCCTTGAGCTTCTGCTCGACGATGTCAAAGGCTTCGTCGGGGATCTCGTGGAGGTTGGCCTTGTCGAAGCCGGGGACTTCGACGCCCCGCATTTCGATCCATTTCCAGCCGAGTTCTTTGGCTGCCTTGATCTGTCCGTCAATTGTGTTGGCGCCCTCGTCGCCGATGCCCATTAGTTCCATAGTTTTTTGAATAGTTGAGTGTTGAAAGTGTGTTTGAGTTGAGAGACCTGATGTCGGGTCGTTGTTGGATTACTTGCGAAAGGATTTGGTGAAGTCCTCTTTCGGCGCTTCGACGACTTTCTTTTCGAACTGCGATTTCTCGATGAGTTCGTTGAGCTTGCCTTCCCAGGCTGCGCTGTCGAGCGGGAGCTCCACGGTCTGCTCGGTCATCGAGGAGTAGAGCATGGTGTTGGCGAGCTCGATGGAATTGATGCCCTCCGCGCCCGGAACTTTGAGTGGCTCGCCGTCGAGAATCGCGTTGACGAAGTTCTGGATGTAGATGGCGTGCGGCATGTCGGCGTCGCCAAAGGGGATATCGATCGTCCATTGGTCCGGCTGTTCGAACCCGGTCTTGGAAGTCTTGTTCCACTCGTCGGCGGCGACTTCGTTGCGGATGAAGGTGAGCTTGTCGTGTTCGAGCACGAGCCGTCCGCGGTGGCCGACGATTTCGAGGCGATTCGTGCCCGGGATTTCGCCGGTCGAACTGACGAAGACGCCGGTCGCGCCGTTGGCGAATTCCATGTAGGCGGTGATGTTGTCCTCGACCTCGATGTTGTGAAACTGGCCGATCTGCGCGAAGCCGCGCACCTTGGACGGCATGCCGAACATCCAGGAAAAAGTGTCAAGCTGGTGAAGGCATTGGTTGATCAGCACGCCGCCGCCTTCGCCCTTCCAGGTCGCGCGCCAGGCGCTGCTGGAGTAGTAGGCGTCCGAGCGAAACCAGTCGGTGTCGATCCAGTTGATGCGGACGATCTTGCCGAGTTCGCCGGCGTCGATGAGTTTCTTGATCTTCTGATAACGCGGTTCGGAGCGCATCTGAAACATACCGCCAAAGACGACATCGGGTTTCTCCTTGGATTTGGCGATCAGGCGTTCGGCGTCGGCCTTGTGTGCGGAGATGGGTTTTTCGACCATGACATGCACGCCTGCCTCAAGCGCCGCGATGCCCAGAGTGGTGTGCTGAAAATGCGGCGTGGCGATGATCACGGCGTCGATTTCGCCGGATTTGATAAACTCCTCACCATCCGTGAAAACCTTCAGCCCTTTTTCCGCGTAAGCCTCGGTCGCTTTGGGAAAGGCATCGCAAACCGCGGTCAATTCACAACGATCGATTTTTCCATCCAACAAATAAGTAGCGTGAAATCTGCCGATATTGCCCAATCCGATGATGCCGAGGCGTACTTTGTCCATGTCGTTTTCCAATTATCAGAATTTGCGGTGATTTGTGAGCGGGGGAGTATCGCCATGCCGGCAAAACGGCGGCAAGCCCTTTCTTGGGAAGCGCGGGGTGTTGGACACCGGGGACGGCGTCCGCCTCACCAAAGCCAGGTGATGAAGGGCGCGATGACGAGCGCGGGGAGCCAGTCGTTAATCGGAAATTTCTTACCGATGTTGAGGATGATCAACGGCAGGCACATGACGAGCATGCCGTTGGTCGCGGTGATGGAGGCGACAATTTCGGGAGTCATGGCGTCCTGCTTGGTCGTCCAAATCGCGAGCAGCGTAATGGTGCCTTGATAGGCGGCGACAGGAATAACGGAGAGGATCGAACCTCCGCCGAAGATTCTGACGAAGGCCATCATGGAAAGTCCGTCCACGGCTGCCTTGAGAATGAGAATCTTGTAGTCGCCAGTCAGCCCGTCCTGCAAAGAGCCGAAGAGCGCCATGGGGCTGACGCAGAAGAGCAGGGCGCAGGTGATGAACCCGTCGTTAAAATTCTTCTTCCCGGTTTTCTGGGCGACGTTCATCCGGTTTTGGGCATGTTGCCCCAACTTGGTGAATTGCTTCTGAATACCGATTTTCTTGCCCAGGAAATTACCGAGGATCAGCGAGAGAAATACGATGAATCCGGCTTTCATGAATCCGAGAAAACCATCGGCCTGACGGAAAGCAGACCAGAGCAGGATGACCGAAACGATATAGCAGCCGTAGGCGATGAGCTTTTGAAGGCGTTGCTGGCTGGCGACGGACAGGGGGTTCCGCAGGGCGAGTCCGGCGATTCCGCCCAGCAGAATCGCGCCGACATCAATTAGGGTTCCGAGTCCGATCACGGCCGGGACTCAAGCGCCTTGTCGGGTCGACGCCAATGCGAAAATCTGTTTCGCGGCGATGAATTGCAGTTGCCAGCTTTTTGGGGATGTCCGATAAGGTCCGCCATGCTTCGCTTTCAATTCAACATTGTCGTTCATTTCCATCATGGCTGAGAAAACAATTCAAATCGCTTTAATTGGCGCCGGGATGTTCGGCGGGGACGTTCATGCGCGGGCTTATGCCGATGTGCAGAAATACGGTGTCGCTGGAACGCTGGGCCGGGTTGGGCTGGATCGCTGGACGCGGGATTTTGCGGGAATCGAATTTGAGCTGGTCGCGGTGGCGACGCGCTCGGAAGCTTCGGCGAAACGTGCTCAGGCGCAATTCAAGGAGTGGACCGGCCACGAGCCGAAGCCCTATTTTGGGGAGGCTCCCTGGGAGGATGTCATTCGCGATTTTCCCGATCTGGACGTGATGGCGGTGGCGACGCCCGACGACCTGCACACTCCGGTCGTGCTGGCGGCCCTGAACGCCGGCGTGCATGTGATCACCGAAAAGCCGATGTGCCTCTCGATCGACGAGGCCGATCAGATCGTGGAGCTTGCCCGCGAGAAGGGGCTGATTGTCGCGGTCGACATGCACAAACGCTACGATCCCGATCATCTGCGCATTCGCGACGACATCGCGGCACAGATTGGCGATCCGATTTATGGTCAGGCCTACCTGGAGGAGCCGCTCGAAGTCTCGACGAGCACGTTCAAGTGGGTGGAAAAGAGCGACCCGTTCAGTTACGTCGGGCCTCATTGGACGGATTTGATTTATCATTATTATCGCAGCAAGCCGGTGTCGCTTACGGCGGTCGGTCAAAAGAAGCGACTGATACGTGACGGCATCGACGCTTACGACGCGGTGCAGGTGCGGGTGGATTTTGAAAATGGGATGAGCATCCATTTTCACAACAACTGGATTACGCCGGATGATTTTGAGGGGCCGGTGAATCAGGGGCACGAGATTGTCGGCACGGACGGCAAAGTGGAATCGGATCAGCAATACCGGGGCTTTCGGTTTTGGAAGAACGGCGGCGGCAGCCGGACTTCAAACAATCATTTTACGCGCGATGTGAAGCGTCCGGATGGCAGCCATGCCTACATTGGCTACGGCGTGGACAGCATTACGGTCGCGCTGGCGGCAGTTTGCCGCGTGAAGTTCATGGGGGAGTCGCGCGATGACGTGGCGGAGATTTATCCAACCGCAGAGGATGGGCGAATCACCGTGGCGATCGTTGACGCCGCTGCCCATGTGCGCGATTTGAATTTTAAATATCTGCAGGAAGGGAAAGGCGCGCCAGTGTCCGCACGGTTTGGCGAGGATGGCATTACGATCATTGATCCCAATCGTGTGGAAGAGGGCGCAGCAGCGGTATTTCAGCGGATTTACAAGAAGCCGCTTTGAATCGTCTTTCGACGCCTAGACAATCCGATTGGCGACGCGGAGGCGTTTGGCGTTGTGAAGATGGAGGAGCATGGCGGCTGAGGCGGCTTGAGGGTCCCGCGCTTTGAGGGATGCCGTAATCGCGAGGTGGTCCTGATATCCCTGCTTGAGCCCTTCCGGAGAGTCGCCTCCAAAATCGTAGGACAGGCTCTTGTAGCTCCAGCATTTCTTGATCGTCTGACGGATCGGAAGACTGCCGCAGTTGTCGGCGATGATTTGGTGCAGGCCATAATCCAGAGCCTTGGCCGCTTCGATCCATGTAGTGCCGTCGTTCGGCCGTGCGGCGTCGACGAGGGCCTCCAGGTCGCTGAGGGCTTCGTCCGTGATTTGAGTGGCTGCCATGGCCGCCGCGTGCGGCTCCAGCAGGATTCGCATTTCATGAAGTTCAACCAGCCAGTTTTCCGCGCCTCGTCGCACGCGGGCGCGACGGTTGCGCTCCTGGGCGATGATGCCGTCAGCGGTCAGGCGGGCCAGGGCCTGCACGACCGGAGTGCGGCTGACACCGAGTTGCGCGGCCAGCGTAGTGCTCTTGAGCAGGGAGCCGCTGGGCAATTCTCCACGCACGATCCGCAGGAGAATCGCGTTGTAGACATCGTCCACCATTGAGGTGGCGGATTCAGTTGCGCCATCTTCGTTTGGGCGTGCTGACAATGACTCGCTGGCTTTGGCTGTTAATGATTGAGGCATGTGTGAATTTGAAGTGAATTCATTTAAGCTGGAAAATGCAGCCTTATTTCAAACGGTCAAGGGCGCTAATTTCTCAAATTGTCAAAAAAACTTGCGAAAACATGAATTTTAAGCGAAACACTCTTTCGGTTCACGTTAGTTAATGAGTTAAAATGAATTCATTATCACGCGTGAATTGGTCTCAATTTACACAGAAAAGCTTTAAACCGGCAATTAGAACCGCAAAATTAGGACCTGACTTATGGGAAAAGAATTTAGCATTGAGCCGCGAGAGGTTCCCCACGTGGAGACGAAGTATCGGAAGATCGCGTCGCCGATACCGCATCCAGATTCCCTGCCGACGCTGGAGGCCTTGCGTTCGATCGAGCCGATTTCGATGAGAGGCATGCCGCCCATCCTTTGGGAACGCGCCGAAGATGTGCAGATCTACGACGGTTACGGCAATAAGTGGCTCGACTGGAGTTCGGGTGTGCTGGTGACCAACGCCGGTCATGGCGCGCCGGAAATCAAGCGCGCGGTGATCGAACAGGTGGAAAGCGGTCTCCTGCACAACTACGTCTTTCCGAGCCATGAACGCGCGGAGCTGGCGAAATACCTGCGGGACCTGGCGCCCGAGGGCTTGAAGAAGCTGTTTTTCCTGACGACCGGCTCAGAGGCGACGGAATGCGCGATCAAGCTGGCGCGCACGCATGGCATTCGCAAAGGCGGCCAGACAAAGCTCGGCATCGTAGGCTGTTCGCGCTCGTTTCATGGCCGGACCATGGGCTCTCAGCAGGCGGGGGGCATCCCAGGCCAGAAGGAGTGGATTGTGAATCTCGATCCGGCGATCATTAATGTGCCATTTCCGGATGGCTACTGGACCGAGGACACGAGTTTCGCGCTTTTCCTGAAATCGATTGAAGAGCAGGGGATGAAGCCGGAAAACGTCGCGGGCGTGATCATGGAGAGCTTTCAGGGCGTGGGGCCGGATTTCGCGCCGGTTGAATACATCGAGCAGCTGCGCGCCTGGTGTGATGAGAATGACGTCGTGCTGATTTTTGACGAAGTGCAGGCGGGCTGTGGACGCACCGGAAAGTTTTGGGCTTTCGAGCATTACGGCGTGACTCCGGATATCATATGCGCGGGCAAGGGAATCAGCAGTTCGCTGCCGCTTTCGGCCGTAATTGGGCGGGATGAGATCATGGACCAGTATCCTCCGGGATCGATGACCAGCACTCATACGGGCAATCCCGTCTGCTGCGCCGCGGCGTTGGCGAATCTGAAAAAGATTGTCGACGAGGATTTGCCCGGAAACGCGGCGCGATTGGAGCCCATTCTGGCTGAAGGGCTGCGGGCGATTCAGGAGAAGCACAGCGACGTGTGCGCGAAGTTTTCATGCAAGGGACTGGTCGCGGGTTTACAAATGGTTGAGCCGGGCGAGAAGAAGCCCAACCACGATCTCGCGTTCGATATCATCGAGCGATGCGTCCACAAAGGGCTTCTGCTGTTCGCGCCGGTCGGGGCCTGGGGGCAGACCGTGAAGATCTGTCCGCCGCTGACGATTACCCGGGAAGCGATGGAAGAAGGGCTGTCCGTTCTGAGCGAGTGCGTCGACGAGG
>JBLHKZ010000231.1:0-9103 GCA_047618185.1 Limisphaerales bacterium
AGGCCGTTGATGAGTGAACTGCTGAGGCCGGGTTTATGTCCCAAGTTGAAATCTATTCCAGTGACCTGTGTCCTTATTGCCGCTTGGCGAAGCGGATCTTGAAGGAGGAGGGGATTACATTTGAGGAACTGGGCATCTGGATGATTCCGGGATGGAAGTTTCCGACGCGAAATTTCAGGGAGATGAAACGGCGAACGGGCGGCAAAACAACCGTGCCGCAGATCTTTATCGATGGAGAGTATTACGGTGACGACGACACGCTCGTGGCGGATAGAAAGAGCGGGCGGCTGGACGCGGTATTTCGCGGCGATTCGGTTGGCGGGGCGGACGTCGCAATGTAGAACGGAATTTATTCCGTTTTCTGGATTGGATGAAACGGAGACAAACGGGATGAATCCCGTTCTGCTTTGGTCGGCGGCTTGGCTTGGCTGGCATCCCTCCGGGATGCGATTTCATTTGGATTCTTGTTCCGGGGGAGGCGCTCGTGCCTCGCTTACCGCCCGGCTACCCGGCTGTGAACCCTTCGGGTTCGAGGAGGGCGCCTTGGCCCTGACCGAGCGCAGATCGTGAAATTCGTCGTCCCGGAAACCAGAGAACAGCAGATCACACAGATTTCACGGATTCAGAAAAGCAGCTTTCCGAAGCATCCGTGCCATCCGCGTGATCCGTGGTTAAAAAAATCTGTGGTCAGACGCCAGATTTGGCGACGGATTCCTTCATTTTACGGAGGCCGGTTTTGGCGACTTGGAGGGCGTCCTGTTTCCAGTAGGTTTTGTTGAAAACCTCCAGTGACAGGACGGGCGCGGCGCCGACCTGGCGAAAGCCTTTCAGGATATCGCTAATTGGGGCGATGCCGTCGCCGGTGTAGACGCGGTGTTCGTCTCGAATGGTCTCGCGGGGCGGATCGGCGGGGTAGTCGTTCATGTGGAAGGTCTGCAGGAATACGCCGGGGATGAGTTTCAGCCCGTCGAAATTGCTGCCGCCCTTGTAGGTGTGGTAGACGTCGCCCAGAAAGCAGGCCTTCGGGTGCCCGCTTTCAATCGCGATGGAGATCGCCTTGCCTACGGTGCCGATGCTGGTGTGGCCGCCCCACATTTCGACCTGCGGGATGACACCCATTTTCACGCCGAGATCGAGGAGTTTGGCGTAGCGTTCCGCGGCTTGCATGGGGTCGACGGGGCTGTTGCGCGCTGCGCCGGCAGGCGGGGCGGCGATGCGAATGCCGCCGAGTTGAGCGATCGTGTCCATGTCGCGCTTGGCTTCTTCGAAGCCCTTGGCGCGCCGGGCCTCGTCGTCGACGATCCAGGGGGCGAAGCCGATGGCGCTCTCGACGGTGAGACCGTGGCCGTCGATGCGCTTTTTCAAGTCCTTCAGTTTGCCGCCGCTCTTGGTGTATTCGGCGATCTTGCGAAACCAGGGCTCGATGCAGTCGTAGCCGGCCTTTCCGGCGATCTCGATTTCCTCGGCCGCAGAGAGATTTTGTCCGCGAATGGTGCTCATGTTCAGGCCGTAACGCCAGGGCGCGGGCTTCTTATGATGGTCTGCGCGGGTTGTGGATGCGTTTGCGAGCAACGCTCCGCCCGCGATCAGTCCAGAGGCGCGGAGCATGTCGCGGCGATTCAAGGGAGACGAGTTATCGGAATTCATTTCGTTTGGACTCATGGACGGGAGATTAATTCGATTGGGCGGTGGAGCAATCAAAACGTCGCGAAAGAACGGCGCGATGGGAACGGAGTAAACGGGCCGCTGCTGAGCGATGCGGAGTTCAGGAATGGGCCAGATCGATTTCGAGGGCGCCGTTGGCGAGCAGGTATTGCAGGGCTTCGGTGATTCGCCAGTCGGCGAGCGGTTCGCTGGAGGTCGCGGCGTAGCGGCGGCCCAGTTCCTGCGCGGGAGTGGGATCGACGGCGAGGGAAAGCAGTGTTTTCCACTGTTTGGGGCGAAGCAGTTTGGGGCGGTCGAGCAGGACCGTCCGGGCGATCGAGTTGAATTCAGGCCGCGCCCGCAGCACGGCGGCGGCGGGGAGCGTGAGGAGGCTTTGCCGCGGTTTCCAGAAGGGCGCGTCGGGCCAACGTGTTTCCTTCTGGTAGTTGGCTCGGCGTTGGTCCAGATAGGATTCGAATTCGGCCGTAAGCGTTGCTCGATACTTGGCGAGAGCGCCTGTGTTGCCGGCGAAATGATCGACGATCGCGTGAGCGGCTTTGCGGCCGGTCGTCAAAGCGCGATCGATGCCGTCAGAGGAAAGCGGGTCGCGGGAGACGGCCGCGTCGCCGACGGCCAACCAGTTCGAGCCGACGAATTCGTCCAAACGTTGCGTCGTCGCGCTGCGAACGATGGGAGCTTCGGTCAAGGGAGATGGCGACAAGCTTTTGGCGATGTGCCGAGTTTGCTGTAGCAGGTTTTGAAATAACTCGCGATCGGAGGGGTCGATCTCTTTTGCCATTTCGCGATCGGTCAGGAATGAGACGGCACGGCGATCTGAGGCCAGCGCTATGGAGCGCCACCAACCCTTCTCTGTCGCTTCGACGAGATGGTCAGCGTCATTACGGTGCGTTTGATCGCAAATGGCGGAGATCGCCATGAGGGAGTCGAAACCGATTTTTCGAACGCCGAGCAGGCTGGCGAAACGGGCTGCGCGCCCGGTCGCGTCGATGACGAATCGCGCGGCGGCACGAAGGCGGGTTCCCCCGCGTTCTTTAAACTCAAGGAGCCAGCCGGTTTCCGTGCGTTCGGCCCGGTCAAGACGCGTGGAGACGTGGTGTTCGGCGCCTCGCGTCCGGGTCTCAAGTCGGAGTCGCTCGTCGAATCGATCGCGGTCAACGCGCCAACCTTGCTGTTCAGTGGAATTGATAAACTCATTTATTTGGAGTTCATCGTTTCCCCAGGCCACCGCACCGTGGCCGGCCGCGTCGTGTTGATCGTCAAGAAACGCCTGCCAGGCACCGATCGGTTCGAGGAAGCGACGGATGTCCGGTTGAAGCGTCTCGCCAGCGCGTGGCTCGGAATGGGAAGCGTCGTCGAATATCGAGACACTCGGGGTGGGCTGGCAGTCACGGAGTGAGAGGGCTGCGGCGCACCCGGCCGGTTCGGATCCGACAATGGCGACGTCACAGCGAGTCTCTCGATCGGGCATTTATGCGATCGAGGAGCGAGGCGCGGCTCCAGCTAGGGTGTGCTGATGAGGCGGGCCCGTTCGGCAATATACTGGTGTCCGATTCTGAATTGCGTTCGGCGGCGACGGATTTGGATTCATGTGAAAATCAAGCTTCGCGGCAACACAACAAATCATCGATGACCGTGTCACGCCAATTTTCATTATTGTCGTAAAACGATAATAAATGGCGCGTATAGATAACCCTTTTTGCGTAATCAAAGAAAAGGGCATTGGAATCGACGGTAGCCGGATTGGGGTGTGGAGCGGAGAGGGAATGAACTGATCTGAAGGGCGTGGAGCTGGACGACGACGACCTCGACCATTTGAAGAACGTCCTCAGATCCTGCTCCAGGCCGCTTATTGGATAGTTGAAACATCAGGCCGCGTTTGAGCGTAATACCTCTGCTCATGAGTCTTCGCCGAAAATCTTTACTGCCGCTCCTGTTGGCAGTGATGGCAGTCGCCGCTCTTGCCCCCGCCCAGAGTGGGCGCTACGGATTTGGCGGCGGACGATTTGGACGGCCGCAGTCCACCCGCGCGGACTACCCGACCTGGGAGGTGAAAGAGCGTTTTGAACAAGATGTGCTCACCTTCGTCCGCATCCAATACTCGTCCTACACGGGCGGCTCTGGATCTCGGCGTGGATCGGGCTGGCGCAACGACTACCCCGACAGCGATATCAATTTTTCTTTTCGCCTGCAGGAGCTGACCTCGATGGAGGTCGCGACGGATCCCATCGCCATGCGGCTCACGGATGAACGGCTTTTGGATTATCCGTTCCTTTACCTCAACGCGCCCGGGCGGCTGGAATTCAGCGACGATGAAGCGAGGGCGCTGCGGCGGCATCTGCTGAATGGCGGCTTGTTGATGATGGACGATTTCTGGGGACGCGAGGAGATGGAAAACGTTTTTCATGAAATGAGAAAAGTGTTTCCCGAACGCGAGCCCGTGGAGTTGCCGTTAGAGCATCCGATCTTCCAGCTGATCTATCCCCTCGAGCGCAAGCCGCAGGTGCCCAGCATTCAGGCCTGGAGTCAGGGCTACGAGATCGAGCCGTGGCACGGCGACATGAGCGACCCCGCGCCTTACTTCAAGGCGATTCTCAACGACCAGGGCCAGGTCATGGCCCTGATGTGCCACAATAACGATCTGGGCGATGGTTGGGAGCGCGAGGGCGAAAGCGTGGAGTATTTCAAACGCTACGCGGAAAAGTGGTCCTACCCGGTCGGGATAAACATCATGGTCTACATGATGACGCATTGAGCGTTGATTTCCTGGAGATACGAGGGCGCGCGAGAATCGCAAAAAATGGGGAGTGTCGAGCGCTTCTGGAATTCATTTTCGTCTCGAACAGGCTGGCAGGCGAACGTCGCCGAAATTGTAGAACGGAATTTATTCCGTTGTGCCGGTGGCGCGAATCGTTGATCGCGACGATACGGGATAAATCCCATTCTACTTTTTACGCGGCTTTTATTGGCCCGTTTGCGAGGGATGCTTTAAGCAAGGGAACGATGTCCGATTCAGAATCACAACAACCTGCTCAGCTGAAACGCCAGGTGGGCCTTTGGGGCGCGGTGTTCATGGGGCTCGGCGCCATGATCGGCACGGGCGTGTTCGTGAGCATCGGCATCGCGGCGGGGATTACGGGGCCCGCGGTGATCCTGGCGGTCGCGCTTGCGGCTGTGGTCGCGACTTGCAATGGCCTGAGCAGCGCGCAATTGGCGGCGGCGCATCCTGTCAGCGGAGGAACTTATGAGTACGGCTACAAATACCTGACGCCGCAGCTGGGTTTCACGGCGGGTTGGATGTTTCTGATCGCCAAGAGCGCCTCGGCGGCGACGGCGGCGCTGGGGGCGGCGGGTTATCTGATAGTTGTCTGTGGATTGAACTGGGGATGGATTCGCCCGCTTTCCGTTGCGATTGTCGTCGGGTTGGCGATTGTTGTTTTCCGCGGAATTCGTCGTTCGAATCAAGCAAACATCATCATCGTATCGGTGACGCTCTTCGCATTGGGAGCGCTCCTGTTGGTCGGGTTGCCGGCTGTTTTTGTGGAAACTTCGAGAACCGGGAGCTTCACCCCGTTCTTTCTGGAAAAGACATCTGGAGTCCGGGATTTCGGCCCGCTATTTCATGCGACGGCGTTGATGTTCGTCGCTTATACGGGGTACGGTCGGATTGCCACCCTGGGAGAGGAGGTGAAACGACCGGAAGTCACGATACCACGCGCTGTGATTGTCACATTGATTATCACTGCCGTGCTGTATCTGGGCGTCGCAGTGGTTTTGGTCGGGCTTATTCCTCCGGATCCGATTGAGCGGTTGGGCGAATATTCCCACTGGACGTGGCCCTTTCGAGGGAGGCTGGGCGATCCCGCTTCGTTGCTAAAGCCTGGGGGGGTATTGGGGCATGCGTGGTTGCGAGTGACTCTTGTGATCGGGGCGGTCACTGCGATGCTGGGTGTGTTGTTGAATCTCATTCTCGGGCTTTCCCGGGTCTTGTTGGCGATGGGCAGGCGCCGAGACATGCCAGGTGTATTCGGCAGGGTCAATGAAGCTCGGGCGACTCCGGATGCGAGTGTGGTTGGAGTGAGCGTGATCGTTCTCGCGTTTACGATGATTGGCGATATCAAGCTGGCCTGGTCATTCAGCGCGTTTACGGTTCTCGTCTATTACTCGATTACCAATCTGGCGGCGCTGAGAATGCCCGCTGAATTGCGGCTCTATCCGCGCTGGATCTCAATCTTGGGACTGGTTGCTTGTGTGTTCCTCGCCTTTCAGGTGGACGCGCGGACCTGGCAGATCGGGTTGGGGCTGATCGCGGTAGGGCTAGGCTGGCATACGGTCGCGCGAGGACGGCGATTGGCCGCGACGGGAAAGGTGGACCCGGCGTAGAACGGAATTCATTCCGTTTTTGACGAGCCGCAGGCGGGTCTCATGTGGGAAACGGAATGAATTCCGTTCTACATTTGGCGCCGATCTCCTCTCGCCTAACTCTGCTTCCGCGTTGGCTTGCCGGCCTGGAACTGTTTGAAGAATGGCGCCTTGGTCGGATCCTTGGCTTTCGCCTTGTGGCCCGGTTTTCGGAATTTGGGCTTGGGCGGTTGGCTGCCGAAGCCGTCGGCGTAATCCACTCGCAATTTGCGGTTGCGCAATCGGGCTTCGGCGACGCCCCGGATCGCCTGATCGGCGAGTCCTTCGGGAAGTTCGAAATAGCTGCTTCGGTCGAAGATCTCGATGGTTCCGATGCAGCCCGAGGGGAGTTTCGCGGAGTTGTAAAGCGCGCCGGCGATCTGGCCCGGATTGATATTATCGACGGAGCCGACGTTGATGAACATGCGGATCATCTGCCCTTGCTCGCCGGCGGGCGCGGAACTGGGCGCGCTCCTGCGGTCGTCTTGTCGGGGGCGCTGCGATCCGCCGCGATCCGAATTATTGTCCCGTCCGCCTCGGTCGTCGCGGCCGGCGCGTTCGCTGAAGGGCGCGCGATCTTCATGGATCTCTTCGCCCTCGCGCCCGGAATCCAGAAGCAGTATATGGAGCAGCGCGCTGGAAATGTCCGTGCTGGTGAAGCCCGCTTCCAGGAGGCGTTCGACGGTGGCGTCGTGGGACTTGAAGTCTCCGGACTCGAGCAGGCTCTTTACTTTTTCGAACTGTTGATCGACGCGCATGTTTACGACCTCCTCCTGGGAAGGCACTTTTTCACGCGTGATCTTGACCTTGATGTAGCGCTGGATGCGTTGCAGCAGAAAGATCTCCTTGCCGCCGACGAGGCTGACGGCTTTTCCCTTGCGTCCGGCGCGTCCGGTGCGGCCGATGCGATGAACGTAGTCCTCCTCGTCGTAGGGCAGGTCGAAATTGAAAATGATGTCCACGTCATCGACATCGAGCCCACGGCTGGCGACATCCGTGGCGACGAGCACATCGATGTTTCCCGAGCGGAAATTCTTCATGACGCGGTCGCGCATCATCTGGGTCAGGTCACCGTGGAGCCGGTCGGCGGTGTAGCCGCGGGCGACGAGGGCGTCCGTGATTTCGTCGGCGGCCCTCTTGGTGTTCGTGAAGACGATCGCCTTTTGGGCGTCTTCGACATCGAGCACGCGGCAAAGCGTTTCGAGTTTGGAGCGGCCGCGCACTTCGTAGTAACGCTGTTCGACAGTCGGCACGGTCAGCGCCTTGTGCTCGATGGTGATCGTCGCGGGATTCTCGGTGTAGGTGTTGATCAGGTTGCGAATCTGTTTTGAGAAAGTCGCGGAGAAACAGATCGTCTGCCGTTCCTTGGGAGCGGAAATCATCAAGGTGTCGATGTCGTCGCGGAAACCCATGTCCAGCATCTTGTCGGCCTCGTCGAAGATGAGCATCTTGAGAGCCTCCAATTTCAGGTCTTTTCGGCCGATGAGATCGAGCACGCGGCCGGGAGTGCCGACCACCATCTGGGCGCCCTGTTTGAGCGCGCGAATCTGACGGACGTAGGAGGAGCCGCCATAGACCGGCACGGCGGTGATGCCGGGCTTGAAGGGCGTGAGCTTGTGAACTTCGGCGCAAACCTGCATGGCCAATTCGCGAGTCGGACAGAGAATCAGGACCTGCACGGCGCGCAATTTGGGATCGATGAGCTGCAAGGCGGGCACCGCGAAGGCCATCGTTTTGCCGGAGCCGGTCTGGGATTGGCCCACGACATCGCGCCCTTCCAGCGCGGGCGGAATGGCTTCAGATTGGATGGGCGCGGGCAGCTCGAAACCGAGCGATTCGATCGCTTTCAACAGCTCTGGCGCGATGCCGAGTTCGGAAAAGGGGCGTTTTTGCATAAGGGTCGCCGGACTGTCGCGGGACAAAACGGGCGCGCAACATCTCACAACGCATCCGGAATACAATGTTTTAAAGAGAGTTTTTCAGTTAACCACGAATTCACACGAATAAACACGAATGAATTAAAGATCGCTACTCAGAATCGCAACTTTGGCGTAGTGTGCGGCGTTGTTGGTTTGGAAAACGATGAAACGGCCGCGAAACTCCATCTCGGAAAACGATCGGCCGCGCGGGTTTGGCTGGCGCGGCAAAGTCCTGATTGGGACGCTGATCGCGTTGCTGCTGACGAGTTTGGGTTTTGGTCAGCCGTGGGGCGGTTGGGGCGGGCGACGCGGTCCCAGAACGAAGGATCGCAGCGAGTTTCCCATGTGGGATCACAAGGAAGGCTTTCGGCACGACACCTTTCAATTCACGCGCGTTAAGTACGCCTCGAATCTCGGCGACGGTCTCAATACCCGGTGGGACAATGATTACCCGGACAGCGATCTAAATTTCTCCTTTCGTCTACAGGAGCTGACGTCGATCGAGGTGGAGCCCAATCCGGACGCCATCACCCTCACTGACGAGCGCCTTTTCGACAGTCCGTTTGTCTACATGGTGGCGCCGGGATTGATGGTGCTCAGTGAAAAAGAAGTCCGCAGTCTGCGGCGCTACCTGAACAATGGCGGCTTCCTCATGATGGACGATTTCTGGGGCACGTATCACAGGGATAATATTCTGAGAGAGATGAAGCGGGTCCTGCCCGATATCGAGCCTCGGGAAATCCCGTTGGAGCATGCGTTCCTGCAATTGGTGATGCCGCTGGGGGAGAAGCCGCAGGTGCCCGACATTCTTGCCTGGCGACGGGGCTTCGATTATGAGGCCAGGCATCCCGGCATCGAGGAGGATCACGAACCGCACTTCCTGGGCTACTTCAATGAGAAGGGGCACCTCCTGGCGATGCTTTGCCATAATAACGATCTCGGCGATGGCTGGGAACGCGAGGGGCACGAGGTGGAATACTTCCGTCGGTTCTCCGAGAAATTCTCCTATCCGTTTGGCATCAACGCGATCACCTACATGATGTCGCATTGAGGCGCTAACGCACGTTCGCCTCGTAGATTTGCAGGACCAGGTCGGTGGCCAATCGGCCGGAGCTGGCTGG
>JBLHKZ010000232.1:0-9091 GCA_047618185.1 Limisphaerales bacterium
AAAACCGGCGCGAAGGTCTGGAACCACAAACTACCCGTCCCCGCCTACCTGATGGACTGGGGCGCCGGAGCCTCGCCCATCATTCACGAAGGCCGAGTCTACTTCTGTCAGGACGACGACCTTGCCTCCTACGTCACCGCCTTCGACGGCAAGTCCGGCAAACAACTTTGGCGCACCCCCCGCGCCGACATGCTGGCCGGCTATTCCCTTCCGGCCATTTGCACCGCCGAGGGACAAACCGACCTCGTCGTCGCCGGCTCCGGAATTCTCAAGGGCTACGATCCCGCGACCGGAAAGGAACGCTGGGCCAGTCATTCCCTGCTGCGCACGATCATGACCTCACCCGTCGTTGTGGATGACAAGGTCTTCGTCGCGGTGCAGAGCTACGGCGACCGAAGCCGCACCTTGAAATACGCCCTGATGCAATGGCTCGACACCAATCAGGACGGCAATCTCGCGCGGGAGGAGACACCAACAGAATTCCACGCCAAGTTCGATCTCTCCGACAAAAACAAGGACCAGCGCCTCGATCAGACGGAAATCGAAACCGCGTTTCAGTCTCCAAAAAATATGGTCGGTGGCGGCAACACAATCCAGGCCGTCCGCGGCGGCGGCAAGGGAGACGTCACCAAGACGCACATGGCCTGGAACATCGACAACCGCTCGCCTTCAAACCTTTCCTCGCCACTCGTCTTCAATGACCGACTTTACGTCGTCAAGTCAGGCGGCTTTTCCAGCTGCTTCAACGCGAAAACGGGCGAGCCGCTTTGGGAACTCACCCGCCTGCGCACCTACGGCGATTATTACGCCTCGCCGATCGCCGCAGACGGCAAGGTGTTCATGGCCGGCCGAAACGGTTTTATCGTCGTGCTCGAAGACGGCCCAGAACTGAAAATTCTTTCCAAGAACGACATGGATGAGGAAATCCTGGCCACGCCCGCCATTGCCGACGGCCGGATCTTTGTCCGCACGCGAGAAAGCATCGTGTGCATTTCAAACGAAGCGAAGTAACGCGACACCCCATGACTCGACTCATTTCGAAAACGACCCGGGCAACCTTGCTTGCCTCCCTGTTACTTTGCGCCGGTTCGACCTTTGCCGCCGGTCCCAATGTGACGATCGTCGTCCGCCCCGACGCGCCCAAGCTCGAACAGTACGCCGCCAAGGAATTGTCCGCGCAACTCAAGTCGCTGTTCGACGCCAAGGTCAGCATTTCGGCCGAACCGTCGAACGCCGACAACGTCATCCTGCTGTCCGGCGGATGGCCTGGGCTTTCCGAGCAGGGGCATCTGGTTCTATCCACGCAACGGAACGGCAAACCCATGCTGCTCCTCGGCGGAGGAAGCCCGGCAGCCGCGCTTTGGGCGGTGTACGAACTCCGCCATCATTTTGGCGTTCGTTCGCTGTTGCATGCAGACTTTCCGCCGATCAAACGTCCCTCATTCGCACTGGAAGGAATCAATATCCGCCGGGAACCCAATCTGAACATCCGAGCCTGGCGCGTCATGGCTCCCTCGCTCGCCGGCCCGGAGTCATGGTCGCTTGCCGATCACAAGCTGAGGCTGAAGCAACTCGCCAAACTCAAGTTCAACCGAGTCGTGCTTTCCCTTCACCCCTCGCAGCCATTCGTGCATTTCAAGTATGGAGGCATCAGCAAACAGACGGGCGCCCTCTGGCATGGCCAGACGTTTCGTGTCGATGGCGAAACAGCGGGACGCGCCGCATTCGGACGCGACCGGGTATTCCAAAACCCCGACTTCAAGGGCGCAACCACCTACGAGGCGCGAGTCAAAGCGGGCGTCAAACTGGTCACCGGGATTATCGACGCCGCACAGGCGCTGGGAATGACCGTCGCGCTGGATGTCGACGGTGACGAGTTTCCCGACGAATTCGCGTCACTCCTACCCCGCCATCGAGCAGCCCTTCGGAAAGCCCAGCTCGATGCCTACAAGCAGACCTACCCGAAAGCGGATGCATGGACGACAATGTCACCCAATCGTTCCAGCGCATTAACGACCGCGCGTGGATCCGGCGCCTCACACCCGCAAAGTGATCTTACCGAACTTCTCTTTCTCGGCAGCCCAACAGGCGGTGTCCTCCCTGAGTTCAACAACCAGCAACTGCATCGGACGATCCTAAGAATCCGAGGCGCGCGCATGGAGGGATTCACCGCCGCGAGCTGGCTACCCGATGACTTGAATT
Source organism: Limisphaerales bacterium (assembly GCA_047618185.1). Taxonomy (GTDB): domain Bacteria; phylum Verrucomicrobiota; class Verrucomicrobiia; order Limisphaerales; family JAYPEY01; genus JAYPEY01. The sequence continues at coordinate 2,203 of JBLHKZ010000232.1, forward strand.
CCTCCGCGTATTATTTGTCTCGCGCCGCCTTTAATCGAAAGATGACGCAGGCCAAGGCGCTGGATGGGTTGGTGACGCCGATCTGCGGCCCCGACGTCGGCGCTCGCATTGCCATTGGTTTTCAACATATCGCCGACGCATCCAGTTCAATCGTAGAGAATGGCGCCAACATCGCCACCCTGACGCCGAATGTCGTGATGCAACATTACGCGTCCAACGCGCCGGTCCCGGAATGGTGGGCGACGACCAAGACCTCCTTCGCCGAGGCCATGAACGAGATGTATCGCGGCAACACCCGCGCCCGCGGCGGAGCAAGGGCGTTCAGCCTCTACCACGCCAAGCGCTTCGAATTCGCGTTGCACTACTTCACCTGCCTGGAAGAAACGCGGCAGGCGGGCATCGCCAAAGCGGCGAAGGACAAGGACGCCCAACTAGACCACCTCGACAAGGCAGTGGAAGCGATGCACAACGCCCTCGGCGCCATGGCCGACGTCGACCGCAACAACGGCGACCGAGGCATCATCGCCGCGCTGAACGAATACGGATTTCGCCCTCTGCTGAAAGAGCTTGAACAGGCTGAGCGATAACCTCCGCCCCTCCTCCTCCTCCCAGCAAAACCAGAGCCCCGAGCATTGCTCGTCCGAAACTTCCCTCCGGCGCCGAAGCCTAAACATTTGCGCGAAGCCGCCTCGGCACAATCATGGAGCGGCCGGCGTCTTCCCCCAAACTCTCGCAAGTCATTTGAACGCCGGCACAAAAGCGGCGGAGGTCAGCCGCAGTCCATGACGCTGTCGCGCAGTCCCACGCGCGGATAATCGCGATAGCGTCCTGGACTGCGCGTGTCCTCTCGCGCTTTGGGGAACAGGCGCCCTTCACCGATCCGCCCGATTTCCGCCGGAAAGGCGATGGCCATCATCCTCGCAGGCTCGTCCCGCCTCACCCCGCCGCCTTCGCGAGCGACTCCAGCTCCTCCCAACGCGCGAAGAGCTTCGCGGCCTTCGCTTTGGCGGCTACCAGCTCCTGCTGCAATTCCTTCGTCTTGGAAGCGTGCTTCTCGTGGAATTCCGGAGAGGCAAAGACACCTTCGATGCGCTCCACCTCCCCCTCGGCTTGCATGATCGCCTTCTCCATCCCCTCAACCTCTTTCTGTTCTTTCCACGTTAGTTTACGTGGGCGGGCCTTCGCTTCGGTCGACGAGGCTTTGGCGGACGACGCCGCCTTTCTGCTTTCCTTCGGCCAGGTCGGCAAGCGCTGCACCGGATTCGCCTTCTTTTCGCAGTAGTAATCGTAATCGCCCTCGCTGTAGACGACTTCACCATTGTCCTCAAATGCCAGAATGCCGGTGCAAACGCGGTTCAGGAAATAGCGGTCGTGGCTCACCACCAACACGACCCCGGTGAACACCATCAGAGCCTCCTCCAGGATTCGCAGCGTGGGCAGATCCAGGTCGTTGGTCGGCTCGTCGAGTATCAGAAAATTGCCGCCGCGCTTGAGCACCTTCGCCAACAATAGCCGACTCCGCTCGCCGCCCGACAGGGATTTGACCAAGGTATTGATGCGATGATCCGCAAAGAGAAATCGCTTCAGGTAGGCCCGCACCGACAGCTGGCCATTGCCGAACACGACGAATTCTGTGCCGTCGCTGGCCTCCTCCAACACCGTCTTTTCATCGTCCAGATGCAGACGAGCCTGATCCACGTAGTTGATCTGCGTCAGCGCGCCGGACTTGATCGTGCCTTCGCAGGTCGACAGCTCGCCGAGAATCAATTTCAGCAATGACGTCTTGCCCACGCCATTGCGACCGAGAATGCCGATCTTCATCCCGTTCTCGAAATTGAACGAGAGATTCGAAAAGAGTCGGTTACCGCCGCGCTCCACCGAGGCATTGCTCAGCTGCACGATGCGGTTACCCAGCTGCTGGGGAGGCGGAATCACCATCTCCACATCGACTTCCAGCTCCGGGCCGGACTGCGAGCTGACATCGTTAAACCGGTCGACCCGGGCCTTCGCCTTGGTGCCGCGCGCCTTGGGACCGCGGCGAATCCAGTCCAATTCGCGCCGAATGAAACTCCGCCGCTTGGAGTCCGCCCCCGCCTCCATCGCGAGTCGTTCGGCCTTGGACTCCAGATAGGTGGTGTAGTTGCCCGTGTATTGAAAGCACTTCCCGTTCGCGACTTCGATAATCGTCGACGTGATGCGATCCAGAAAATAGCGGTCGTGAGTGACCAGCAAGAACGCGCCTTTGAAGTTCGTGAGAAAATCTCCCATCCACTGGATCGACTCCGTGTCCAGGTGATTGGTCGGCTCGTCGAGGATTAGCAAATCCGGTTGTGAAACCAGGGCGCTACACAAAGCGACGCGGCGCATTTCACCGCCTGAAAGCTGCCCCACGAGCCGATCGCCGTCTGGAGCATTCAGATGGGTCATCACCGTCTCGACTCGATTGTCGATCTCCCACGCTCCCAGCGTCATGATCTCCTGCTCGAGTCGGTGGTGGTCGTTCTCGTCGAGATCCGGTGACTCGAACCGTTCGATCAAGCCCAGGGCATAGGCCGCGCCAGAGCGAACGTTCTCCAGAACGCTCGCTTCCTTATCCAGGTCGAATTTCTGCGAAAGATAGCCGATGCGCAGATCGCGTTTGCGGGTGATCTCGCCCGAATCCGCCGAATATTCTCCGGTGAGAATTCGCAACAAGGTCGATTTGCCGGAGCCATTACGCCCGACCATGCCGATGCGCTGATCGCCGCAAATATTCAAGGAGGCGCCGTCGAGCACGACCTGATCGTTGTAGCGAATCGCCAGGTCGGTGGCGTTGATAAGAGTTGGCGCGTTTCCGTTGGACATCTGAAAGGCGGGCAATGAACGTCAAATCGAGCGGGAATTCAACCTGCAATCGACGATCGAAGTTTTTTTTAACCACAGATGGACACGGATAAACACAGATGGAACGGAAAAAGGGGGGAGCGTCGCCCGGTGAATTGATCGCTTGTCATGCACCCGCATTCGGAGCGCGGGTCTGTGACCCGCAGCAGCCCGGAAACATGCTTCAAGTATCGCCAATCCGTGAATTACTGCGGCTCACAGAGCCGCGCTCCTGTCCCCATCGCCCGGTTCACGGACACGATACGCGTTCAATTTTCAGTGTTTGCGGCTTTTCCCAAGCGCCTGATTGATCTGTGTTCATCTTTGTCCATCCGTGGTGAAATGCTTTTTTAGATTCAATCACTTCGCCGAATTTTCTCCGCCTGCTTGACCTCAAATCCATGTGCGCCGATGAATTTCGCCACACGCGCCCGGATGTGAACCCGCTTTTTCCTAAACGGCTCGACATACGAAACCTCGGTGGCGCGCAGGGCAAGCATCTGTTTCTCTGCGTCATCATTTCCATAAAGGGGATCGTTCAACACCGGGTGCCCCCCGGCCTGGAGGTGCACGCGGATTTGATGCGTGCGCCCTGTTAACGGCTTCGCCTCAATCAGACTAAATCCATTGCGCCGCTGGAGGGTGCGAAACTCCGTGTAGGCCTCCCCCTCCACCGCCGGATCGACCTTCATCACGCCACGACGCCCTTTCACCGGGCCGATCCGCAAATCGCAGGACCATTCATCCTCCGCCACCACACCGGCAACGACGGCCAGGTAGGACTTTTCGACCGCCCGCGTCTGAAACAGTTCGCTCAGCGCCTTCAATGCGCCGGCGCTCTTGGCCAGCAACAACACACCACTGGTGTCCGCGTCCAGGCGATGCACGAAGCGCAGAAAATTCAAATTGCGGGACTTGGCCCAGTAGTCGCGGTGATTGACCGACGATTCCAGGGCCGCCTGGAGATTGCGTCCGGTGCTCTGCCAGTTCGTCGGCGCGCACATCCAGCCCGCAGGCTTGTCGATCGCCAGGGTGCAGGCGTCTTCGTAAATGATCGGAATCAGAACGCCATTGGACAGTTCGACATTTTTCGGCTTAGCCATCGGCGGATGATGGGGCCGGGGCGCCATCGGGGACAAGTCATCTTACGTTTGTTTCGAATTTCGAATTTCGGGTTTCGAGTTTGTGCGTTTTCCGGGCTAGGATGCGCGCCGTGTCCGACAGCCTGATCGTCAACGAAATCTACCTGAGCCTGCAGGGCGAGAGCTCCTTCGCCGGCTTGCCCTGTATTTTCATCCGCCTGACCGGATGCGATCTGCGCTGCTCTTATTGCGACACCGCCTATGCCTTCACCCAGGGCGGCAAGATGGCATTGGACAACATCGAATCCAGAATCGCCGAGCTGGCCGCTCCCTTTCACGCATCGTCCACCCACGGCCGGCTCCCACTCATCGAACTCACCGGCGGGGAGCCCATGCTGCAAAAGAACACGCCGCAACTGATGCAGCGCCTTTGCGACACCGGTTATACCGTTCTGATCGAAACCAGCGGAGCCCATGACCTCTCGCAGGTCGATCCACGCGTCCGTCGAATCATGGACCTAAAATGCCCAAGCAGCGGCGAAAGCGACCGCAATCGCTGGGAAAACCTGTCCATTCTGCAACCAACCGACGAGATCAAATTCGTCATCGGAACGCGCGAGGACTACGACTGGATGAAGGGCGTCATCGCTGAACGCGAGCTCGCGTCGATCTGCCAAATTCTCTGTTCCTGGGTGGCTCCGCTGCTGGAACATCAACGCGACAAATCGCTTAAACCCTTGCCCCCCGACCACACGCCCATCGCTCGCAAGGAACTCGCCGAAGCCATCGCCAACGACGCCCTGCCCGTGCGTTTTCAGCTACAACTGCACAAACACGTCTGGCCGCCCGACGAACGCGGAGTTTGACTTAACCCGCGCGCTGGCATTTCAATCCCCTTCTCCCGGTGAAACTCACGTCCAAATCCATTCTACGAACGCTGCGCGACTACGAATCGCGCAATGTGACTTTTCAAGATCCGGCGGGCGACTGGCCCATCGTCTGGAAACGCGCCAAGGGCTGCTTCGTTCAGGACCTTGAAGGTAAAAAATATCTCGATCTCATGGCCGCCTTTGGCGTCGCCGCCGCCGGCCACGCCAATCCGCGAGTCGTCGATGCCGCCAAAAGCCAGCTGGACCGGCTCGTTCATGGCATGGGCGACGTCCATCCCCACGCTCCCAAGGCCCAACTCGTGCGCGAACTCAGCCGCCTGACCTTCGAACGCTGGAGCCGGAAACTGACGGACATGTCTCTCCGCGGCGCCAAAGGCAAAACCATTTTCTGCAATTCCGGATTTGAAGCCGTCGAGGCCGCGCTCAAGACCGCCGCGTTGGCCACGGGCAAGCCGGGCGTCGTCGCTTTTCAGGGGGGCTACCACGGGCTCGGCTACGGCGCCTTGAACGCCACCCATCGCGAACATTTTCGAGGCCCGTTCACCAACCAACTCGCCGAGTTCGGTCACTTCGCCCCCTTTCCCGATGACTCCCAATCCCTGCAAGTCAGCGAGCAAAGCGTGCGTCGACATTTTCATCAGCGGCCGATCGGGGCCGTGCTCGTGGAGCCCCTCCAGGGCCGCGGCGGCATTCACGTCCCTCCTGCCGATTTTCTCCCGATGCTCCGCCGTGTCTGCGATCAATACGGAGCCCTACTGATTCTCGACGAGATCTACACGGGCTTCGGCCGCACGGGAAAATGGTTCGCCTGCGAGCACAGCGGCGTCATGCCCGACGTGATCTGCCTTGGAAAAGCCCTCACTGGCGGCTTTCCTCTCTCGGCCTGTGTGGGGCGCGACGACCTGATGGACCAAGCCTGGCCGGAATCTCAAGGCGAGGCGATTCATACCAGCACCTTTCTTGGCCATCCCGTCGGCTGCGCCATGGCGCTCGCGCAACTGAAGGAAATCAAGGATCGCCACCTTCCCCAGAAAGCCGGGATTCGCGGCAAGCTTCTGCTTCGGCTACTTTCCTCGCCGCCGCTGCCCATCGCCGGATATCATTTCCAAGCCCGTGGCCAGGGCTTGTTCGCGGGACTGGAGATCACCCGCAAGGACGATTCCCCCGCCACCGAAGAATGTATTGAGATCGTCAAACGCATGCTCACGGAGGGCTACATCCTCCTGCCCGAAGGCGAACACGCCAACGTCATCAGCTTTACCCCGCCATTGATCATTACGGAGAAACAGCTCCAACAAACCGTCGACGCGCTGCACCACGTCATCATCGACGTCCTTACCGCATGAAACTCGCGGAAATTAAAGCCCTCCTTCGCGAGAACGACATCCGCCTGACGCGCTCGCTCGGCCAGTCGTTCATGCACGATGAGAATCAGGTCGTCCGCATCGCGGATCTCGCTGAGATCTCGCCCACGGACGACATTTTCGAAATTGGCCCCGGATTGGGACCGTTGACGGAAGTTCTGCTGCAACGAGCGAAGAGCGTGCTCGCGATTGAAGTCGACGCCCGACTGGTCGAGGTGTTGAAGAAACGCTTTACCGAAACGCCCGCGTTGGGATTGATCCACACCGACGCGCTCGCCTACGTCAAATCCGACGAGGTCGATTGGAGCGATTGGAAATTGGTCTCGAATCTCCCCTTCTCCGTCGGCTCCCCAATTCTCGTTGAATTGGCTCGTCCGGGCGTCGGTCCGCGATCCATGACGGTCACGCTTCAAAAAGAAGTCGCCGACCGCATCGCCGCCCCTCCGGGCTGCAAGGCCTACGGCGTCCTCACACTCCTGCTCAAGCCCGCCTACGAGCTGGACGGCAACTTCCTGATTCCCGCCGATTGCTACTTCCCTGCGCCCGGGGTGGACACCTCCTGCATCCGCCTGACCCGCCGCGCCAAACCGCTGGTCTCACCCTCGGCGTTCAAGACCTATGTGAGAATCGTCAAACGCGGATTCTCCCAACGCCGCAAGATGATGCTCAAGCTTCTCAAGCAGGACTGGCC
>JBLHKZ010000233.1:0-9037 GCA_047618185.1 Limisphaerales bacterium
AGGCAGGTCAGGTAGTGTGTGTGCCATTGTCTATTGTCTTTTGGGGTTGTTGTGCTGCTGAAAATTCAGGACCCGTCTTTTGCCAAACGACCGTTGAGATAACAAGCAAAACCGCACAACCACGGATTACGCGGATCACACGGATTTACCAAAATGAGGCCCTCTGATTCTTCTGACCACCAAGATTCGGATAAATTGCATGCCGCTATAGTCTCTTCTGAAAAAAGATCCGTGTCATCCGCGCAATCCGCGCCACAAAAAGAGATTCCCGATAGATCTAGTTCGCGGCGAGGTCGGCAAAATTGCGCAGCAGCCGGAGTCCGACTTGCTGGCTTTTCTCGGGATGAAACTGAGTCGCGAAAACATTGTCGCGCCAAACCGAAGAGCTGAATTCTCCGCCGTAATTGGTTCGTGTGGCAACGATCGATTCGTCGGTTGGCCGAGGGTAGAAGCTGTGCACGAAATACACATGGCTGCGATCGGGAATCCCGCGATACAGCGGGCAGTCGCCCTGAGTGATCTCGATTTCATTCCAGCCGATTTGCGGCACTTTCAAACCGGCGTTTTCAGGAAACTTCACGACATCGCCCGGAAACACGCTTAACCCCGCCGCGCAGCTGTTGAATTCCTGGCTCCGGTCGAACAGCGCCTGATACCCCACGCAGATGCCCAGAAAAGGTCGGCCGTTTTTTATGAAATCTCGCGACGCCTCCAACAGTTCCTGTTTCCGGAGCGCGTTGATGCAGTCGTCAAACGCCCCCACACCAGGCAGAACCACCGCGTCCGCGTCCTTCATGCCCTCGGGATCGGCGACAAGCTTCACCTCCGCGCCCACGTTCAGGAGCGCCTTTTGAACGCTGCGAAGGTTTCCAGAACCGTAGTCGAGTAGCGCTATCATCCGGCCACCCTAGTCGCAAGACGCCGGTTCCTCAACCGGGCTGGATTCCGCCTTCTCCCGTTCAGCCTGCAATCTCAGTTGTCCGCACGCCGCGCTGATGTCGTGCCCCTTTTCCCGGCGCAACGTTACATTCACGTTATTGTCCTGCAGACCTTGGTGGAAATCGTCGATTGCCTCGTCAGACGGCCGTTTCCAGGGCAATCCCTCGACGGTGTTGTAGGGAATGAGATTAATCTTCGCGTCCAGAATATGGCATAGATGAGTCAACGACGGAATGTGCTCCACGTCTTCGTTCACGCCTTCAATCAAAATGTATTCGAGCGTGATCATTTGCCCGTGGCGGTCTTTGTAGTACTCCAGCGCGTCGATCAGATCTTCCAGCGGATACTTCTTGTTCACCGGCATGATCTCTTCGCGAACATCGTCTGTCGCGCCGTGCAGCGACACCGCGAGTCGCACCTGCAGATCTTCATCGGCCAACTTGCGAATCTCAGGAGCCAGTCCGCAGGTGGAGACCGTGATTTTCCGGGCGCCGATATTGCAGCCCCATTCGGCATTGAGGATGAACAGCGCGTCGATGAGATTGTCGTAGTTCGCCAGCGGCTCTCCCATTCCCATCATGACGATATTATCGACCAGGTATTTGGAAACCTTCTGGTTTCTTCTTCCGCCAGAGCGGTTGACCATCGCGGCGACCAGTCGTTCGTCCTCGCTCAGCTCGGATGGATCCACTCCTTGCTTCTTGTTGAGCCCCTTCACCAACTGGCCATACCATCGTTCCACGGCGACGACCTGCTCGACGATTTCGTCGGCCTCCAGGTTGCGTTTAATGCCGTCCAGCCCGCTGGCGCAGAATTTGCAACCGTAGGCGCAGCCAACCTGAGAGGAGACGCAAAGAGTATGCCGATCAGACCAGTCGCCATACATTCCCTTGCTGGCGGGAATGAGCACGCTTTCAATCAAATTCCCGTCCTTCAGCTCCCACAGAAATTTATTCGTGGCATCGGCGGCCCCTTGCCTGTCGACCATTTTCAACGCGTAGAGATCGAATTCCTCCCGCAGGCGTTTGAGCATCTTGGCGGGTATGTTGCTCATCCGATCCCAACTGTCGACTCGTTGGCCGTAAAGCCACATCAACAACTGGGCTGCTCGGTAGGGTTCTATATCCCATTCGGAGAGCTGATCTTGAATCTCGAGGAGATCGAGAGATTTAATATCACACTTCATAGCTGAATCGATTGCGGCCACAGTTCACCCGACTGCCATACCCGATGAACGCGACACAAACTTGATTTTACGGACGGAACGCGGGGGCAGGCTACACAAAGACCGCCGTTGTTCAAGTAATTCAGCTCTTCAGATAAAATTTATTCACATACTCCTGAACCATTCGCCAGGTGTTGTATTCAGGCGTCAAGGTCGCCATCGTGCGCCGGATCTTCTTGATCCATTGACGCGGAAGCCCCTTCGCATCACGGTTGAAAAAGCTCGGCACAACCTCCTCTGTCAACGCGCGAAAGAGATTGTCGCTGTCCACGCGATCCTGTTCCTCGATGGAGTCAGGATGCGAATCATCGCCAATGGCAAATCCGTTTTCGCCATCGAAACCCTCGCGCCACCAGCCGTCTAGAATGCTCAAATTCATGCAGCCATGGACGCTGCACTTCATGCCGCTCGTGCCCGAAGCCTCCAACGGCCGGCGCGGATTGTTCAGCCAGATATCGCAGCCCGACACCATTTGGCGCGCCACATGGACGTCGTAGTTCTCAAGGAACACCAAGTGACCGTTCAACTCACTGTGTTCGGCGAGATGAATAATTTTCTGGATGAAGCGCTTGCCTTCGTCGTCGCGGGGATGAGCCTTGCCGGCAAAGATGAACTGCACGGGACGCTCCCGGTCTTTCACGAGCTCCACGATCTTTTCAAATTTTTCAAACACCAGCGGCGCGCGCTTGTAGGTCGCAAACCGACGGGCAAAACCAATCGTCAAAGCGTCCGTATTCAGCAAGCGATCAAATGAGATGAAATGCTCACGGTCGACACGATGCCCCTGCAAGAGAAGTCGGCCGCGAGTGAATTCGACCAACTGCCGACGCAGTTTGTAGCGCAACGCCCAAATCTCCTCGTCGGAAATAAAGTCGGGGTCTTCCATTCGCTGCCAGAACTCCCTCGAGTTCCATTGCGCCTCCAGGTCCAAGGCTGGTTTCTTGCTCCAGAATCGGGTTTCGTCGCCTTGGGAAATTTCCGACTCCTGAAGCGCGTTATCCGTCGCTCCTCCAAGCTTCCCCCTCCAGAAGCGGCGAACCGTGCCCTTCATCCAGCCCACCAGATGCACCCCATTGGTGACATGCCCGATAGGCACTTCGTCGACCGATTTGCCCGGATACATGCACTGCCACATTTCACGACTCACTTGGCCATGCAGTTCGCTAACGCCGTTGGCGGCCCTGGTCGTTTTCAGCGCCAGCACGGTCATGCAAAACGTCTCACTCTCATCTTCGGGATCAACCCGGCCGAGCCCCAGAAATTCCTTCGTCGTGATTCCGAGATCCTTGGGAAAAAACCGCGCCGCGTAGTCCATCAGATCCGGAGTAAATCGATCGTGCCCGGCCGGCACTGGAGTGTGAGTCGTGAAAATGCATTCGCTCTTTGTCGCCGCCAACGCCTCGTCGAAACTCGCTCCGGTCGCCTGTTTCTCTCGAATCAACTCCAGGCTCAAAAACGCCGCGTGTCCCTCGTTCAAGTGAAACACCGAAGGCGAAACGCCCAACTCACGCAGCAAACGCACGCCGCCCACGCCGAGCAGGATCTCCTGCATGATTCGCGTCGTGCTGTCGCCGCCGTAGACCCGCAGCGTCAGCTCGCGAAAATGCTCCTCGTTCTCCGGACGATTCGTGTCCAGCAGATACACCGGGCAACGTCCCACGTTCACGCGCCAGGCCTGAAAGTAAACCGTGCTCAACGCGATCTTCACCGAGCACACAACCGGCTCGCCCTTGGCGTCCAATACCGGCTCAAGGGGAAGATTCTTGGGATTAAGCAGCGAATAAAACTCGGTCTGCCAGTTGTCCTTGTTGATCGCCTGTTGAAAATAACCTTCACGGTAGAACAGACTAATTCCGACGAAGCCGATGTCCAAGTCGCTGGCCGATTTGGCGTGATCGCCGGCCAACATGCCCAACCCGCCTGCGGCGATCGGCAGCGTCTCGTGGAATCCGAACTCCGCGCTGAAATACGCGACCGGATGCTTCCGCAACGCTGGAGCATTCTCGTCGCCCCAGGTGTTTTCCTCGTTCAAGTACGCCTCGAATTTGGCGAGAACGGTTTCCACGCGGTTCACGAATCCGGCGTCCAGAAGGCGCATGCGCAACTCGTAGTCCGAAACTTCGTGCAGGACCGCCACCGCGTTGTGATACAGATTTTGCCAGGATCGCGGCGAAAGTTCTTGGAAAAGCTCCTGCGCCTCTTGATTCCAGGTCCACCACAGATTGCGGGCCAGTCGATTCAATCCGGCGATCAGGTCGGTCGAATTACTCTGATTTTCGTTGGTTGGGTTCATATCAAAATTGGTAACTTCTTGGGATTCCGCGCCACGCCGGGGGCGTGGAAAGCCGGAGAAGCTAAGGATCAACACCCAACCCAGCAAACAAATTCTTCCGACAACAAATTCTTCCGGACCAACCGAAAATCGCATTTGGCGCCCCGGGCTCTTTGAACTAGCTTTGCGGGACACATCGACTCAAATGTAGATTATGCACCCCAGATTCCCCTTCGCACAATCCGCCACACTGGCGCTGATTCTCTGCCTCGCGACCAGGCTGATCGCGGCCGAAGGCGACAAACCCGCGCCGACGGATTCGCCAAAGCCCTCCGCCTCCGCCCTTCAGAAACAAGGCCGCGGCATTTTCAATCTGAAAGACGTCACGCTGGACAACATCAAAGGCGCCGTCTCTTTTCCAGCCGTGGTGAACATGAACTCCAACGTCGTCGAGTACGTGGTTGTCTGTGACGACGGAAAAACCCACGAAAGCCTGCTTCGAACCACCGTCGAACCCCGCGACATTCACGTCGCAATGCTGCTAATCGGGGCCAAATGCGCGCCCCCGCTGTCCCCCGACGAACTCCTCCGGGTCACGCGTTTTAAAGGCGACAAAGTGCAGGTCTGGGTCGAATGGAAAGACGAAAAGACATCCCACAAAGTCCGGGCCGAGGATCTCCTCCGCAATAACGAAACCGGCAAGACGATGCAACACAATCACTGGATCTACAACGGATCGTGGACCTTCGAGAAAACCTTCATCGCCGAAGTCGAACGCTCCATCCTCGCCATCTTCACCGACAAGGACGCCTTAATGAATTGCGCCGATCCTCAAAGCGCCAACGACGAAATCTGGTTTGCCCACACCAAGAAAATTCCGAAGGAAGGCGCCCCCGTCCGCGTCACATTTCAACTTCTGCCAACCGAAAAGCAGGCCAAAGCAAAATGAATTCATGGCTTCGATACAAAACTTTTATCGCCGCGTTCGCGTTCGCGGCGGCTATTTCTACCCCAGTTCCCGTTTGGGCCGATCCGAATGACGCCGCTAATCTCTCCCTCAAACTGGAGATCAAGCGCGCCATCGACAAGGGCCTCAACTGGCTCGGCAAGAATCAGCATGAGGACGGTTACTGGTCGACCGAAGACCACCCCGCCGTCACCGCCCTCGCCCTGACCGCGTTCAAGCGCGAGCCCGGCGACTACAGCCAGAAGAAATTCTCCCAACAGATCGACGACGGCTATTTCTACATCCTCAGCTGCGTGCACGACGACGGCAGCATCTATCGCAAGAAGGAGCTGCTGAACTACAACACCGCCGTTTCGATGATCGCGCTCGTCGCCGCCGACAATCCCAACTACGAACAAACCCTCCGCCGAGCGCGAAATTTCGTCGTCGGCCTGCAACAGGATTTTGACGAAAAGGGAAAACTCGACAACGCCCTCGACGGCGGCATCGGCTACGGCGGTCGTTACCCGCATTCCGACATGTCGAACACCACCCTCGCCCTCGAAGCCCTCTACTACACCTCCCACCTCGTCAGCGACGACGAGGACGAGGACATGAAAAAACTCAATTGGAAGGGCGTCCGCAACTTCCTTCAGAACAGCCAGAACCTCCCCGAGGTCAACGGGCAGAAATGGGCGTCGAACGATCCGAAAAACAAAGGCGGATTTGTCTATTTCCCCGGCAACACCAAGTCCGAGACAGACAAGCTTCCCGACGGGCGCGAAGCCCTCCGCTCCTACGGCAGCATCAGCTACGCCGGCATGCTCAGCTACATTTACGCCGACCTAAAAAAGGACGATCCGCGCATCACCGCAGTGTTGGACTGGTTGAAAAACAACTACACCCTCAAGGAAAATCCCGGCATGGGCCCGCAGGGATTGTTCTACTACTTCCACACCATGACCAAGGCGCTGACCCTCGCCAACATCGACGAACTCCCGGCCGCCGATGGAACCATGATCGACTGGCGCAAGCAGCTCGCCCTCCGCCTGATCAATCTCCAAAAGACCGATGGCAAATGGATCAACGACTCCGCCCGCTGGTGGGAAAACGATCCCGCTCTCGTCACCAGCTACGCCCTGCTCGCACTGGAAATGATTCACCACGACCTCTGAACTGAAACTCGTCGCCTCACCGGCACGCCATGATTCTTTTCCTGGTCATCTCGTTTGGTTGCGGACTCGGAACCTTGGGTATGTGGGCAATCTCTCGCGACCCCGATATTCGCGAGCATCGGGGCAAAAAAATGGTCGCCTCCCAGCCCTTCCTGGCCGCCATTATCTGGCTGCTCGCGGCCATCGAAGCAAACCCTCACGCCGTCGTCTTCGCAATGCCGCTCGCCGTATCGTGCCTCATCATCGTTTACCTCATCTGGCGCGATAACATCAACCACCTCACTGGCAAGGGATTGATCGACTCCGTCTTTGGCAACGGACGGGCCGGCGGCAGCATCCGCCCTTCGTTGGGATTCGCCCAAACGCTGATCAACGAAAACCATCTCAAGGACGCCGAAAAGGAGATCAAGGAACAGCTCCGAAAGGATCCGACCTATTTCGACGGATGTAGAATGCTCGCCGCAATTTACCAGGAGTGGAAGCAACCTCAAAAGGCGATTGAACAGCTGAACCAGGCTCTGCAAAATCCGGATCTCCCGGAAAGTCAGGTCAAATTCATCGAGTCCGCTGTCCTGGATCTCGAGGAGCAACGACAAAAACTCGCGGCTGAAAGGCAGATCCGCAAATGAACGGCGCCCTGCTCTGCGACCCGCGAAATAATTCTGCGGAGATTATTTACAATCCACTCCATCGCGAGCACGGTAACGCAGCTGCGGAAGAAACCGACGCCGCAGGAAGATCAACCCTCAGCAGAAAGACAAAATCACATGGGCGACAAATCTCCGAAATCCAACCAGAAGAAATCCAACCAGAAATCAGCCAAGAACAACGCCGCCAACGACAAAAAGAAAAAGGCCGCCAACGACAAAAAAACGGCCGGCAAGAAATAGCCCTCACAGGCATATGCTGTCCCTCCAGCTGGTTGGCGGGAGGGACAGCACGCTTTCGCTCGTCGAAGGAGATCACGAAATCGACTGCAAGATGAACGGCATCTCCATCGGCCTGAAAGCCTGCTTCGTGAAAAAGGCGTAGAGCCGCCCCCTCGCGAAACACATAAAGCGCCAAGACGACTCTCTCACGGAGGCACGGAGCGCGGCTGTGTCGTCCCGACCAGCCGCAGAGGCTTCGCCCGGAAGAGCCTGTTCGGTCAGGCTGGAGCGCACCGTCGTTCGAAAGCTGCTGCGGCTGGTCGGGACGACACAGCCGCGCTCCGACAATTTACGCCTTCGCGTAAACTTCCGCGCCCTTCTCAACGAACTCCTTCGACTTCTCCTCCATCCCTTTCTTCAGCGCCTCTTCTTCCGAGATCGCTTGTTCGGCGGCGTATTTGCGGACGTCTTCGGTGATCTTCATCGAGCAGAAGTGCGGGCCGCACATGGAGCAAAAATGCGCGGTCTTAGCGCCTTCCTGCGGCAGGGTTTCATCGTGAAATTCACGCGCAGTGGTGGGATCGAGACCCAGGTTGAACTGATCTTCCCAGCGAAATTCGAAGCGCGCCTTACTGATCGCATTGTCGCGGTATTGCGCGCCAGGATGACCTTTCGCAAGGTCGGCGGCGTGGGCGGCAATTTTGTAGGTGATGACGCCGTCTTTCACATCTTTCTTGTTCGGCAGGCCGAGGTGTTCCTTGGGCGTGACGTAGCAGAGCATCGCGCAGCCGTACCAGCCGATCATTGCCGCGCCAATGCCGCTGGTGATGTGGTCGTAGCCGGGCGCGATGTCGGTGGTCAGCGGTCCGAGTGTGTAGAACGGGGCTTCGCCGCACCATTCGAGTTGCTTGGCCATGTTTTCCTCGATCATGTGCATGGGCACGTGACCCGGGCCTTCGTTCATCACCTGCACGCCTTTGGCCAAAGCGCGCTTTGTGAGTTCGCCCTGCACTTCGAGTTCGCCGAATTGCGCCTGGTCGTTGGCGTCCGCGATGGAGCCGGGACGCAGTCCATCGCCTATGCTGAAGGCAACATCGTAGGCGGCCATGATGTCGCAAATGTCGTCCCAGCGCGTGTAGAGGAAATTCTCCTCGTGATGCGATAGACACCATTTGGCCATGATGCTGCCGCCGCGAGAAACAATACCGGTCATGCGACTGGCGGTCATCGGCACGAAACGCAACAGGACGCCGGCGTGAATGGTGAAGTAATCCACGCCCTGCTCTGCCTGTTCGATGAGCGTGTCGCGGAAGAGTTCCCAGGTAAGGTCCTCGGCCTTGCCGTTCACCTTTTCGAGCGCCTGATAAATGGGAACTGTGCCGATGGGCACGGGAGAGTTGCGGAGGATCCATTCGCGTGTGGCGTGAATGTTCTTGCCAGTCGAAAGATCCATGACGGTGTCGGCGCCCCACTTCGTAGCCCATCGCATTTTTTCAACCTCCTCCTCGATGCTCGACGCGACGGCGCTATTGCCGATGTTGGCGTTGATCTTCACGAGAAAGTTCCGCCCGATGATCATCGGCTCGGACTCGGGGTGATTGATGTTGTTTG
>JBLHKZ010000234.1:0-9015 GCA_047618185.1 Limisphaerales bacterium
ACTCCTGGCCTTGCGCTCGCCTGTAGCCGATCAACTCTTCGTGCTCCATACGTCCATAACCCAGGCGCTGACGCACGTGCGTGTAGTTCTTTTGCTCCACGTAGGCCTGGTCGTTCTTGCAATAGGGACGCGAACGAGTCAGCTCCATCGCCGTTGTCGGTATCCACCCCTTTGAGGATGAAGGGCATACGCGCTTCGATCTGTGCGAAACGCTCGCAAAGCGCGTGTTGGCCGCGGTTCCAGACAGATCCCACCTCCGTCCAGCCACTGAACACATCGCTTCTGGAGATATTCTTTCCTGCTGTTTTGGCTCATCGTGACGTCCATGCGCCACGGTGTCCTTAGTTTTGAGTCAACGGGACCTTCAATTCACTATCACCGATCCCGCTTCGGTGTCTTTCATCATGAGTCAACACGTGGGTGTGGAGAGCAGGCTCTTTTACTTTGACTCCAATACTGTGGTTGTCGACAGTGCTCGACCCTCATTTGTCAATGCCGCTGTGACCCCTATGGAATTGGCGACTACTGTATGCAGAATATGAAAAAGACGATTATTCGATCGGGTCTTTCGACGCTGGCTCTGGTTGCGGCGTTGAGCGTCGGCGCATCGTACGCATCCGCCGCCGCCGGGAGTTCGACGCCGGTGAAAACGGTCCAGGCCCAGAAGGTCACGCTGCGGCGTTCGACCACTCAGCCAGCGAGCGTCCACGCGTATTACGAAGCCGAGCTGCACTCCAAGGTTTCGGGCTACTTGAAAAGCGTTGCCGCCGATATTGGCGACGTGGTCAAGGGCGGGCAGACCCTGGCCGTAATCGATGTTCCGGAAATGATGAAGGGCTATGAAAGCCAGCAGGCTGAGGTCGAGCGAACGGAGAGCGCCCGCAAACAGTTTCGAGCGGCGATCGACGTTGCCAGGGCCAAGGTCGATCAGGCCGAGGCGGAAATTGGCAAGGCCAAGGCGCAATCGAACGCGTCGACCCTGGAGTACAAGCGCATTGAGGAACTGGTCCGAACCAAGGCAGTTACCCAGAAACTGGCCGATGAGACCTTGAGCCGGAAGCTGGCGTCCGAGGCCGAGCTGGCGTCAGTCAAGGCCAGCCAGGCTGTGGCTTTCGCGAATCTGCGCGCGTCCGAGGCCGACGCCGACGGCGCCGACGCGTCAGCCGTCGTGACCCGCAAGCGGCTTGAGGAAATGGAAGTTCTCATGCAATACGCGACCTTGAAGGCGCCCTTTGCTGGCGTGGTCACGGAACGCAATGTCGATCCCGGCGATTTCGTCCGTAATGCGCAGACGATCAGCAACCCGGGTAAGCCGCTTTTCAGCGTGGCGCGGATGGATAAAATGCGGGTGCGGGTCCCGATTCCAGAGCGTGACGCGGTTTACGTGAAGAAGGGCGACAAAGTGGAATTCGTCTGCCGTGCGCTGGGCAACAAGCCGATTCAAGCCAAGGTGTCGCGCACGTCCCGGCGGCTCGACTCGAAGACTCGGACTATGTTGGTGGAAATCGATCTGCCAAACGAGGACGGGCGTCTCCTGCCGGGCATGTACGGCACGATTTCGATCATGATCGACGAGAAGCTCAACGCCGTGGTGGTCCCCTCGAACGCGGTGCGCTACGGCCTTGCTGGCGAGAGCGTCATCTACGTGCTTCGGGGCGGCGACAAGATCGCGCACGCGCCGGTGAAGGTCGGACACGACGACGGCCACAACATCGAAATTCTATCCGGCCTGAACGGCACGGAACAAATAGTGACCGGCATGCTCGGCCGGTTGAAAGACGGCGCCAGTGTCACCGTCGTCAAGAATTGAGGCGTATTTAGGACTTAGTGTGAAAACTGAATCGCCCTCACCCTTCCGTCTCCGCTTCGCTTTGCCGCGACAAGCATTCCCTCTCCCCTGAGGAGAGGGGCATTCAACGGAACGGACTCGTTCACTTTATTCTTAATCATGTTTCTAGTTCGCTTCGCGCTTCGCAATCCCTACGCCGTCTGGGCCGTGGCAATCGGCATGTGTCTGCTGGGTTTATCGCAGATCCCCAAAATCCCCGCTGACATCCTGCCGGACTTCAAGACGCCGGTCGTGGTGAGCTACTACTCCTATCCCGGCATGCCGCCGCTGGAGATGGAGAAATCCGTGAGCGCGCGCGTCGAGCGCATCCTCACCCTGGCCAGCGACATCGAGCATCAGGAGTCGCGCAGCGTGCCGGGCGCCTGCATCATCAAGGTGGCCTTTCAACCGGGCGCTGATCCCGCTGCCGCCCTGAACGAGATCATTAATCTCGAGGCCAACGACATGCACCATCTTCCGCCGGATATCGACTGGCCGTTCACGCTCCGCAGCGAGCCGGCCAATCTTCCGGTCGTGTTGGCCTCGATCTCGGGCGAGGGCTTGAGCGAGACCGAGCTCTATAAAATTGGCTACTACGCCGTCCGCAACAAGATGGGCGGCCTCAAGGGCGTCCAGATCCCCCACCCCTTTGGCGGCAAGTTTCGGCAGATGATGGTCTACGTCGATCCGGACAAACTGCGCGCGCATCAATTGGCGCCCACGGACATCGTCGAGGCGCTGACCGAGGCCAATCTGGTCATGGCCGGCGGCACCATGAAAATGGGCAAGACCGACTTCCAGGTGCACACCGTCAACACGCTTCCCACCACCAAGGAAATCGACGAGATCGTCGTGGCCGTTCGCGATGGCAAACCGATCCTCGTTCGCGACATCGGCTACGCGAGCGACGACGCGGCCATTCAAAGCAATATCGTTCGGGTGAATGGCAAGCGCTCGGTCTATTGCCCTCTGCATCGTGAGCCGGGGGAAAACACGATTCACGTGGTCGATCGGATCCGCGAAGGACTGAAGCGGGAGCTCCCGTTGATGAAGGCGCGCGGCGAAGTGCCCGAGGCCGCAGTCATCACCCTGGTCAGTGATCAGTCCGACTACATCCGTCACGCCATCCGCAACCTTGAAATAGAAGTCGGCGTCGGCGCCCTGCTGGTCGCGCTGGTGATTGGCATATTCCTGCGGCGGTTCATGCCCTCCGTGGCCGTGCTGATTGTCATCCCGCTGGCCTTGGCGATCGGCATGCTCGGCTTTTACTTCTCGGGCCACACCATCAACGTGATGACGCTCGCCGGCATCGCTCTGGCCGTGGGCACCGTGGTCGACGCGGGCATTGTGGTGGTCGAGAATATCGTGCGCCATTTGAACATGGGCAAAAGCGGCGTTGACGCCGCGCGCGACGGCGCTGTGGAAGTCGCCACGCCGGTGTTTGCCGGAACGGTCACCACGCTGGCGATTTTCATTCCGGCGATCTTCCTGACCGGCATGATCAAGTTTCTCTTCGAGCCGCTTGCGATCGCCGCCGTGCTGACGATCGGCGCGTCCTATTTCGTGGCGATGACCATCGTCCCGGCCTTTTGTTCGCGGATGCTGAAGGCGCGGGCCGGGGGCGACTCCCAGGCTGAAGTGACGCATTCCGAGCCGAAGGGCAGGTTTGCCTCGGCTCTCAAATCCGCGATGGGCATGCGCCCCGTCGTGATTGGCGGCGTTCTCGCGCTGGTGGCGATCTCGCTTCTGCTGTTTCCGCGGATCGGCGCCGAGCTCTTTCCGGATGTGGACACCGGCGTGTTCGAAGTGCGGGTGAAGACCACGCCGGGTTTGCGAATTGAAGAGACCGAGAAGCTGATCGAACGGATCGAGGACGAGATCAACGGAATCATCCCGGCCGAGGAAGTCGAAACGGTCATGGTTAACATCGGGCTGCCGACCGGCAAGGGCGCGGGCTTCTCGACCATGCTGAGCCCCAACTCCGGGCCGGACACTGCTTTCTTCGTCGTGACCCTGCATCAAAAGGGCCGTTCGACCTCGACCAAAGAATACGTGGAAAAACTCCGGGCGAATTTTGCCGATAAATTTCCGCAGGAGCAGTTCCTGTTTGTCGCCGGCGGCATGATTAACGCGGCTTTGAACAAGGGCGTCGCCGCTCCCATCAATGTTCAGGTCTCGGCTGGAACGACCGTCGCGACCCGCAAGGCTGCCGAGGAGATCGTCGAGAAATTGCGCGATGTCGAGGGCGCGGTGGACGTGCAGGTTGGGGAGGCTCTGGATTACCCGCAGTTCGACGTAAAGGTGGACCGGGTTCGCGCCGGCCTGTTCGGCCTGACCCAGCGCATCATTGCTGAGAATGTTTCCACGGCGCTCGCCTCCAGCATCGGTCATGCGGAAGCGATCTGGGTCGACCAGAAGACCGGCGTCGATTTCTACATGGGCGTGCAATACAAGGACAACGAGGTGCGCTCACTGGACGAGCTGCGCAATCTGCCCCTGCCGATCGAAACTGAAGACGGCCCATCGACGATCCCGCTTTCGGAAGTCGCGGATATCGAGCGCGTCACCATCCCCGGCGAGATCGCTCACTACAATCTTTCGCGCGTAAACAACGTTTACGTGAATGTGCAGGGCCGCGACCTGGGTTCCGTTGCCCGGGATGTCGAGGAAGTCCTCGCGGGAATGGAGTTTGATCCCGGCGTCGCCACTACGTTGCGCGGCCCGGTGGCGACGATGAAGACCGACGCCAAATCATTGGGCTGGGGTTTGCTCACGGCGGCGATCCTGGTCTACCTCGTGATGATGGCGCAGTTCCGCTCGGCCCTGGATCCGTTGATCATCATGCTGGCCATTCCGCTGGGGCTGACGGGCGTGCTGGCCATTCTCTGGCTCACGGGCACGACGATCAATATTCAGTCATTGATGGGCACGCTGATGATGATCGGGGTCGTGGTGAACAATTCCATCCTACTGGTCGATTTTGCGAATCAGCAGATGATCAAAGGCGTGGACGCCGCGCGTGCCGCATGGCTGGCGGCCTGCGTTCGCCTGCGTCCGATCTTGATGACCGCGCTCGTGCTGGTGGCGTCGATGTTGCCGCTGGCTTTAAATCTGGCGCCCGGCAGTGAAGCGATGGCTCCCCTGGCCCGCGCGTTGATTGGGGGCATGCTCGTGTCGACCGGCCTGACCTTGTTCCTCGTGCCCTGTGTCTACGCGATGGTGAAGAAGAACGCGGCGCCGGTTGTGGCTGCTGCGTGAGGGGGGTCTGCAATTTGAGATCTGCAATTTGAAAATTGAGATGAAGAAATTCGTAATCATAGCAGTGATGTTCGGACTCAGCGCGTGCAGCGACGCATTTGCGCAGATCGTATACAGCGCCGACACTGTTGTCGGTCCGATTGAGATGTCGAAGGCCAACGGCCCGATGTCCATCGATCTTGCGACGGCGTTACGCCTGGCCAACGCCAACAATCAGACCGTCGCCCTGGCGCGCGAGCGCATGAACGAAGCGGTCGCACAATGCCAACGCGCCAACGCCATGCTGTTGCCGACGATTACTCTGGGCGCCAGCGTCGATCACCACGAAGGAGGCATTCAGGAAACCTCCGGCACGATCAGGGATATCAACCGCTCCTCCGGATTTGCCGGACTCGGAGCCGGCGCGACGGGCGCGGGGCCGATTCAAGTCCCGGGTGTTGGCATCACCGCCAATCTGGCCGACGCGTTCTTCGAACCGCTGGCGGCGAAGCAGAGCAAACTTGCGGCCGAAGCCGGCAGTGCGGCGGCGACGAACCGGGTTTCGCTCCAGGTCGCGACCGCCTACTTCGAGTTAGTGCGGGCCAAGGCGCGATTGGCGATCGCGACGGAGGCGCAACTCAATGCGGCGGATCTCGCGCGCGTGACGGCGAGCTTTGCGAAAAGCGGACAGGGTCTGGAATCCGACGCCTCGCGCGCCGAGGTGGAGAAGCTCGTCCGCGACGGAAAAGTGGAACAGGCGAGGGAAAATTACCGCATTCGTTCGATCGAACTGGCGGAGTTGCTTCGGCTCGATGGCGGGACGCAATTGTATCCGACCGAGGATGCGGCTGCATTGATTTCCCTGGCCGACGAGTCCGCGTCCGGGAGCGAGTTGTTGCTTGCCGCCCTGGAGAATCGTCCTGAAGTTCGCCAGAACGAAGCTCTGGTGAAGGCGGCCAAGCAACGATTGAAACAGGCGAAATACGATCCGTTTGTCCCGAAAGTGTCGGTCGGTTTCAGCGCGGGCGGCTTTGGCGGCGGCGGCGGGACTTCGCTTGGCAGTGAGAACGATCGGCATGACGTCTCGGCGCTGGTCTTTTGGCAATTGGATAATCTTGGCTTCGGCGCCCGCGCCCGCACGAAGGAACAAAAATCCCGCTTCAAGCAGGCGGAGATCGAGCAGCTTCGCGTTCTGGACCGCATCGCCTCCGAAGTGCGCGAGGCCCGGATCCGCGCCGAATCGCGCAAACGCCAACTCGCGATCGCGGCGGCGGCCGTGAAGCGCGCCCGGAGTTCTCTCGAGTCGAACAAGTCCCGGATCTACGAGAGCCAGGGCCTGCCGATCGAAGTTCTCCAGGCCATCGGCTCGCTGGCGTTGACCCGCGAACTCGTCCTCGACAGCGCCGTGGAATTCAACCAGGCGCAGTTCCGCCTCTACACCGCAATCGGCCAGCCGGGCAAGGCGGAATAAAACCGCCTTGTGAGCGCGGCGGTCTGCCACGCGTCTTTTTCACGGATTGATTTCACGTTGGCGGGGCTCCATAGTCGTGCGCCGACAGCACGAACGTTATGTGGAAAGAACTTTTTAGCCTCGCCAGCAACAACAATCTCCTCGTCAAGGCGTACGAGCAGGCCGCCGAAATGCTCGATACGGACTGGACCATGTTCCAGGTCTCGGTTGAGTCGTTGCGCAATTCCGACACCGGCGAAGTCGAGATCGACATTTACGCCAAGGACAAGGAAGTCAATCGGGGCGAGCGTGACATTCGGCGAAAAATATTCACGCATCTGAGTGTCTCTGGCAGCAGCAATCTTTCCGCAGGTCTGGCTTTGGTGACTGTGGTCATCGATATCGAGCGCATCGGAGATTACACCAAGAATATATACGACCTTGCCTGTCACCATCCTCAGAGGCTTCATGCCGGCAGTCTGGAAGGGAAGCTCAAGGCGGCTGAAGAAGGGATCTCCGAACTTTTTCAGAACATGATCAAATCCTACAAGAACGACGACGTCGAATTGGCGCGCAAGGTGATGCTCGACTACAAGGAAGGCCTGTCGGCTGCTTGCGAGGAGATCAGTGATTCCATCGTGCAGGGCAATGCGAACGATCTCAACGCTCAGGACGCAGGCGCAGTGGCCCTTTATGCAAGGTTCCTGAAGCGCATCGCCAGCCATTCGCGAAACATCATCAGCGGCGTGGTCAATCCCTTCCCGCGAATCGGCTACAAGGAGAAGAAGGTAGAAGCGTGACCGGCGTCGAGAGCGCCCGGCGCAACGATTCAAGGGCAGCGTCGCATCGACGGCCCAACTCCCCCACGACAAATGATTTCAGCGATTGAAGCATTCAAACGTCTGCGCGCCGGAAATTTGAGATTTTCAACGGACGTTGGCGAAAGCTCCGCGATCATGGATCAAAACAGGCGCGATGAATTGCTGGCCGGGCAGGAGCCTTTTGCCGTCGTTCTTGGGTGTTCGGACTCGCGTGCGCCGGCGGAATATATTTTCGATCAGGGATTGGGCGATCTCGTGGTCATACGCGTGGCTGGGAATATTGTCGCTCCCTCGCAGGTGGGCAGCGTTGAATTTGCCGCCGAACGCTTTGGCGCTCGACTTGTCGTCGTGTTGGGTCACTCAAGATGCGGCGCGGTGGCCGCAACGCTTGAGGAACTCGAGCGGCCTGCTGAGAACCGCTCGCCCAATCTTCGCGCGATTGTCGATCGCATTAGGCCTTCGGTCGAAACCTTGATTCACACCGACCTGCACGAAGATCCTGGCGCTCTGATGAAAGCCGCTATCAGGGCAAATATCCGCGCATCGGCCGACCATCTTCGCCACGGATCTCAGATTCTTGAAGAGGCGCAAAAAAACGGGCTTCTGATTGTTGGCGCGGAGTATTCCCTGGAAACGGGAGTCGTCGACTTTTTCGACGGCGCGCCGAAGATTGAATGAATTGCGAAGCGCCAACACAGGCGATTTGCTTTTGACAGATCGGATTCGTTTGGCATATCAACCCAACCGATGTTTGTCGTTTCGGAAATGTTTAATCTCTCTCCTCGATGTCGACGCTGACCGCAATTCCTGCGGACGGCGGTCGTCGTCCATTCTTAAGTTCCTCCGGACCGGCAACGGTTTCGGCAGTCTTCAACTGTGCCCGTAGATGGGCTCCTCCGGGTTTTGCGATATGAGCGAGCTGCTTCCATGGGAAAAGGTCGGACCGGAATACCGGAAGAACCTCAAGCAGGCGGGGATGGTCATCGACCTGAATCGTTGCACCGGCTGTCATGCCTGCAGCGTTGCCTGTAAGACCGAACACGAGACGCCTCTGGGCGACTTTCGAATGCGGGTCCGGTATTTGGAACGTCCGGATAAACCAACGATTTCTTTCGTTCCGCTCATTTGCATGCACTGCCAGGACGCTCCCTGCCTCGATGCCTGTCCCACCTCGGCTGTCGTGCGAACGGACGATGGCCGCGTCGTGATCGACGAGGACCGTTGTTGCGGCAATAAGGCCTGCGTGACCGCCTGTCCGTACGGAGCGATCTTCATCAACGACGAAACTCACAAGGCCGAGAAATGCGACTTTTGTGGGCATCGCACAGAAGTGGGGCTCGATCCCGCATGCGTGAGCGCCTGTCCGACAGACGCCATCGTCTTCGGCGATATGGCCGACCCGAACGACCCGGTCTCACAACTCGCCAAAGGCAAACAGGCCAAAGCGTTCAAGGAGGAATCCGGCACGTTGCCCACGGTGCTTTACGTCGATCATGAAAAGTGGATGGAGCAGGCGTCGAACGCTGGGGTTCAACTTAGCGCCAACGATCGCGACGTTACCTACGAGCAGGACAACCTCGATACGAAGGTCTCGTCATGACGTGGGGCGTTCCAGTCATTCTCTATTTCTTTCTTGCCGGTTTGGCGGCCGGAGCCGCCTTGCATGGCGTCACGCGAGC
>JBLHKZ010000235.1:0-9007 GCA_047618185.1 Limisphaerales bacterium
TCTGACGTTCGAGTTGGGCATCACATCACCGCTGTTCGGCAGCCATGTTGAACTCAGTCCGCTTCAGCTGTTTCAGATCGTTCGCTGAGAACGCGTATTGCGGATCGAGGCGATTCTTAAATCGGGTGACAAGTTCAATCATCAGACGTGTGCCATCGGGAAGCGAATGAACATTGAACGGCATGAGGGAACCATCAGTAAATCGGATCACCAGGCCGTGGGCGTGAGCCTCCATGAATTCACTGATCAACGCCTCTGATTCGAGCAACCACAGATGTCTGGCCTGCATGGGGACGCTAGGAATAATTCGATCAATGTCGATCAGGGAATAGGAAATCTGGCGTCGGATTCCAACCGAAAGTCGACTGTCCGTGAGTGTCCAGAAACGCCGATTCAGAAAATGAAGGGTGACATACGCCCCGATGGTCGAACCGACCGCGAAAGCGAGGCACAACTGTCCAGGGGAAGTCGTTCCCGTATAGGATTCCCTTTGGGAAGAAACGGTGGTGATCGCGAGCAGGAAGGGGATGCTGGCGACCAAGCTGAAGAAGGGGAAGAGCGCCAGCGCCCATCCGAGCAACTCGCGATTATTCGGCAGCACGGCAATCGTTTTCCCGGAGTCCGCCGTTTGGTTCTGCGATGTGATCATGGATGGGGAGTTGAGACGATCTCTTGCTCCATGTCAGGAATGTCTCATATCGGTCGCGCAATCGCCAGTCGCCTTCGGGGCTATCTATTCTAACATGAATCTGCAGGTTGGTCGGCGCGTGCGCTTCGTTCTGGGGAGAGTCGATTTAGTCCTGTGTTCACGTTCCAGATCTCATGGAAACTCTGGGAAGACGATTACTTTCCATCTTTTCCGAATCTCCGGTTGACAGGAAGAAGGATTGGCGTAGCGTCCTATGACAAATAAATATTCGAGGAGGCGCTCAAATGATCATCCGAATCAACTACAAGTCAGGCAAGCCGCCCTATCTGCAGATAGGGGAGCAGATCAGGCATGCTGCGGCTTCGGGCGCGTTGAAGTCGGGGGAGGCTGTTCCGACGATTCGAGGATTGGCCGAAAAGTTGCAGGTGAATCGCAACACAGTCGCGAAGGCGTATACGGAGTTGGAGCGGGAGGGAATCCTTGAGACGAAAACCGGACGGGGAAGTTTTCTGAGGGAGAATCAGACGCCTCTGAAGAAGGCGATCCGACAGGGGATTTTGAATGACGCGATCGACGCCGCGATCGTGCAGGCGCATCATTTTCAGATTAAAGACGAGGAGTTGAGAACGATCCTGGAAAAACGCTTGGAGAGTTTTCGGAAGAAACGCGAACAATCGGAACGGGATCAGAAGAAGGAAAAATCATGAGTGAAAAACCCCCAGTGATTGAAGTGTCGAACCTGTGCCGCGCCTATGGGAAGACTGACGCGGTGAACGGCCTGAGCCTCACCGTGCGTCCAGGGCGCTGCTATGGATTCTTCGGCCGCAACGGAGCCGGAAAAACGACGACGATCAAGTGCCTGCTGAATCTGCTGAAACCGACGTCTGGATCCGTCCGGCTGTTCGGGTTGGACCCGGCGCGGAAGGAGGTCGAGACCCAGTCCCGATTGTCGTGGGTGCCCGACTCAGTGGCCTTTTATCCGTGGATGCGGATTGGCTCTTATTTCGATTATCTGGCCTCCTTTCGCCAGCATTGGAATGGGAAACTCCAGCGGGAATTGGTCGATCGATTCGAATTGGATCCCGGCCGCAAGGCCACGTCGCTTTCCAAAGGAGAAAAGATGCAGGTCGCGTTGGTCGGGGCGCTTTGTCCGGAGCCGGAATTGCTGATTCTCGATGAGCCGACTTCGGGGCTGGATCCGCTCGTGCGCAGGGATTTCATCAAGACTGTGATCGGCGCCTATCAGGACACCGATCCGGAGAATCGCACGGTGTTCGTTTCGACCCATCTGATTAACGAGTTTGAGGGATTGATCGACGAGTTCACGATTGTGGAGCAGGGGCGGGAGATACTTTCAATGCCAACGGAGGAAGCGAAGGGGAGATTCCAGAAAGTCGTGGTCCGCTTTTCAGAGCCCGACCGCGACTTGAGCGGAATCGAATGCATGCGGAGGGTCGATGACGGCCGCACCTCGGAGGTCTTTTGCAATGGGAATGTGGAGGAAGTGATGCGGCGGCTCGGGGAGATGAACCCTGAATCCCTGAACGAGGAAACCTTGAGTCTGGAGGAGATTTTTCTGGCGCGAGTGCAGGCGGAAAGGAGCAATAATGAATCCGCGCTGGCTTAATCATTTCAGGGGCCTGGCTCCGATCGCTGCGGTCGGCATAGCTTTGCTGGCCGGATGTCTGCTGTTGAAAGGGGATGCCCGAATGATGACGGCGACCTGGATCTACGCCCTGATATGCCTGATGACCGGCGTCAGCGGATTCGGGCTGGATATGGTCTACAATACTCACCTGCCGATGCTGACCCAGCCGATCGCGCGGAGGACATTGTGGGGAGAGAAAGTGGTCGCAACGTCGTGTGTTCTCGGGGTATTGGCAATTGTCTACCTGGCGCTTCTGCTTTGCTGGGAACCGAGCTTCCTCGTCCCACCCGATTCTCACTACGCGTTGATGCTCGTCGCGACACTGGCGCCGCTTCTGGCTCTGGGCGGTGGCAGCGCGCTTACTCTGTTATTGCGTCAGGTCCAGGGAGCATTCTGGCTGTTGGCGTTTTCCACTCTGGCGCTTCTGATATTGATTCATTCTTTCTGGCCACCTGCCTTTTCTGCATGGGAACTCGTGGGCTACCTGTGCGTTTTCGGCGCGTTGTCGGTTGTTGGCCTTGCATGGGGGCGACGGATGTTTCTCAACTATCAGGATTACTCGCCAGTGGGCTCGGAGGTGTCGTTTTCCTGGCGGGCAAAGGAGTCGAGAACCGGATCTGGCGCCGCGGTTTCGCGGAAGGGCGGGAGCGCGGTGTTGTCACTTGTTCGCAAGGAGCTGGGCTTGCAGCAGATCAATTTCATTTTGTTTGTGGCGGCTCTTGGAATCGGCGCGTTGATTCCAAGTAGCGAGGAGGGGGCCGCCGCGTTTTTGATCATGAAGGATTTTGTCTGCATCGCAGCCCCATTCATGATCGGCGCAGTAGCGGTTGCCGAGGAACGACGAATGGGCGTCAGCGCGTGGCATATTACCCTGCCGCCATCGCGTCTGAAGCAGTGGTTGGTGAAGCTGACGGTCTGCATCTCGTTGAGTCTGGCGCTGGGACTCGCGCTCCGTGAGATTCCGCGATGGCTGGCTCCGGAATTGCAGGTGCAGGGTCTGCTGGGTTCGCTTTCAATGTTGAAGTTTGGAGGGGTCGTCGTGTTCGGGACGCTGATGGGGCTTTTGGCGTCTTCTTCGGCGCGGCATTACTTTCAGGCGCTGGCGATACTTTTCGTCTACGTGTTTGTCCTCTCGATTTTGGACAGCGTGACTGTCTGGTGGGTTATCCCGCAAATTGGCCACGTGCCGCCGACGAATCTGTTTCGGCTCGTTGGGTGCATCCTTCTGGCGGGCTACGGCCTGCTCAGGGCGTATCGAAACTTTGTCAGCATCGAGGGTCCCGGAAAGCTCGTGATTCGAACGTTGATCGGTGTCGTGGCGTGCGTCGTAGTGACATTCTTGCTGACTGGGTTTCTGTACAACCGGACCTGGGAACTTTTCGAACGAAACGCATTGAGGTCTCAAACTTTCGAGAAAGAAGGCGCGCAGGAAATTTTGACTGGAATTCTGGCGGGCGTCAGCCTCGATTCTCAGGGGCGGTTGTGGCGATCACCGCGATTGCTGACGCTTCCCGACGGCACGGAAAAGGCGGTTGGATTTCGGGAAATGCCCGAGCTGGAGCAGATCGGTTCCGACGCGGATTGGAAACAAGTCGTGGTTGGGCATGGATTCGGATTTGGCGCCTTGAAACAGGACGGCACACTCTGGGCGCAGGCGTTTGACTCGCAGGGCAAATATCTAAATGGCTACAGGACAAACAATCTAGGCGTCATCGAGTTTCCCAGGGAGTTGACCCAAATCACTCCCGGACATCGCTGGACAAAGTTCCAACAGAACCGGTCTCGGTGGTTGGGGCTCAAGGAGGACGGCACACTTTGGATCTGGGGCGGCAATGCTCATGGCGGTTTTGGGCTTGAGGATCATTCGCTAGTTTGGCCGGAACCTCGGCAGGTCGGAACGGACGACGATTGGGCCGACCTGCTTTCAGGATATAGGACGAACGTGGCGAGAAAGAAGGACGGTTCCCATTGGCGGTGGGGGTGGTGGTATCGATCGAACCCGGGTGGCGGAAAGGTGACCCAGATTCACCGGGCCGAGCTGGAACGCGTAAAGGAATTGTCCCCGTTCGAGATCGTAGACTCGCGGTATTATGGAAGATCCATTCTTGGCCGACTGAAGGACGGGCGCATCGTAGTCGCGCCGCTCATTCCTGGCGACGACGGTTATATTTCCGGGTTCACGATGCCGTTGCCGGAGGATTTGCAAGCGAACGCGGGCGAGGGTGTTTCACTCCTGAGGCCTGAGATTGATTGGGATACGATTTCCTTTTGGCGAAAGACACTTGCGATCACGCATGATCGACGGCTGGTGTCGTTCGCCTACAACATGCGACCCAAGGAAGAAGGATTCCGATACGTCGAAATGGGCGGGAACTGGAGCGCCTTTGTCAGTGCCTGGAAATCCATGGAGCACGTCGGAGTGAAGGAGGACGGCAGCCTTTGGAGTTGGAAACACGGAGAGAATCGCGGCCCTTATTCCCACCTCTCGGGTGCCTACCAGGAAATGGTGGCGGAAGAGCAAAAGAAGCTGATCCCCGGACGATTTCGTCCCAAACGACTCGGCTTTCTTGAGCTGGGTCGGTAGTCGGCTTGCTCAATTTGTCGCCGAAGCCCGCATGATCAACTTTTGAACAGCAGCCCGCTGTTCCAGGGTCGTGACGAAGGGCAGCAGTTGAGCCGGGTCCTTCGGACGCTTTCCGTCGCTCGTCGCGTAATATTCCTGATAAACCGGATTCAACGTGTCGCGAGTGAGATCTGTCAGGAAGGACGTGCTGCCATGCCCCCCGTTCGGTCCCACGACGTAGCGTGTGTCAAACACGTCGTCCACTGCGGCTTTCTGCGTGATGATCACTTCGCCGCCGAAACCGACGGTGGGCACGGTATCGGCCGGCGCGATCTCCCAGCGTTGCAGGATCGCGTCGTCGAGGCGCTCTTCGAAGTAACCTTGCAACTGGCTGAGATCGGTTGGCGGCTGCTTTCCATTGTCGTCCGAGTATTTCTTGAGCGCCTTGCTTAGCAGAGCAACGAATTTACGTTCACCGGCTCCGCGAAGTTCGCTAAAGGCGCGGCGCATATTCGCTTCGCCGTCGAGGTTCTTTCGGGCGGCGGCCAGCCAGTCTTCCTCGGTGAGAAACTGGAATTCCGGGATCGCGGCTTCCGGCGTTTGCGCCAGCTGCTCCTTGAGTTCCCGGGCGCGGCTGGCCCAGGATTCCACGGCGGATCCGGGCGTCGCTTTCTCCCTCGCGCTTTTCAGGCGGGCCAATGACTGGGAGTCTCGTCGCAGACCGGGCGCTTCGCCGAGGAGGCGCGCGAGTTCCGCATTGTTGAGTCGAAGTTGGTCGGCCGTTCCCTGGATGGCGGCGATGCGCGCTCCCCTGAAGATATCGACGCGGCTGGCATCGCCGGGGCGGGCGAGGACACAGTTTTTACTGGCGGGACGAATGTGGGTTTGCGATGTTGCGGCCAGCGATATGAGGTGTAATCCAAGGATGTTTCCTATGGCCCGGTTTTACGGCCTCTCAGTTTCAATGGCGGCGTTGTGCGTTAACGTGGGCAGCGCCGCCGAATTTGTATTTCGGGAGCCCGGTTTGGCGGCCTATCAATTCGTGGCGGCTGGAGCCAAGCAGGGGGCGGGGCCGAAATGGCTTGCGGCGCATGCGCAAGGCGATCCGGACGCGAAAGTCTCGTTTGGTGATCGCGTTGTCGTGCGACTGAAGGCGGAGGCCGATCCGAGCGCCGTCCTGGGCGCGGAGGCGGTCAAGGACGCCCGCTCCGTTGCGCCGAACACCTTTGTGCTTCAGGCGAATGACGCCGTGGCCGCGGCTCGGTGGGCGGCTGAGCTTTCCCGCAACCCAGATGTTTTGGTCGCCTGTCCGGTGCGGCGAAAGAGCGTTGGGATGGACTCGGCCTATGCTCGTAAGCCGAACGATCGGTACTATCCTTTTCAAGCTAGCCTTGAGTTTCGCGGGTTCGCCGGCGAGCGATTGGGAGCGGGTTTGAATGTTCGGGCAGCCTGGCCGATTGCCTCGGGCGAGGGCGTGACGGTGGGGATCAGCGATATTGGCGTGGAGATTGATCATCCCGATTTGCGAACGCGCGGCGCCGATGGACTGCATTACAACTTCGCGACGGATACAAGCGACGGCAATCCTCTCCTGATACCTTCATCATCCTATGCCCACGGGACCGGCGTGGCGGGGCTTATTTTGGCCGAGCGGGACAACCTTGAAGGCATCGTCGGGGTCGCTCCCGATTCGAAGTTCGCGTCGTGGGTGACGTTCGTCGATTCCGGCGGAACCCTGGTCAGCGACGAAATATTGATGGAGATTTATCAAAGGAGCGCCGATGTCGTGGGCGTGCAAAACTACAGTTGGGGTCATATGACCAAACGGCAGGAAGGGCTCACGATGCTGGAGGATATGGGGATCGAGAACGCCCACAGGCTCGGCCGGGGAGGTCTGGGAGTGGTCATTGTGCGTTCGTGCGGAAACGGACGACAGCAGGGAGCCAATGTCAATGACGACGGCTATCCGTCGGATCCCCGGGTGATTGCCGTCGCCGGCACGGACGGGGCCGGTCGGGTTTCGGAAAGCAGCGAACCGGGGGCTTCATTGCTCGTCGCCGCGCCGGCTAATGACCCGATCGGCCGAGGCGTATTTACGACCGATCTCACCGGGGTAAATGGGGCGGATCAAATTACGCGAATCGCTCCGGACGAGGGACGTGAAGACTACTTTCACTTTTCCGGGACCTCTGCGGCGGCGGCCCAGATTTCCGGCGTTGCCGCGCTGATACTGTCGGCAAATCCCGCGCTGCACGTGCGGGATGTGCAACAGATTCTGATCCACAGCGCCCGGCACTTCGATCAGGCCGATCCGGACCTTGAAGCAAACGGCGCGGGCTTTCTGTTCAGCCACAACGTGGGATTTGGCATGCCGGACGCGGGACATGCCGCGCGGCTGGCCAGGCTATGGCCGCGACGTCCGACGCAACAGGTCGTGACGGTCGCGAGCGCCAATCTGTTGTCGATTCCAGACAACGGTCTGCGACTTCAGGTCTCCGGCGTGGGGGCGCCGGCGGAACTCAGATCGATCCCCGGTTTGCCGTCGACCGGTGTTCACGCGGATCGGCCGACCGCGCTGGTCGGTCTGATGGATGTGGGCGAGGGCCTTCAGAGTTCGTTGCCTGATTTGACCGGCAAGGCGGCCTTGATTCGGCGCAACCTGAGCGACAATTGGAATACTCCGATTCAGAATGCCGCCGCCGCGGGCGCGGAGTTTGCGATCATTTACAACAACGCGACGGGGTCGCTACTCTGTCCAGGAGGGGAGGCCTTGTGCATCATGTTGGATACGGACTTCACCCCCATCCCGGCGATGTTTATCAGCCAGTCGAAGGGCGAGGCTTTGGTGGCCCTGGCTCAGACGAATTCGGTCGCGAAGGCGTATCTGAGTCTGAATTCCGTGCGGCAGAATCTGGACGTGGACGCCGCTCTGATTTGCGAACATGTCAGTCTTCGAGTTCAGTCCGACCATCCTGTGCGGGGCGATCTGCGGATTACGCTCACGTCCCCGAGCGGAGTCACGAGCGTGCTGCAAAGATTGAACGACGATCTGACGCCAGGCCCGGTGGACTGGACCTATCACAGCGCGAAGCATTTTTACGAGAGCAGTCGAGGGACCTGGTCCGTTGCGATCGGCGATGAATTTTCGGGCAATAGCGGCTCGATTCAGAACCTCGAGCTGCGGATTCGCGGTGTGCGGATCACGGACGCGGACGCGGATGGGCTGGACGACGGCTGGGAGAGCGCGCAATTGGGCGGCCTGACCCACGGGCCCACGGGGGATCCCGATCAAGACGGCTACTCGAACGCCCGCGAGCAGATCCTGGGCTTCGATCCGATGGCGGCCGATATCGAATTTCAGAGCGATCTGTCGATTTGGAACCAGGACTTGGTGCGGATCAGCTGGCCCGGCACGGCGGAACGGCAGTATGAGGTGCTTTCGGGGGCCGTGGTCACCGGAGTAACGGAGAAGATCGCGGATGTCGCGGGCGCCTTTCCCGAAACGGAGTTCTACATTTCACGCCTGGATTTGGCGCACAAGTTTTTCCGGGTGCGGGAAAAGGCTTCACAATAGTTCTCAGTCTTGCTGGAGCGAGGCGAAGGTTGATCTTGCCCGAGACTTCAAGAAGCGGGAGAAAGACTGCGGTCAATTATTTTATGAAACCCGCTATTTTAACAGGCGCCGAGGGACGGCTGGATTGGACGGTGACGGCCGACCGGACGATTACCCTCGGCGGTGATCCGCGCGCGACGGTCTTTGCGACGCCCTTCATGATCATGTTGATGGAGCGTGCGGCGCGCGAGGCTCTGCGTCCGTTCCTGGAGGAAGGCGAGGAGTCGGTCGGCATCGACGTAAACGTGAGACATCTCGCTGGCGCGGCGCTTGGCGCCAATGTGCACGCCGTTGCGACGGTCACGGAAGTGGAGGGTCGCAAGATCAGTTTTAACGTCGCGGCCTATGAGGGCGACAAGCTGCTGGGCGAGGGGACTCACAAGCGAATGGTCGTGGAGCTCAGTCGGCTGGTTAAGCGGCTGGGCGAGGAAGCGGCGAATGAATCTTCTCCAGTCGCTTCCTCATCGCTGAGTGTCGCGCCGCCGGCCTTTGATCTGCTTCGACTGGAGATTCAAGGGGCGATTGCGACAGTGA
>JBLHKZ010000236.1:0-8917 GCA_047618185.1 Limisphaerales bacterium
TGATCGATCTTCGCGTTGTCGGCGTTGCCGCGGTGAAGGACGAGTCGATGCCGCAGGATGATTGGCTTGTCGGTGGGCACGACGACGGGTTTGTTACCGGGCCACTGAGGGTTTTGCATGCTGGTCTTGCGGCGTAGAATCCATTTCTGCGGAAAATTGGGCAAAGTGGGGTGCTGAAGAATCGCGAGTCCGGTGGGTTTGCCCGTGTCGTTCAGCGAACCTGAGAAATCCATCCAGGGTCCGCCTGCGACGGCGAGGCGGTTGGGTTCGACCGCTCCATCGCGTCCGGCGAACTGCAGATCCAGAGGGAGCTTGATCCGGGTGGAAAATCCGCTGTAGCCCTTGTCGTCCTTGGAGCCGCCCAGTTTTAGGCCATCAACGAGGGCGCGAAGCCGGATTTCGAAGTCGATCTTGCGGGCGTCTTTGGTCGCCTTGTGAACGCGGATTAAAGTGGTCTCCTTGAGCAGCGGGACGAGGCGGTCGTCGGCGTCCTTCTTGAGCGGGGATTTCCAAATGACATCAGCCATGAGCGTGATGGTGTTCCTATTCTTTTCGTCGACTTCCGCGAGGTTGACGACATCCCAGACGATGTCGGTGCAGGTCCAGGGATCTCCGATGGGTTGGTCGTTCAATTGGAAATTATGCCAGGTCCAGAAGATGCCGCGATGATGGGGATGGTCTTTGGGGAAATCGTCGGTGATGACGGCGCCGTCGAGATCGTAGAGGGGGTGAAGATAGTTCGCGCGCGGGTATTTGCCGGCCTGGGATTTGGCGGCGCGTTGGTAGAAGAATACTTTCTTGTCGCCTTCGCTGAGTTCGACTCCCCCGGTCGACCAACTCAGTTGGAAGTCGGCGGCAAGGGCGATTGAACAGGTTGCGGCCCAAGTCAGCAGCCCAGCGACCAGGCTGAGAAACGCGCGTTTGCGATACGTAGATCGGACGAAGGAATTCATCGTGTTATCCTGAGGAGGATTCTTTGGGGTTAGTTTTGACGGGTTCGGCTCAAGGACGGTCGATCGTGCTGGACGCTCCGTCAACGCAATTCGATTTGTTCGCGATGGAGTGAGAATGAGTGAGTTTGAGGCGTATGTCATTTTCCGCGGGCAGCTCCATTTGTCGTCCGAATGGGGATGGTTCAGTTGGAATCCTTTGCGCCCGCGTTACGTGCGGGAGGGGCCGCGCAATTGCTTGCGTTAGTCGGCCATGGAAAGCCAGACTTCGCGCATGGTATCCGTCGTCATTGTCGCCGCAGGGAAGGGGACCCGCATGGGCCCCGATGTGGACAAGCTGTTTCTGGAAGTCGCGGGAAGGCCGGTCGTCGAACACAGCTGGAGGCGGATTGATGCGGCTTCGGTCGTGGATGAGATTGTGATCGTGGTCCGAGACGGGATGCAGGGGGCTTTTGAGGAGTTGGCGGTGGAGCTTTCGGCGGCCAAGCCGTATCGGATCGTCGTCGGCGGCAAGGAACGCCAGGATTCGGTGGCCAACGGGATCGCGGCGCTGAATCCGGCGGCGGAGATTGTGGCCGTTCATGATGGCGCTCGGCCATGCGTGACGGCGGAGTTGATCGAAGCGACAGTCGCCGCAGCGCGCGAAGGCGGCGCCGCGGTCGCGGCGCAACGGGTTTCCGACACGATCAAGGAGAGCGATGATGGCCGTTTGATCTCGGGACATCCTGAACGCTCCAGGCTTTGGGCCGTTCAAACCCCACAGACGTTTCGGGTGGAGGTCATTCGGCGGGCGTTGGAGGAAACGCGCCGCCAGAATGCGACGATCACGGATGACACGGCCGCCTGTGAATTTATCGGGCAGCCGGTCCGGCTCGTGGAATCCGCGAAGCCCAATCCGAAAGTGACGGCTCCTGGGGATCTTCCCCTGATTGAGGCTTTGCTGCGGGCCGAAGAATCCTGAAATCCCGCTTATCGGCCTTGCCAATGCGAAACCCCGGTCCTAACGTTTACACCCCTTTATGAAGAACCGTTTTCTGTATGGAATCCTTGTCGCGGCGCTGAGCTTCAATCTGCTCGCCGGTTTTCAGATCTATGTGTATTCCGCCGACGCCGCGGACGCTGACAATCCCGAAACCAGTCTGGCCATGTTTACGCAGGTCATGGAGATGATTCGCCAAGACTATGTCGACAGCGAGAAGGTCAGCTACGAGAAGCTGATCAACGCGGCGCTGAGGGGCATGGTTTCCACGCTCGATCCGCATAGCGAGTTCATGGATCCCAGCAAATTTAATGAACTGCGCGATGACACCGAGGGCCGTTTTGGCGGTCTGGGAATCGTAGTGAGCATGAAGGCGCGCGACAACGTGTTGACCGTGGTTGCTCCGATGGAGGACACTCCCGGATATCGCGCGGGCATTCTGGCCGGCGACAAGATCATTCGGATTGACGGTCAGAGCACGGAGGATTTTTCGCTCAGCGACGCGGTCACCTTATTGCGGGGGCTGCCGGGCACGGAGGTGACCATCACCATTATGCGGGACACTTTGGAGGAGCCGAAAGATATAACCGTTGAGCGCGCCCGGATCGAGGTCACGACGGTCAAGGATATCAACGGCCGAAGCATTTCCGCCGATAAATCTTTTCCGCTGGACGAGGATAAGATCGGCTACGTCCGGATCACGCAGTTTGGCGAAAAGACCGACGCCGACCTGGACGTGGCGCTGGAGCGCCTCAAGAAGCAGGGGATGAAGTCGCTGGTTTTGGATCTGCGCAGCAATCCGGGCGGATTGCTCGATCAGGCGGTCGCGGTCTGTGAGAATTTCATTCCCCGTGACGATTTGATTTTGACGACTGAGGGACGGCGCCCGTCGCAGGTTTCCCGTTATCTTTCCCGCGGTTCGAACAATGGAAAACACACCGACATCAAGATCGCCATTCTGGTCAACGGCGGCAGCGCCAGCGCGTCGGAGATCGTCGCGGGCTGCCTTCAGGACGCGACAGCCGAGGGGAGTTGCGACGCGATCGTGGTGGGCGAAACGACCTTTGGAAAGGGCTCTGTGCAGAGCATTCTCCCGCTCGAAGGCGGCGGCGCGCTGCGACTGACGACCGCGAAATACTACACGCCCAGCCACAAGGTGATTCATGAAAAAGGCATTGAGCCGGATATCGAAGTGGCTTTGACGCGCGAGCAGTCAGAGGCGTTGTTTTGGAAACGGCAGACGGGCGGTTTAAATTCCCTGGACGACGAAGCCATGCGTGACCGGTTGGCCAAAGCCAAGGATGCGCAATTGGAGCGCGCGAAGGACATGTTGAAGGGGATCTCGCTGCTGCTGAATCGCGAACCCGAGGAAACGGAGAACATCGCGGTCAAGACGGATGTTCTGGAGACGGCGCCGAAGAAAGAGAAAGCGGCCTCGGCTCCGGATCAACAGTGAGTGAATCCAGTCCCGCTTGCCTGCCAATCCCACCTCGCGTGAGGACGCGTCCGTTCCGCCAAGATTCGGAGCGCAGGGACAGCCTCTCCCATGAAACTGCTTGCGATTGAATCCTCCTGCGATGAGACCAGCGCGGCCGTCATCGTCGACGGCGTGGTCGTCTCGAACGCCGTTTCATCACAGATCAAGCTGCACCAGGAATACGGGGGCGTGGTTCCCGAGTTGGCCACCCGTGAACACCTGCGCAATCTGCCGCCAGTTTGCCGAGAGGCCCTGGCCTGCGCGGGTTTGGAAATCGGAGACATGGACGCGATCGCCGCGACTCAGGGGCCCGGACTGCCGGCGGCGTTGATGGTCGGGTTCAAGGCTGCTCAGGCGATGGCGTTCGTGCTGCGGAAGCCGTTGATGGGGATTCATCATCACGAAGCCCATCTCTACTCGCCCTGGATCGCGGGCGACCCTCCGCGCGGGGAATTTGAAGTGTTTCAACCCTCGGTTTCATTGATCGTCAGCGGTGGGCATACGATGCTTGTCCATGTTGAGAAGGAGCTGACGCATCGTATTCTCGGATCGACCGTGGATGACGCCGCCGGCGAGTGTTTTGACAAGACCGCGAAACTGATCGGTCTGCCTTATCCCGGCGGGCCGGAAATGGACCGACTCGCGGTCGATGGCAATCCCAAGGCGTTTCGCTTTCCGCGGCCGATGCTGCGCGACGAGAACGATAATTTCAGTTTCAGCGGTTTGAAAACTTCGGTTCGATATTTCCTCCGCGATTCGCCGGAGATTCTGGAAGACGGTCAACGCCTCAGAGATCTGTGCGCGAGTGTGCAAGCGGCCATCGTCGAAGTTCTGGTGAAGAAAACGGTGCGCGCCGCCGTGCGCGTTGGGGCGCCCTGCATCACCGCGTCAGGAGGCGTGGCCTGCAACAGTTCGCTGCGAAGAGAATTGGCGAAGGCATGTGAGAAAAAAGGGCTCAAGCTGCGGCTTGCGGACGCTCGTCTTTGCACGGACAACGCGGCGATGATTGGCATCCTTGCCGAACGAAAACTGTTGGCTGGATGCGAGCCGACTTCGTTGGATTCCGAGTCGTCGCCGGGGTTGCGGATGGTCGCCTGAAGCACAAACTCGAAACCTGAGGTTTAGTCCTCTTCAGTTGGCGTGTCCGCAATTCCCTTGACGATGGAGACGGAAAACCTGTCCGGGGTCAGGTATTTTTTCGCCGCGGCCTTGATCTCCGCCAGCGTGACCGCTTCGTAGCGCGCGTCATCTCTGTCCGCCCGGTCAAAACCTAAGCCATAGAGTTCATCGAGCGCCGACGCCATCGCATAGCCACCCAGGTCCTGTCGGGCGATCTTCTTTTGACCGACCATCTTGGCCTTGCAGCGAGCGAGTTCGACTTCGGTCAGGCCGTCCTCCCGCAATTTGGAGGCTTCGGCGAGGAGTTCCTTTTCGACCAGCTCCACCTGCGTCGGCTCGGTCCCGGTATAGAACACAAAATAGCCGGGCACCTTGCCGGGCATGTGCTGAGCTCCGACATAATAGGCCAGCCCGAGTTCGTCGCGAATGCGCATGAAAAGACGGGAGCCCAGATCGCTGCACGCTTCCTGAAGCAGGTCGAGCGGGTAGCGATCATCACTGTCGAAGGTCGTGCCTTGAAAGCCGATCGCGACAACGGCCTGCTTCTTGTCCAGCTCCTCGGACACCCGTGTAATGCCGTCGGGAACTTCGGGCAGCCGTGGTTGTGGTATCTGCTTTCCGTCCGATTTCCATTCACCGAACACATTCTTCACGGCGGCCAGGATCGCGTCTTTGTCGATGTCGCCAAAGATGGCCAGGACGCAATTGTCGGGTTTGACGAGCTGTTGATGAAATTCCGTGAGCTGATCGGCCTGGATCGCCTGGACGGATTCCTCGGTTCCCGCGCTGTCGGGGCCGTAGCCGCCGCTCCCAAACATGTCGCGTCGGAGGGCGATCATTGCGCGTTGGAGCAGATGATCTTTCTGCGCCCGAATTCCGGCCAGTTGAATGTCCCGCTCCCGTTCGAGCGCGTCGGTGGGGAAGCTGGGATTGAGCAGGACGTCCGCCGCAATTTCGAGGCCGATGAGGAGATCTTCACTGAGGACTTCGACGCTGACGCCGAGGCTGTTGTTGGCCCCATAGCTGCCAATGCTGCCGCCGATGGATTCTATCTCGGCGGCGATCTGGTCGGCGTCTCGACTGGCGGTGCCTTTCATGAGCATCTTGGCCATGAGTTGGGTGATGCCGTTCAAGTTTGAGGGTTCCGCGAGCACGCCTCCATTGAGCGCCGTGCGAATCTCCACAAATGGCAAGCGGCGGTCCTGCTTGATCAGCAGCCGCAGGCCGTTGTCGAGGTGAACTAGTTCGACCGGATGGGATTCGACTACGTCAGCGACGGTTTGAGACTCGGGGGTGGCGCCCTCGGGAAGGAGCGCAAAGAGCGTTCGGTTTTCGTGCGTGAGATACTCCCGCGCGACTCGCTGAAGATCGGCGGGGGTGACTTGCTTGACCGCCGCCAGAAATCGTTCAGAAAAATTGAGGTCGTGGGCGGCAATCCAATTGCCTCCGAGGTCCTGCGCCTGGCCCTGCATGGTCTTGCGGCTGGCCAGAGTCGCGGACACAAATTGTTTCACCACTTTGCGCAGCTCCTCGTCTCCGATCGGGTCGTGCTTGAGCATTTCGATTTGCTCCAACATAGCCGTGCGGGCGGGGGTAAACTTGTCGGCGTCGACGGTGGCGCTCAAACCAAACAGGCCGACGGAGCCGGGGGAATAGGTCCAGGCGTCGCTCGAATGCGCCAAACGCTGCCGTTCGCGAATTTCGCGATAGAGCCTTGAGCTGCGGCCATGGCCCAGCAGGGTGGCGAGCACATCCAGCGCGGGCATGTCGGGATGGCGCACATCCGGGATGTGCCAGCTGTAATGAAAATGCCCCAATTCGATCGGCGCCTCTTCGATGACTTCGCGCGGCGCGCTTTGGCGGGGTTCGTCGGGTTCCAGCGACGGTGGTTGAGCG
The DNA here is from genome assembly GCA_047618185.1 of Limisphaerales bacterium. GTDB lineage: Bacteria > Verrucomicrobiota > Verrucomicrobiia > Limisphaerales > JAYPEY01 > JAYPEY01. The sequence continues at coordinate 6,422 of JBLHKZ010000236.1, forward strand.
GTCGCTTTGGCCCCGGCGAAGGCGGCGGTGATCTGCCCAATGACATCGGCGGTCGTCACATCGCCCGCGACGACGATAAAGATATTCTGAGGCGTGTATTTCGCCTTGTAGTAGGCGTAGACCTGTTCGCGCGTGATTTCCTTGAAGATGTCCGGGTAGCCGATCACCGTGAATCGATAGGAGCTGCGGGTGTAGGCGGTTTCGAACAATCTTCGCGAGGCGCGCCGGGACGGATCGTCCTGGTTCATGTCCATCTCACGCAGGATGACCTGTTTCTCCTTGATCAGCTCCTCTTCCGGAATCGAGGCATGCTGCATGATGTCGCAGAGAATATCGATGATGACGCTGGTCCCGGTGTTCGGGGCGTCAATCCAGTAAACCGTGCGGTCAAAGGAGGTGTAGGCGTTCATGTAGCCGCCGGCTTCCTGCACTTCCTGGTCGATGCGTCCGGCGCCGCGGGTGGAGGTGCCTTTGAACAGCATGTGTTCGAGGCAATGCGAGAGGCCGGCTCCCAGTAGCTCGCCCTCATGCACACTGCCGGTCATGCACCATGCCTGGGCGGAAACGACTGGAGCGCCGTGATCTTCCCGGACGATAACGGTCAGACCGTTGGCGAGTGTGGTTTTTGTGACGCCCGGAGGAAGAGCGGGGATTTCCCTGGGCATGGCGGTGACGGGAGCAGTCATGGATTTGTGGCGCCGGGTAATTCCTGGCGCGAGTCGAGTGGGAGGCGGAAGCTACTGTTTCTCCGCGGGCGCCGGGGAGACGACCTTCTTCTTGGGGAGTTTGCGCGCCGGCAAGAAGGGATGCCGGAAGGCGTCTTCGAATTTGTAAATGCTGCGAAAGTCCTCTTGCTTGTCCTCGTCGGTTTTGCTGAGGAGCTCGTGTTTGATCATACTGAAGACGATCTCGCCAAAATCTTCGCAGCGGGCGAGGCCCCATTCAGAAAAGACGGTCAAGGTCATCGGTCCGTAGGTGTCCAGGGCGTAGGATCGGATGCCGTCGAGCAGCTCCGCGCCGCTGACGTGGCTCGGTTTGACGTCGCTCTTGCGGGCGGCCAAGTTCTGCGTGTGATTGAGGGCGTCGCCCACAAAGAGATAGGCCTCTCGGTCGTAGCGGCCGTCTTCCTGGACCATTCTGTCGAGAAGGTCGTCGTTAATTTCAGACTGCATATTCAGTTCGTTTCTATCGGCGCAGCTTCGGAGCGGGGCGATGGATTCGCGATTCGCCAGGTTCTGACCGCCAGCCCGACCAACAGGAGAGCGAGCGTCGCCGCCAGGAACCGCTGTTGCTGCCGGGTCAATTGCACCGCAGGATTCTTTATCGCATTTGCCCGCGCTAAACAATGGCGGATTTTGAATTCTTATTCACCGTCGGGCCGTCTCGGAATTGACGCCGTTTGGCCCAGCCACCGCAACGTTGGACGGTAAGCGCGTCGCGAATCTTGAGAGTATTCGCGCATTTTTCTTCAAATGCCCGACGCCCGTGTGTTTAATTCCGCCTCAGTCAATCCTCTCGACCTTATGAAGAAACTCTATCTGTCGCTCCTGTTCCTCGGATTCGTGTTCCTGCTCGTCGGTTGCGGCGGGCGTGAGAACGAAAGCTCGTCATCCACTTCGAACGACGGCGACGGCGCCGCCGGAGGAACTGCCGAAGGGACGAATTCAGCGGCCTCGTCGACGCCTGCGGAGCCGGCTCCATCTCGCGGGACCATCGGGGTCTCGTTGCTCACGCTCGATAATCCGTTCTTCAAAGTCATCGGCGACAACATCACTTCGGAGGCGAAGAAACACGGTTACGACACCATTGTCGTCAGCGCCGACAAGGATCTGGCCAGGCAGAGTAATCAGGTGAAGGATTTCATCGTGAAGCAATGTTCCGCCGTGGTGCTGAGTCCGGTGCAGCGGAAGTCGATCGTCGAGGTGATCAAGGAATTGAACGCGGCGGGGATCCCGGTTTTCACGGTTGATATTCCCTGCAACGAGCCGGGCGTGAAGATCGTGAGCCAGATCGCCACCGATAACTACAGCGGCGGCAAGGAGGCCGGGACGGCGATGATCGAGGCCCTTGGAGAGCAGGGTGGCAAGGTGGCAGTTCTTCATTTTAAGCAGGCGGAATCATGCCAGCTTCGCGTTAAGGGTTTTACGGAGGTGATCGACGCGCACAATAAAAGCGGCAAGGCGAAGATTGATATTGTGACCACTCTGGAGAGCGGCGGCGCCAAGGACGAAGGCTTCAAGGCGACGCAGGACGCGCTCCAGGCCCACGGCGATCTTCGGGGAATCTTCGCGATCAACGACCCGGCGGCGCTCGGCGCGCGGGCCGCATTGGAGAACATCAGCATGGAGAAGGCGAACTCGGTGAAGATCGTCGGTTTCGACGGTCAGCCTGAGGGCAAGCAGGCGATCAAGGACGGCAAGATCTACGCGGACCCGATTCAGTTTCCCGACAAGATGGGAGTTGAGATTGTGAAGGCGTTCATTGCCCACCTCAAGG
>JBLHKZ010000237.1:0-8914 GCA_047618185.1 Limisphaerales bacterium
AGCGCCATCAGCGCCTCGCAACCGAAACATCGATTACGGACACTCCCCACTTCGCGCGCGCCGCGGGCAATTCCACCAGACCGCTCGATCATCTGGCGGGCACAAGCACCCGCCATGGAAAAACTTCGTAAGGCTCTTGGATTGGCCCGCGACGGATGGACAATCGTGGGCGTCACACTGGTTGTGTTTCTGGCGCTCGAATGTCTGGCTTGAGTTTACTACTTCGTTCGAAAACGCGATCACAGCTCACAAATCTACTCGCCCGATGGCGGACAGTTTCACACGGACGAACGCGAGTTCTCGGACATCTATGAAGCCACCGACTGGGGCGACGATTACTTTCGGGAAAAGTATGCGGCGAACGTCATGACCTGGAGAAGTTATGTCTATTGGCGCAAGCGACCCTTTTCCGGAGAGCACATCAACGTGGATGAGAACGGCGTCCGGACCACGTTCAATCCTGCGCCGGACAGTTCGAGCAACCTCCGGATCTTCACCTTCGGCGGCTCCACGATGTGGGGCGCCGGCGCGCGTGACGACGGGACGATCGCCTCGTTCATCGCCCGTTCTCTGGACGAGCGCGGATACGGTCAGTTTCAGGTGACCAATTATGGCGAAGACGGCTACGTGTTTACACAGGAAATGATCGCCCTGCTGTTGGAGATTCGCCGCGCCAACGTTCCGGATATCGTCATTTTCTACGACGGCGTCAATGACTCCGATTCCGTGGCGCAGACTGGCCGAGCAGGACTGCCGCTGAACGAAGTCAATCGAGTCGCCGAGTTCAACTACATCCCGACCACTCCGGATTACCTGAGGGAAAAATCGAAATTTATCATGGGCGCCATGAACCTCGCCGAGAGGCGAGATCCCGGTCCGCCTCCGCAGCTTGAGTTTCCGCCTGCGCCGCGTCCAAGCTCAACGCCGGTCCTTGCGGAGGAGCAGTTGCGAGTCTACTGGGCAAACGTCCGAACCATTCGGGCGATGGCTCGAGAGTTCGGATTTGAAGCGTATTTCTTCTGGCAGCCAAGACTCCTGACAAAGAAAGCGCTTTCCGAGGAGGAACAGCGAATCATTGACGCGGCCGGAGGGCCCATCGCGTCCGGCCTCCAGGAAATGTTCAACGACCGCAACGACACGGTCTACTCGGATCTGGTGCACATCGGCGAGGAGGGGAATCAAATCGTCGCCGCGGAAATGGTCAATCGCATCGAGACGCGCAGCGGCAAACTGAAGCGGAAATAGAGCGATCACCAAAAAGGATTTCCGTAACGAATTGGAACTACGAATCGACTCGGTGGGTCCCGCAACCGCGCATCGGCGCCAACTTAAAGCGTAGGCGCTGGATTTCTCCAATCTGTTCTATTCGCCGGGGTTTGTTGTTGGAGTATCGGCGAAGAAAGCGGCAGAGGACAGCCGCACTCCAGGACCTGTCGGAACACGAACGGGCCTGGGTTTTCGCGGTAGCGTCTTGGAGTGCGGCTGTCCTCTGCCGCTCTTGAAATACAGTCGCAGCCTAACCGTCCTCGGAATGGGAGTTTCTGGCCGGACATTTGCCCTTCAATGCCATCCGAATCACTCAGTTCCCCCCCCACATGCGCGACTGCGCGGATCACCACAGCGTGTAACCGCCATCAATCACCAAGGACGCGCCGGTCATATAGCGCGAAGCGTCGCTGGCCAAATAAACGGCCAATGGCCCCAGATCCTCGGGACGCCCAAAGTCGCCCATTGGGATCTGCTCCTTGAAAGCCTCGATGACCTCGGGACGTTCGTCGGCCCATCGCTGGTTCGGCGCGGTCATAAATCCGCCGGGGCAGATCGCATTCACCGTCACGCCATGCGGCGCCCAATCGGCGGCGGTGGCTCGAGTGAATTGGATCACCGCCGCTTTCGACGTTTCATAGCTTCGTCCTCCGATTCCGCGATTGGCGATCATGCCGGACATGGAGGCGATGTTGATCACGCGCCCTCCCTGCCCGCGTTTCACCATCGCCCCGCCGATTGTCTTCGTGCAGGCGAACACGCTGGTGAGATTCAAGTCCAGGATTCGCTTCCAGTCATCGAGTTCCAATTCCTCCGTCGGGGTGTCGATCAAACGTCCGCCCACGTTGTTGATCAAAATATCGATGGGCCCATGTGCCGCCAAGGCGTCCAGGCAAACCGATTCGCATTCCTCGGGAACGCCAAAATCGGCGGCGATCGTGACCGCTTGTCGTCCCAGCGCCCGGATGTCGGCGGCGGTCGCTTCAAGACTCTCCGAATCGCGCCCCGTCAGAATCACGTCCGCGCCCGCATCGGCGATGGCCAGAGCCATCTCCCGCCCCAATCCCCGGCTACCGCCCGAAATGAAAAGCCTTTTCCCTGTCAGCGAAAATCGATCAAGAATACTCATGGCGGTGGTGAATCTGCTAGATGTTCAAGTCTGGAGTCCATGGATGTCGATAGCTCGTCGCCGCCGACTCTCGAATCGCTCGTCGTTGACCGGCGGGAATGCTCCGAGGAAAGGGCAGCGTTTTCATTGAAGCCAATTCCGCCAGAATCGTGGCGTAGACCGACGCCGTGTCCGCCAACAACTTCGCGCTCACATTCTCCAGCGAGTCGTGCCGGCTGTGCAACGTCCAGTGCGACGCGTCAAAGGTGTTGAGCCGCGTCAGCCAGACCGAGGGAACGCCGCAGATGTTAAATGGAAATTGATCGCTGTAAGGACTAACTCCGGGCCGGACGTCCGACACCAGGCCCAATTCTTCAAATCGCGCCCCGAGATAACCCGTCAATTCTGGAGCGCCTGTCGCCAGCGCGACGTTCTTCCCGATGCGCGAGGCAATGGTGTCGGCGTTCAGGCAAAACACAACCTTGCGAGCCTCGGTCTTCTCGATCGAGCGCATGTAGAGATACGAGCCGACCGAGAGCCGCTCCTCCACTCCGTAGCAATTGAAGCGAATCGTTCGGGCCGGCTTGAGTTTCGCCAACGCCCGCGCCAACTCCATGGTGAAGATGCAGCCCGAGGCGTTGTCGTCCGCGCCCACATTGCCCCACACGCAGTCGATATGGCCGCTGACGATGATGATTTCGTCCGGATATTTCGCGCCCGGGATCTCGCCGATGACGTTCTGGCTTTTGTCTGCGAAGGTCCGGCAATCGATCTCCAGCCGCACCCTCGCCGGAATCTCCTTTTCCAGCTCGATGGCCTTGAGAAATGGCAGCGAAACGACGCTCATCTGAAAATCATTCAACCACTGCGGCGCCATGCCAATCGGAGCCCGCCAGCCAAAGGGAATGCGATTGTCCACGAACATCAGCCCGGCCAGCCCGGAATCCATGAACCGTTTCGCGATCTCAGAATCGCTCACATCCAGCGACCCGATCGCGAGACCGATCTTCCCCTTTAAACGGCGGCGCGACAAACAACGAGGATCGGAGCTTTCAATGTAGACCAATTCGCCTTCGATCCCCTCGGCCGGCGTCGGCAGCGAATAGGTGAAGGCGCCGACCTCGGAGATCGACCGCTCCTTGCCTTGCTTGATCAGGGACGCCTTCGTCCGGCGAGGAATCCAATTCACGAAGTCAAATTCCTGAACCTCAACCTTTGCGCCAACTCTGGACAACTTGCCCGCGATGTAGTCAGCCGCGCGCCGTTCCCCCGTCGATCCCGCGTAGCGTCCGCCGATGTCGCGACACAGCGCCTCGTAATGCCGTTCCACGGAGCGAGTTGAAACACGAATCTTCTTCATGATTTACGAAGGGAAAGCGCGGAACGAATCGAGGCCGGCAACCGCGCGACAATTCCGTCCAGGACTGAACTAAAGATTGATGTCTTCCGGGCGAACTTCGAGGCACTCGTCCTGATCTTCCCAGACGATGGCCGGATAGAATTCCAGGAGCTGCGGAGCCAGCGTCGACCCTGCGTAGCCCAGCAGGCGTTCGGCGCCTTGCGCGGCTTCCTCAAACGCGCGATCGCAATCCGGTTTGACCAGGCGTTGGTGATCCTCCCAATGGGCGACTTCATGCACCGGTTCGTAATCCTTCGTCCAATTGCGGAGCTTCGAACGATACGGCTCGGGGATGTCGTCGAAGGGTATTGCGACGCCTGAGCAATGCTGGCAAAGCAGACCGGATTCCGCCACATCCCGGGTCAATAGAGGCATCAATGGCGCGCGGCAACAATCCGCCTGCGGATAGGCAGCCGGCGCGTTGGCCAGTCGTTTGAGCCAAATTTGCCGATCGTGGGCGATTTGCGCGGCGATGCGATACGCGCCCAGCAACGGATGCGAAAACCGCCACGCGCGGCCTTCCAGGTGACCCAGCGTCTGCGCCATCCATCGCGCCAGCGATAGATCGTCAAAATCGCGGAAAACTATGGAATACTCACCCCACAGCTTGTCCAATGCCGAGTCATATGCGTCATCCATTCGCGGCACAGTAGGAACTTTGACCGCCATTTGCAATCGCGATGCGCTCCCCCAATTCCTTGACCCGATTCGCCGATAGATTTATCAATCCCGGCTCGATCCAAGCACGAACGCTCCACTTGAAGTTGCAACCCAAGACCCGAATGAAATTGAATTCCCGCTTCTCCCAATTCGCCCTCGCCGCGCTCCTCACGACTGGCGTCGCGCTACACGCCGCCGAGCCTGTCAAATTCGGCAAATCCGCGGACGGCAAACAAGTCCATCTCCACACGCTGAAAAACAACACGGGAATGACTCTCAAGGTCAGCACGCTTGGCGCGACCCTGGTGGAGTTGCACGTTCCCGATCGGGCCGGCAAGAGCGCGGATGTCATCAATGGCTGGGACGACGCCAGCGGCTACCTTTCCGAGGACAATCAGTATTTTGGCTGCACCACAGGCCGCGTTTGCAATCGCATTGCCAAGGGTAAATTTTCGCTCAATGGCGAGGACTATGAACTAGCGATCAACAACGAGCCCAATCACCTCCACGGCGGGGTCGAACGGCCCTTGAGCCGCGTCGTCTGGAAGGCCGAAGAGTTCAAACCGAAATCCGGACTCGCCGGACTGCGCTTTCGCTACACCAGCCCCGATGGAGAAGAGGGCTATCCCGGCAAGCTCACCATTACCGTCAACTATGTGATCATGGAGGAGAACATCCTCCGCATCAGCTACTTCGCGAGAACCGACAAAGCCACGCCGGTCAACCTCACCAACCACGCCTACTTTAATCTCAGCGGCCACGGCTCCCCCACCGTGTTGAACCACATGCTCCGTCTCAACGCCGACAATTACACGCCGACGGACGACACCCTGATCCCAACCGGCAAGATCGAACCGGTCGAAGGCACGCCACTGGACTTCCGCAAGCTGACCAAGATCGGAGCCCGGATCGAAAAACTCACCGACACCGCCGCGCTGGGTTACGATCACAACTTCGTGCTCAACCGGAAGGGCGATGAGAAGATGCAGCTCGCCGCCGTTTTGCGCGATCCCAAGTCGGGCCGCCAACTTCAGATCCGCACGACCGAGCCTGGCATTCAGTTCTACTCCGGCAACTTCCTCAAAGGCCAGGTCGCCAAGGACGGCAAAACCTACGCGCATCGCAGCGCGCTTTGCCTCGAGACGCAGCACTTCCCGGATTCCGTGAACCACAAGGATTTCCCCTCGACCATCCTCGAGCCGGGCAAACAGTTCACCTCCACCACCGCCTACTCCTTCACGACTTTCGAGAAGAAAAAGAAGAAGTAAGCGGGCTCCGTCGATCGACAAATTCATGGGCCGATTCCTCGCCGGGAATCGGCCTTTTCTTTTTCAGCCTCCGAGACACAATGCGCGCACGATGAAAACGCCCTCCAAACCAAACGCCGATTCAAACCAGGAAATGGATCGCCGCGACTTCCTGAAACTCAGCGGGACCGCCGCGCTGGCAACCGCCGCATTCCCACTCGCCCCATCTCCGAACGCAACAGCAAGTCCATCGGTCGACGGAGACGGCTTCAAGCGCGCTGATTCACTTTTCCATGGAGGCGAATGGGAATCGCTCAATCCAGGTTATTGGCAGATAAAAGACAACACTCTCCGCCGAAGATTTGAGAATTACGGAGACCGGGCGCGAGGCACTGGATTCCCTTTTCATTACGAAACCCACGAACGCAATGGCGGCCTGATGCCCGTCGATTACGACCCGTCCCTGCCGCCAGGCGTCATCTACCATCGAGGCTTCAAATCCACTGGAGAGATCTTTTTCGCCGCTGATTTCACCTACCACGGAGACTACAACGGAAAACGAGAGAACGACGCAGACGACTGGAAAATGTATCAACCAGGATACGGCATGATGGGATTGGCGCTCGGAGCCAAGAGTCTGTTCGAAAGTTACGGTAAGATCCGCAACGCGATGATCATCGGCTGGACTGACAACGGAAAATTCGGTTTCCTCACAGTCCCAAGAAACGCTCACTCCGCGGGCAAGGGCAAAGCGAGCGCTGCGGGAAAGCGAATTCGGCCTTTATTGGTCAGTGCGCCGAAACTTACACCGGGCAAAAAAGTCAGCATCCACATTGACGTAAAACCCGCCGCGAACGGCCAATCGGAGATCGTCGCCAAAATGTTCGAGTCCGGAGACACCGAACTCGCCTCCGTGCGGCAGGTTGTTCCGACGCGCACCGTCGCCGGCTATCTCGGAGTTGCGGCGCGCGGCCTCACGGATTTTAGCGTCTCAAGCTTCAACGTTCTCGTCGACGACGAGATTAGTCAACATGCTCCAGCCAATGACTGCCACGTCTGCTACCCGCTCGGCGACACCCTGAAACTCGTCGACGGAAAATGGCGGGCTCGGTTCGTAGGCTTGTTCGCCTCCGATGGCAAAAAAGCCGAAATCCGCATCTCCGATTCGCCCAGTCCGAAGGGCGGTTGGAAAAAGGTCAAAGTCGCTGGCGCCGCCAAAATCGTCAGCAACAAGTGGCGCCGCAACACCGCGACCATCCACACCACCCTGCCCGCCAATCCCGCCGACAAGGAGCTCTACTACACCGTTTGGAAAGACGGCAAGAACGTCACCTCCGATCCGCGCATTGGCACGGACGCCGTTGGGCCGGGCACAGGATTCGTCGGCGACGTTCCAGCCAGCGGCGCCTACGTCGGCCGACTCCCTCAACTCAAGGCTCCCTACAAGATTTGCGGCCTCAGCTGCCACGCCTTGACCAGCGGCCTGCAACAACGCACGGCTGACGGCGGCTTGAAAATCCTTGGCGGCGGCGACGATTGGCAATTTCGCGACCAGCCCACGGTCGAGGCCTACAAGTATCTGGAAGATTACAATTTCCAGGTCATGTGCTGGGAGGACGATGTCTGGTATCTGGAGCTGATGCTCTACCCGCCCAGCACGGACGACGCCTACAAGGTCGTCACCATGTCGATCGCAGGCCCCACCAGCCGCTGGCAGATGATGCGCCATTGGAACGTGCTTAATCCCGGCGATCACGACTACGGCATGGACGACGTCAAGGGCCCCGAGCAAATCGTCATTCGCCTGCACGACGGGCTCGGTCAGGACCGCGACTACATGCGCCGCAATTTCCAGATCGTCCAGCACCTCATCACCGGTGATGAGGAAGTCGATCCCCTGGCCAATCCCAAGAAATGGCGGGCCTGGAAAATGCCCAATCGGGATTTCACCTTCGCGATTCTCGATTCGCGGCTCTGGCGTTCCAGTCAGGACACCGCGATGTGGGATGATGAGGGATGGGGCCACATGCGCGAACTCTACGATCGCGCCGACCCCACCCGCAGCCTCCTCGGCGAGGAGCAATTCGCCTGGTTGCAACAACTCATTCGCACCGACTCCTCACGCCAGATCTGCCTCACCGGCATCAACGGCATGCACACCGTCTGGACTGGCGGCAAGAAATACAGCAAGACCGACAACGACTTCGACCAGCGCGACCGCGTCGCGGCAGACTACGCCGGCTGGGTCGCCGCCGGCTCCGATCGCGTCATCGAATTGCTCGGCTCCCGGGATGGCGTCGTCACCGTCTACGGCGACGTCCACAACGGCTGCATCATGAAGAATACGGACCACGGCCTCATCGAGTGCAGCTTCGGCCCCATCGGCCGCAGCGGAGGTCGCGCGGTCATCAAGGGCTTCGGCCCAAAAATGAAGGACTACGACAAGCGCCCGCTCGAAGTCACCGCCCTCTATCACAAGACCCACGCCGACCCGAAGCTCACGCCGCAGGCCAAAGGGGCGCCCTTCTACTGGAATTTCCTGGAAATGGAATTCGATCCAACGAAGAACGACCCGGCTATTGGACTGCGCCTCCGAAACATGATCGACGCGCCCAAGGAAGCCCCCCGTGGCGGCGCGCCGCTGGAAACAGCCGCCTCCGCCACTGGCCGCAAACCGACCTGCAAGCTCCCGACGATCAAGACGCTGCCCAACGCCGACGTCCGCTTCTCCACGCTGGACGGACGCCCCATCCGAGGCGCGCGCAGTGATGCCAACGGCGCGGTTTCGATTCCCGGACTTGTCGGCCCAAAACCCGGCGACAAAATCATGGTTTCAGCGCAGGATGGCAAGCGCGCCGACGCCAGTTTGGTCATCACGCTTAGCTGAATAATTCTGAATATCCTAACGATGCCCTATCTCTTGAAAACCACTGCCCTAACGGTGTCGCTGCTCGCGGCCATCGGTTGCGCATCCCCCAAACAGCCGGCCCTACCCACGAGCGACGCGTCGTATCCGCCCCCCAGCCCGCCGCCGGTCCTCAGCGCTAAACCGGAGCCGTTCGTAGTTACTGAGGAGGTTGTCCAGCGAGCTCTCCAATCGGCTGTCGACGCCTACGAAACCATGCGCAAGACGGCCGGACGAAGCGTCAATGGCGTGCCCTGGCCGAAACTTCACTCGATTAACGGGCTCGTCGACGCCCGACTGATCAAGTACATCCCGCCTGCACCCCAGGG
>JBLHKZ010000238.1:0-8853 GCA_047618185.1 Limisphaerales bacterium
CTCGCGACGATCTTCAATTGAGCGCTGTCCTTGATCACCACCGTCGTCCCTCGGCGCCCCGTCAGATAGACATGGCCGCCGGCCGCGATCGGCGAGGCATACGTGCTCGAGACCCCTGAAATGCGCTCCGCCTGATAGTGCGGTTTGCCCGTCTTCGCATCCACGCAGGTCAGCAGCCCGGACTTGTCTTTGTAAAAGTAAAGGCGTCCGCCGGAAAGCACGGGCGACGCGATATCGGGCGTGTCGCGATCCATGGTCCAGACCACCTGATCCTTGCCCTTGATGTTGCCGCGACCGTCGAGTCGAAAGGCGCCCATGAACGAGCCCCGAAAACCGCTGCCGATGTAAACAAGATCATCCGCCGACACGGCGGAGGCAACCGGGCGCTGCGTCTGTCCGGGACAGCTCCAAATTTCCTTCCCCGTTTCCAGGTCGTAAGCGCGGGCTCTTGTCTCACCGTTCATGATGACCTGCTTCGCGCCCTTGTGCTCGACAATCAGAGGAGTCGCCCAGCACGTCGGCTCGTCGCGCGCCGTCTTCCAAAGTGTTTTACCGGTCAACTTATCGAGCGCGTAGATCTGCGAAGCTCCTTCATGATCCCAGGGAAGGATGATCTTCCCGCCTGCGAGCGTGGGCGAGCTGCCTTCGCCAAAACTGTTGCGCGTGTTCATCCGGGAGAAATCATTCCGCTTCCATTTCAACTGGCCGTCCATCGTGTAGCAGTAAAGCCCGCGAGAACCGAAGCTGGCGTAAACGTGTTCGCCATCCGTGCAGGGCGACGCCGAAGCGTATCCGTTCGTAGAATGCGTTCCCTGATGCGGGGTCGCTTCGACCGCCGTCTTCTCCCAGATCTTCTTTCCGGTCTTGCGATCAAAACACAACAGCTTGAACGCCAGTTTCGCCCCGCGTCCTCCGCCGCCGGACGGGACGGCGGTAACGACGAAGACTCGATTCTCCCAAATCACCGGTGAGCCCGAGCCGCGCCCCGGGATCGCAACCTTCCATTTCACGTTCTTGGTATCGCTCCATTCAGTCGGTGGTTGAGCGCCGGGCGCTGTTCCGTTTCCAGTCGGGCCCCGCCAGTGCGCCCAGTTTCCGGCAGACGCGGAACATTGAAACAACGCGGCGGTCAACATGGAGGAGAGGATCAGTTTTTTCATAATCGGCTTCGGAATCGGGATAAGGCTGCCTTTGTCTGTGTTGACGGAAAGAACGGCTGACTCTCAGCGTCGGGTTACAAGAAACTGTGATTCACTGTACTTGGGCTGATATTGGCGGGCCCCAGAACCTCAAAGGCCGGTTATAGTCACCGAGGTCTCCGTGTAGGAAATCTTCATCCGAGCCCCGTCTTTGAGAACGACCTGGCTCCGGGCGTTGGCGAAGACCCCCGTAATTTTGCTGGCCGTGAGAATCGTGATCGGCCGCTTTCGAGTCTGTTTTGATTTTGGCAAAAAAGACACCCGCAACTCTCCGGCAAGATGAACTTCTCCTCCGACCTCAAGCGCCGCTTTCCCGACGGCAAATATGAGATTTAGAGTCGAACCGGGCCGTTCACGGTAGTCGCGGGCCACCTTGATTTTTCCACGCGTGGAAATAGCTCCATCATTAAGGAGGTCCGCGGCGACTGTCCCAAAGCCTTGAAGCGTGCAGTCCCGCCCGACGTCGACCGAACGAAGGGAGGAAATGACGCCCTCGTTTAAATTGAGGGTTGAGTTATGAGAAAGTCGAATTTCGTTTCGACCCGTCAGCTTAACGCCACGACCAACTGTCAGTGATTGACTCGCGTCGAGATTGGAATTGCCGCGAATTTCAAGTCCCAGGAACTCCAGATCGGCGTCGGCTTCCGCCACATTGTCCTTCAATCCGGTGTTTTCCATCACGGCGTTCCACGAGACGCGCGGCACGCCTTTGTCCGTCAGGTAGGAAATTCCCGCGTTGGCGTACTCGTAGTCCGACCAATTATCGGGATCGGACAACTTCGCGCCGTCATTGCCAGTCCAACGGTGATAGGTATTGGCAAACCCGCGCGGCTCCGCGACCCGCTCGCCGAGGAGGAGAGTTTCGAGTTCCTTCACGAGTTCGGGCTGCTCGGCGGCGATGTCCTTCGCCTCGCTGTGATCGACTTCAAGATCATACAACTGCAATGCGCCCCTCTTTGGCCGAATCAACTTGTGCCGACCGCGAATGATTGACTGGCCGTTGCCCGCTTCGTGAATCAGGAACTCACGCGGACGTTGATGCCCCTCGCCAGTCAGCGTGGGCGCGATTGACACGCCGTCAATGCCGACCGGAGCGGGAACGCCCGCCAACTCGCAAAATGTCGGCAAGAGATCGGTGACGTCGATAACGCGAGCGCTGCTGGTTCCCGCTTTAAGCGCCGACGCGGCGGTGATCATCGCCGGCCAGCGCATGATTGTGGGAACGCGGATCCCGCCTTCCTCAATCTTCCCTTTCGACGCGCGCAAACCGCCATTGGCGGCGAACTCCCTGCGCGAGGGCTGCTCAGGCCCGCCATTATCGGATTGAAAAATCACCAGCGTGTTGTCGGCGACGGAGTCGGACGTGTCGCCGTCGCCATCGGGATCTTCGAGGGCGGCAAGAATATTGCCGAAATGAGCGTCGATGCGCGTGACCATCGCCGCCCATTGCTTCGCCTGATCGGAGAGCCCTTCAAAGAATGGCAGTTCTCGATAAGCCTTATCCCACTCAGGCAGTTGCTCAATTTCCTTAAACGGCGCGTGCGGAACCTGAACTGCCAGCAGTCCGAAAAAGGGCTGCCCGGTGGCGTTAAAATTCCGCCCCTGGGCGCGCACGAAATCCAACGACGCGAAGGCATACACATCATCGCAATAGGCGATCGACGGATAACCCGGATGATTCTGCAGCGCCGGCGCAGGTGGATAGCTCTCATCGCCAATAAAGCGCGCCATGGAATTGGGCTTCAATTCGAGACCTCCGATCGCGCCAGCCTTCGCGGGCGCAGTCCAGAGTGTCGGTTGAAAGAAGGTGTGTGCGCGCACGTGGTGCAACTCCGCGACAACATGCTGATAACCATGCGAGGTCGGCAGGGTCTGGACATTCTCAATCACGGGATCGGGCTGACTCTTCGAGCCGCCATAGCCCCACTTGCCCCAATACCCCGTGACGTAGCCGGCTTTTGAAAGCGCATCGCCCATCGTCACATCGTCCGAACGAATCGCCTTCTTCGCGTTGTTCGGGTCGTTGCGGTCGGCAAATGTGTGGCCCTGATGAAATCCCGTTTGCTGTGATGAACGCGCAGGCGAACAGACCGTGCATCCGTAGGAGCGGGTAAAGTTCACGCCGGCTGCGGCGAGTCGATCCAGATTCGGCGTGAGCACATAAGGCAGCCCCTTGGCTTTGCGCTCTGCTTGCCCGTTGGGGCCGATGGATCCCCACCCCATGTCGTCGACGTAGAAGTAGAGAATGTTGGGACGGGAGGGATTCGCGGCGGTCGCCGAAACGACGCCAGCCAGAATAATCGAAGCAAAGATTTGAATCTGTTTCATCTTGATTGAGTGGATCTGACGACCGTTCGGACCACGAGCTTCAGGCGAGTTCCCGTCGAGGTTCTATTTCCCCTCGGCCGCCCATTTCTTCATCAGCGCGATATTGCCCTCAATCTCCGGCAGGCGATCAGGACGTCGAATTTTGAGGGTATCCAAGTAGACCTTCATGTCGCTGTCGAACATCGCCACCGGCTCGGGCGCGTTCCCCTTGTCCCCGGTGTCGACGATCCACTTGTCGAGCCGACCGCGAAGATCTTCCAGCGTCGCCTTGTGCGCGGCGGCGGCAGCGAGGTTGTTAAGTTCGAACGGATCGTGCAGCAGATCGTAGAGTTCCTCCTTCGGCCGCGTGGGCGCAAACAGCAGTTTCTTCTGCATCGCGCTCAGCTTCCCCTCTTTGTTCGCTTTGCGCAGGGCGATGTAGATCGACTTGTGGTCCTTGTAGGCGTTGGGCTGAAGCATCGGCCGCTGATGGAGGAAGTTGCGGATGTACTTGTAGCGGCCGGTCCGAACCGAACGCAGATGCTCCACCGTTTCATCGCAACGGTCGCGCGCGGCAAAGACGGCCTCGCGAGGCTGGTAGTCCTTCGCGAACACGTCCCTCGCTTCCATGGTTTCTGGAATCTTGATTCCCGCCGCGGCCAGCGAAATAGCCGCGATGTCGATGTGTTCGACCAGATCCTTGCGAACCTTGCCCTTCGCAATGCCGGGTCCAGCCACCACCAGCGGCACGTGCAATCCCTCCTCATACATGAACTGCTTTCCGCGCGCATGGCTGATGCCGTGATCCGTCATAAAAATGACCAGCGTGTTCTCAAGATCGCCTTCCTTCTTCAGTCGAGCCAGGATTTCTCCCACGACGCGATCAGTCTCTCGCACGGAGTCAAGATACGCCGCCCAGTCATGCAGCAACACGGGATCGCGCGGGTAGTAAGGCGCGAGTTGGACGTCCTCCGGTTTCGTGCGAGATCCCAACGTCTTTTCCATGCGCTGCGCAAACGCCTCGCAGGCCTCCGTCGTGCCGCCGCGAAGCTTGCCACCCGGTGTTTGGATTTGCGCAAAAAATGGCTGTCCTTTCTTGCGACCGGACCAGTCGTTGCCGTCGTACATTTTCTCGTCCCATTCGAAATTGTAATCCGTCTTGCCGAGGCGTCCCTTGCGATTGGGCCAACCTCCGACCGAGGTGTAATAACCCGCCTCCTTGAACAACTCCGGCACGGGACGCACGCCTTCGGGCAGGCGGATCTTCTTCTCGCCCCGACCGCTGCGATGATGCTGCGCGCCGATGCTGGTTTGATACATCCCGGTAATAAAGGCCGAGCGGCAGGTCGAGCACACCGGCGCGGTGACAAACGCCTTGGTGAACTTCGTCCCCTCGCGAGCCAATCGATCCACGTTCGGAGTCTCGATCAATGTCTCCCCATAACTTGAAAACTGAGCCGACATGTCGTCGACAATGATCCAGAGAATGTTAGGCTGCTTCGGAGCGGCAGAAAGCGTCCCGGCAAGGCAAACGAGGGCAACGAAGGAAATAAGACGTTTCAACATAGGCGACAGAAGATGGACACTCACAATCCCCGCATCAAGTTGAAACCCGACACAGTCGCGCTCCGTAGGAACCACGCCAGATCCAAACCAGTACAGCCTCTCGGTTATCAACTCGTTGTGCCATTCAACCATCGAACTTTCTCCACAACTGGTTCGATTTTCCAATTGT
Organism: Limisphaerales bacterium; assembly: GCA_047618185.1. GTDB lineage: Bacteria > Verrucomicrobiota > Verrucomicrobiia > Limisphaerales > JAYPEY01 > JAYPEY01. The sequence continues at coordinate 5,242 of JBLHKZ010000238.1, forward strand.
GGCCCATCCTTCGGCCGACTAATTTCGAAGCCTGTTGGTTCAACGATCAAATCGCAATCGCGTGACGTCATCGTGTCAGCTCATTGCCACGGCGATCGCGCTCGCCTGCTTTCTTGCCCCGTGTTTCGCGGCCGCGGACCCAGCGCCTTCGGACCCCGTCGCCGGGCGAAGTCATTGGGCGTTCCAACCCCTTGCCCCCACACGCGCGCCCATCGATGCGAACTGGTCGCGCTCGTCGATTGACGACTTCGTGTCCGCGGGCCGCCAATCTGCGGGGCTCACACCCGCGCCGGACGCCAACAAACGCGACCTTCTTCGCCGCGCGACCTTTCAGTTGACCGGCCTCCCCCCGACTTCAGACGATGTCGCTGCCTTTGAAGCCGACAATCGCCCCGGCGCCTTCGAGCGCGTCGTTAACCGACTGCTTGCCTCGCCCCAATTTGGCGAACGCTGGGGTCGCCATTGGCTCGATCTCGCTCGCTATGCCGACTCCAACGGGCTCGATGAGAATTTCCTTTTTCGCGAAGCCTGGCGTTATCGCAACTGGGTCATCGACGCCATGAACACCGACATCCCGTTCGATCGCTTTGCGCTCGAGCAAATCGCGGGAGACACCCTGCCCTTCGAGTCAATCGACCAACGCGACCGCCAGCGAATCGCGTCCGGCTTTCTCGTCATTGGCCCCAAGGTGCTGCTCGGCAACGATCCCAAACGCCAGCGTATGGAAGTCGCCGACGAACAGCTCGACACCCTCGGCCAGACCTTTCTCGGGCTGACCCTTGGCTGCGCGCGCTGCCACGATCACAAGTTCGATCCGATCCCCACCGCCGACTACTACGCCATGGCCGGCATTTTGACTTCCACGAAAGTCATGGAGCGCCGCTACATGCTCGGGCAGCAACGCGTCATGGAACAACTCGTCGGGCTGGGTGAAAAGGGTGACGAAATCAACGCGGCCTATGAGAAATACTGGCGCGAGCTTCCCAAACTGAGAGAGCGGGCCAAGCGCGTAAAATCCGGATTGGACTCCCTCAAGAAGGACGACGCCAAAGCGCTCGAATCTCTGATCAAGAAGCACGCGGACGACGTGGCAAGCGAAGCTCGGGACGCGAACATCCCGAAAGCCAAACGCATCAAAGCCCAACAGGCGCTCCTGGCCTCCCTGACCAAAGTAATCGCCAAACCATTACCGATCCCAGCGCGCGCCATGATCCCGGCCGACGTCGACTCCCCCGCCGATGAGGCGATTCGCCGCGCAGGAGAGTTCGACAAATTGGCCGAGCAAGTCCCTCGCGGATTCCTGCAGGTTGTTTCCAGAAAGAATCAACCGGAAATCCCCAAAGGAAAAAGCGGGCGCAAGGAACTGGCGCAGTGGCTGACCGACAACGACAACGGCGCGGGCAAATTGGCCGCTCGCGTCCTGGCCAACCGCATCTGGCATCACCTCATCGGCCGGGGCATTGTCCGCACCGTCGACAACTTCGGGCGCACCGGAGAGGCTCCGACGCATCCCGAACTCCTCGATTACCTCGCCTCCCGACTGATCGATTCCGGTTGGTCTGTGAAGACGGTCATTCGGGAGATCACTCTGAGTCGAGCCTTTGCCATGAGCAGCGCGCACGATGAAATTGCCCACGCGACCGATCCGGATAATCGCCTGCTCTGGCGTGCCCATCGCCGCCGTCTCGATCCCGAGTCCCTGCGCGACGCCATCCTCGCGACCGCCGGACAGTTGGACCTCGCGCAACTGGATTCCTCCGTCGCCTACCTTGGAGACCAGGCGACCGCCGTCGGAGCCAACAAGAACCGGCGCCGAACAGACTTCCCCAATCGCAGCGTCTACCTGCCCGTGATTCGCAACGACCTGCCCGAAGTGTTCGAGGCCTTCGATTTCACCGACCCGCACGCGACCACCGGAGCGCGCGCTAAAACAGCAACCGCGACTCAGGGACTTTTCATGATGAACGACAAATCCGTCATGGACGCCTCGGAGGCCGCGGCAAAGCGAATCCTGTCCGACGCGTCGTGCGACAACGACGCTGAGAGGATCAATCGCGCGTTTGAGTCGATTCTCAACGACCAACCCACCGCCCAGGATCGGCAATCCTTGCTAGACTTTGTTCAAAGCGTGGAACAACGATTGAACGACGCTGGTGAAAACGAACCTGCCCTGCGCGCCTGGTCGCTCGCGTGCCACGCGCTGCTCTCGTCCAGCCGTTTTCAGTTCCTGGAATAAGCGATGAACTGCCATAAATTCAGCGAAGCTCTGACACGCCGCGACATGTTGCGTTCCAGCGCGGGCGGTTTTGGAGCCCTCGCCATGGCGGCGATGGCGAACAAGGCAAACGCCGCCTCGGCTTCCCCAGTTCAGATTCCCCATTTCAAACCTCGCGCCAAACGCGTCATCTTTCTGTTCATGTGGGGCGGCCCAAGCCACGTCGACCTGTTTGACCCCAAGCCGCGCCTGAACCAGGACAACGGAAAACAACTTCACGGTAAGGACGTCGGCAGCGACCGCGACAAACTCGGCCCGCTGCTGGGCTCTCCATTCAAGTTTGCGCAACACGGCCAAAGCGGCATGGAGATCAGCGAACTCTACCCTCAACTCGCGCGCCACGCCGACAAACTGTGCATGGTTCGCTCCATGCACACTGAGGGCTCCGCCCACGGCGAGGCGCTGCTGCGACTGCACACCGGCCAGGCCAATCTCGTGCGGCCCAGCGTCGGCGCCTGGGTCAGCTACGGCCTCGGCAGCGAGAGCGAAAACCTGCCCGCCTTTATCACGATCTCACCGCCGCGCGGCCATGGCGGCGTGCAGAATTACGGCAACGCCTTTCTCCCGGCCATGCATCAGGCCACCGCCATCGGTTCCGCCGAGATTCCCATCGCGCAGGCTACGATTCCCAATCTGACCAATTCACGCCTGAAGCCCGATCTCCAGCGCAGCCAACTCGATCTGATTCAATCGCTGAATCGAAAGCACCTTCAACAGGCCAAAGTCGATCCCGGCATTGAGGGCCTGATCGGCAGTTACGAACTCGCCTTCAAGATGCAGTCCGAGATGCCGCAAATCATGAGCATCGACGACGAATCGCAAGCGACGCTCGATCTCTATGGCGTGAAGAATGGCGCCGCTGACAACCTCGCGCGACAGTGCCTGCTCGCCCGCAAGTTCGCCGAACGCGGCGTCCGCTACATCCAGGTCTCCACGGACTACACCTGGGACCACCACAAGAAGGTCAAGGAAGGCAGCATCGCGGAATGTGAAAAATCCGACCAACCCATCGCCGGCCTGCTCACCGACCTGGAGCAACGCGGCCTGCTCGACGACACGCTCGTGCTTTGGGGCGGAGAGTTCGGACGCACGCCGATGGTCGAAAACGGCGACGGCCGCAATCACCACCCGAGAGCGTTCACCGTTTGGATGGCCGGCGGCGGCGTGAAGCCTGGCCTGACCTACGGCGCGACCGACGATTTTGGTTACCGGCCCGTAGAGAATCCCGTCCATATGGACGACCTTCACGCCACCTTGCTCCATGCTTTGGGAATGGATCATGAACGCCTGACCTACCGCCACGCCGGCCGCGACTTCCGACTCACCGACGTCTACGG
>JBLHKZ010000239.1:0-8849 GCA_047618185.1 Limisphaerales bacterium
TCCCACGCCGCCAGGCTCCGCATACCCCTTGCCGTGCCTTCACTTTTGAATACAGTGCCTGCATCATGAGCAGTCAATACACCATCCGCGCCGTCGCCGACTTTGAGCGGGTCGACGAGGACGCGTGGAAATTCTCCGCGCGGCGCGCCAAATTCATCTGCCGCAGGTGGTGACCTGTTGAAACCGAAGTCGATGCCGGGACGTTGAAAGCCCTCCGAGAAACCTCCGAACAAAAACAAGATCCGAAACAAGCCATGAATTCTCACCGACTTCGATATGCCTTGATCGCCGCGCTCCTCTGCAGCGCCCTCACAGCGAACGCCGCGCCCCCAAAGAGCGGCGGCAAAAAGAACACCACCAAATCCGGCCTGCCCGCGGACGTCCGCAAATTGGCGATCGGCGACCCCGCGCCCGACTTTTCCCTCAAGGGCGTGGACGGGAAGACTTACAGCCTGGCCGACTTCAAGTCCGCGCCCGTGCTCATGGTGGTATTCCTTTCCAATCACTGCCCCTTCTCCCACGCCGTCGAAGATCGACTCCTTCCCTTCTATGCCGGGATGAAAAACCGCGGCCTGAAGATCGTCGCCATCAATCCAAATCATCCGGACGCCGTGCGCATCGATGAGCTCGGCTACAGCAAATACAACGACAGCTTCGACGAGATGAAGCTCTACGCGAAGGAGAAGGGCTTCAATTTCCCCTACCTCTACGACGGCGACACCCAGGCGACCGCCAAGGCCTACGGCTGTCTTGCCACGCCGCACGTCTTCCTTTTCGACCGGGAACGAAAGCTGCGCTACGCGGGTCGTTACGACGATTCACGCTTTGCGGACCCGGCCACGGTCAAGTCGCCCGACACGCCCAACGCGGTCAAGGCGCTGCTCGCGGGCAGGCCCGTGCCGGTGGAAATGACAAAGCCAATGGGCTGCTCCACCAAGTGGAACGAAAAGAAATCCGACGTGGCCAAAGCCATTGAGAAATGGGAATCGACGCCGGTCACGGTCGAGAAGATCGACGCCGCCGGCATCGCCGCGCTGACGAAGAATGACACCAAGAGGCTCCGCGTGTTCAATGTCTGGGCGACCTGGTGCGCCCCTTGCGTCGAGGAGTTTCCCGGCCTTGTCTCCATCACACGCCAATTCGGCAACCGCGATTTCGACCTCATCACCGTCAGTATGGACGATCCCAAAGATGAGGCGAAAGTGAAGCGGTTCCTGGAAAAGCAGCACGCGGCGCTGCCGAAAAAGACGCGGCGCTCCGTCGAAGCCGAGGGCCGCACGACGAACAACTACCTCTACACCGGCGCGAGCGCCGACGATCTGATCAAGGCGTTGGATCCCGCCTGGCCTGGCCCGCTGCCGCACACCGTCGTCATCGCCCCGGGCGGCAAAATCCTCTATCGCCACAACGGCCTGCTGGATATCGAAGAGCTTCGCGCGAAACTCATCGAAACGATGGGGCCGTATTACAAGTGAACCGGAGGCCGACGCGACAGCGACAGCGACAGCGACAGCGATCCAATACAGGTGGGGCGAGAGTCCCCGCGAGTCCACTTCAGTATCCCGCAGGGATTACAGAGATCTGATGCCCATTCAGGGCGCGCGACCTAAAGGTCTCGGCTACACGTCCTTTCGGCCTTCGATATGGGCTCGCGGGGACTCTTGCCCCACCGACTTTTTGGATTCCTTCGGAGATTTTACGCTCTCTTGCATTCTCACGCGGCGTCCATTTGGAGGCCTTTTGGCGGGACCCGAAACACCACAAACCCGCCTTTTTGATATTTGTGGGTAAGGCACGGCGCCGAGGAAGGGAACTACCATGAGGCAACGACCGCGCTAGTCCAGTTCCCCTCCTGAGAGCTTGTATGAAAACTGTGGCAGCCGAGGTTTTTGAGTTTTTACACAATCTCCGGGGATGGGGTTGCCGACGCGGGCAAATGCTCGCAACCTCTCTTCAATGTCGGACATGTTTCAAAGCAGTCATCGCCTGAATCGCTGGCGAAGCGGCATGTTGCCGGAATCGTCTATTTGCGAACTGGCTCTTTCACTTCATCCCGCTGTTTCATCGGTCCGATGTATTCCCGGGCTATCACCAGATTGTCGAAGTAGACGATGTTCGTCGGATTTCGCGTCCAGTGATCGGTGACGTAGCTTTCCAGGGTCAGCGCATTGACCTTCAGGCCGGGCGTCTTCCGCCAGTTGATGCCGCGCCAATGGCCCATCGATATGCCGTCGATCCAGATGGCCTGCTCGCCGTCGGCTTTGCCGGGCGTGTTGTGCTTGAGCATGAACTCGGCGCAAATCCACCGATCCTTCCGGATGTTCGATTGAGCCTCCGGCTTGAAACTGTTGCCCCAGTATTTGCCGTCCGGGCTGGCGGTCATTTCATGCCAGTAGCTGTAGAACCTCACGCACAGCGTATCCGCGGACTGAAACCATTTCGTTAATCCGCCTCCGGTATTGCGTCCGAGAACGGCCCGGACTTTCAAACTGCGACCGAAGGGATCCTTGTCGCCGTCAAGCCGAACCAGGGAAAGCACATCGCGGTTCTTGTCGCGGGCTTCATCCCAACGCCGCTACGGGCCTGGTTCGCGGGGGCTCGGCCGATCCCGCATTGCCAACGCAAAAGCACGCAGCCGTCAGGCCGACAACGATCGGAAAACGAATCAAGCTCATGAACCGCATCATGAGCGCGGAGATGGGACTTGGAAGCGAATGCCCGGACCGTGAGCAAGGAATCGCCGCCCGCCTTCATCGCCTGCGGCTACGGCGACCGTGCCGACATCGCCGAAGGCATGGCGACGCTCTACTTGAAATATAAGAAAATCGACGTTCCCGCCGAGCTGCACATCTACTCCGACGCCAAACACGGCTTCGGTTTCCGCCCCGAAAGAACCGACGCCGCCGGACGCTGGCCGGAACGGTTCGTGGAGTGGCTCCGCGACAGCGGCCTGCTCAAGAAGTCTTGATCCCATTAAGACCGCGCTCAGCGCCGCCTCCACGGCCGTCCCCGGCAACCCGAGCCCCGTCATTCAACGCGCATTGGCATTCGCCCACATTCCGGTTGAGCAACGAGCCGTCGCTCCCTGAATAACGAACACTTGCAATATTCGCTTCCGGTAGCATACTTCATACGTATATTATGAAATTCCACGGCAGAACCGACGAAGTGGCCGCGCTGGACGAACTGTCCGGGAGGGATTCCGCCTCGCTGGTGATTCTCTACGGTCGGCGGCGCATCGGAAAGACCCGTCTACTGACCCACTGGGCCAAGTCCAACAAGACGCGGCGCAGCCTTTACTGGGTGGCGGAACCGACTTCGGCCACCGATCAACTGCGTCTGTTCTCGCAGGCTCTCTACAACTTCTCAAATCCGGAGGCCCCGGCGCCCCCGGATTTCACCTACGCTTCCTGGCCGCAACTTTGGGAGCAGGTCGCCAAACTGGCCGACCGGGAGCCTTTCGCTCTGCTCCTGGACGAATTCACGTATCTGCTCGAAGCCAATCCTGCTGTCGCCGGAATCCTGCAGAACTCCTGGGATCACCTGCTCAAGAAGCGGCGACTGCTGTTGGTCGTCTCGGGATCGCATCTCGGCATGATGCAACGCCACGCGCTGGGGTATCAGGCTCCGCTTTATGGCCGGGCCGCCGCGCAGATCCATCTGCGGCCGTTGCCCTTCGGAGTCACGCGCAAGTTTTTCCCCAAGTATGACCCCGCCGAGCGCGTGGCGATCTACTCAATGTTTGGCGGCGTGCCGGCATACTGGGAGCGGGTGGACCCGGCGCGTTCGATTTCTCAGAATCTAAAACGCCAGTTGTTGACGCCAAACAATCTCATGCAGGAGGAACCTCGGCTGTTGCTGCACGACTTTTTGTCCGACACGCCGAACTACGTTTCCGTGCTGCGGGCGATCGCCAACAATTGCCGGACGCAGAAGGAGATATCCGGCCACACTGGATTGCCCCAGGGGCATATTTCCAAGTATCTCGATTCGCTGAGAAACTCCGGTTTCGTCGAACGCCGGATTCCCGTGACTGAAACCGAGAAATCTCGGCGCGGCCGTTATCATATCGTCGATCCGTATTTGCGCTTCTACTACCGTTTCCTCGCGGCCCGGCAGTCCCAACTGGCCCTCGGCGTCGGCGACTTGGCTCTAAAAGAGATTCAACGGCATCTGATCGATTTTATCGGGACCCACACCTGGGAGGAGTTGTGCCGGGAATGGACCCTGCGGGCTGCGGCCAACGGGAAACTGAGCGATCCACCCGATCAGGTCGGAAGCCTGTGGACGACGGGCGCGCAGATTGACGTTGTCGGATTGAACCGAATGGAGAAAACGCTGCTGTTGGGCGAGTGCAAATGGGGAACCTCGGTCTCCGGACCGAATGTGTTGAGGCGGTTGACAGAGCGCGCCGAAGCCGCGATCCAGGCCGCCGGCAAAAACCATCGTTGGAAGGTCGCCTATTGCGGATTCAGCCGGGCCGGTTGGAGCCGCGAAGCGAAAAAACTGGCCTCCGAAATCCGCCGGAGCGAAGGCGTCGAGATCACCCTGCTCGATCTGAAAGAGATCGATCGGGATCTGGAACGGTGGACCAAATGAGCCTGTCGCACGTCGCGACGAATTCGTCACACCCCATCGGGTGAGTTCACGGCTGTTCTCTCTCGGGTTGACGCGCGACCGGCGGCGGCGGGATCGGCATTCGCGGCGGCGCGGTCCGCCACATGAGCGCGATCTCCTCCCGCGTCAGCCCGTAGGCCTGGTTGACCAGGTCGCTCACATTGGATTCCAACTTGAGAGCTTCTCCCGCAAGCGTTCGCGCGGGTTCGACGGTGCGGCTGTATTCCTCTCGAAGGGCTTGAAGCCCGGCCGCCGTCAGCGGTTGTTTGCGCCCTCGTATGCGCTTCACCTCCGCGACAAATCCATCGGAATCCAGCCGGGTCACGGCGGACAGTTTGTTGCCGGGTTTCTCGATGCCGTATTCGACCTTCAGCCAGTCGATCAGAGTGCGCTGGGTCTGCGGCGATTTCGATCAACCGACTGACCGCCGGTTCGACGCCTTCGCGAATCTCGGACGTTGGTTCGGCGATGGGAATACGTTCTGTGTACAAGCTCTTCAGTCGCAGAGCTTCGTCCTTCCCATGAATCGTATTCCTCCACAACCAATTCCAAACAAGTGGCGAATTCAAGACTGCTAATATCCAAACGTCCGTCGTGTCTAAAGCAAAGCATGTTGCTTCGGATACAATCCCGGCTTCCGCGATGCAGAATCGCGAATGATATCCAATGTCCTGCCACATCAATTTCTCGCGTTCGAACACGTCGTAATACCCACACGCCCGAAGTTCCCACCAGTAAACGCCTTTATCTGAACGATTTCTGAGTCGTTCTTCAAACTGCTTAAATCGACGGTAGACCGAAGGAAACGTTTTCTCGAAAATCTTCTCAGCGTCAGCTTCAGATTTTCCTGCCCAAGGCCAAGCATGGTTGCCGCTGGATTTCGCTAGAATCATCCAGAGTCCATCCCAATCTGGCGTCCATCGTTTCACGTTCCGGCCGCTCAGATACGGTTTGATAATCGATTCGCAGGCTGCGTCGGCACCGATTAGTTCTTCTCGAATCCGGGCATCGATGAGGTACGCTTGATTGAAACCCGTCTTAATCCCAAAGAGCGGTTTCTTGTTTACGAATGCCTTAAGCGCTTTTCCGTTTTCCTCCATCTTCCTAAAGAGTTTGGAAACATCGGGATTCTCAATCTGCCACGCTGTTTCTGTCAGCGACTGGCGGCCGACAGAAAATCCTGCGCTTACGATCTGCTCCGAGAGATTCTCGACTCGCAACTGTTCACGCGGAATCTCACAGACTCGTACGGAAGAAGGTTCGACACTGAGTTTCGTATTTGGTTTCTCGACGACAATGATCCCAGGAAAGACATCCGCCTCTTCAAAGATTTGTTTGGCGTGGCCGAAATCCACAACGGAACGAACCCAGGCTTTTTCGCTGAAGAATTTCCGAAGGGGTTCGCCGTAGCCCGCCTTCATCCACTTGTTCGTGACGATGAAGGAGAGCAGCCCGCCGGGCCGCAGCGACCGCAAACCCAGCTCGTAGAAGTAGCCATACAGATCAGCCATGCCGTGGAAGGTTTCGTAGTGGGCCTCCAGCCACGGCTTGATCGGGGTCAGCAGCTCCTGCCGCACGTAAGGCGGATTGCCCACGACGACATCGAAGCCGCCCTGCTCGAAGACCTCGGGGAAGGCGGCGGGCCAGTCGAAGGCGGCGGGGTGAACGGCGGGATCGCTGACGACGCTGTTTCCCTCGCAAATGGTGTGGTCGAGACTGGTCAGCGCCTTGCCGCGCGTGGCGGTCTTGATCCACAGGCTGAGCTGACAGATCTGAATCGCCTCCGGGTTCAAATCCACGCCGTAGAGATTGAATTGCAGGATCTGCCGGTCGAGATCGAACAGGGTGCGCTGACCACGCAACTCCTCCAGCCGGGCATTGGAAATCTCGAAGGAGGAATAGAGCTGATCGAAGGCCTCGATGAGAAAGGCTCCGCTGCCGCAGGCGGGATCGAGAATGCGGACCGCCGCGAGCTCGGTCTGCCAGGTGGCCCAGAACTTGATCAGCGCCGCGCGCTGCGGCTTGTTGAGGGCGTCAAGATCGTAGGCGTTGGGATCCTCGAGCACGGCGCGGGCCGTGCCCTCCGCCTCGGCGCAGTGGCGTTCGCGCAGCTCCTCGAAGAGCCGCTTCAGGACGCCGCCGAGCGCCTGCTCGACGATGTAGCGGGTGATGAAGGCGGGCGTGTGATTAAGGCAAGGTGGCAACGGGCGGTATGCGAAGCCACCATTCCCAGTCCCAGCGGGACGACTGAGAATAGCCCGGCGATTCATCGCTGGGTTCAGTAAGAACACGAAAAAGTCCCGAAGGGACGGCTGAAATCCGTTGGCTCCAGAACTTGCGATGTCAGCCGTCCCTTCGGGACTCTAGATTCATGCCAAATACACCCGGCGATGAATCGCCGGGCTATTCTCAAATGTCCCTCCGGGACAAATCAGCGTTCCGATTCTGCTATGAACTCGCTCCCCCAAATTAATCACATGCCGTTCGCGGCCAAGGTTGCCATCCGCATAGCGCTGCCCGCACTTTTGGAATACAGTGCAGGCGCTATGAGCCGTCAATACACAATCCGTACCGTTCCCGCCCCCATCGACCGGGCGCTTCGCCAGCGCGCACGCCAGGAGGCGAAGAGCCTCAACACCGTGGCGCTTGAAGCCCTGGCCCGCGGCCTCGAACTCGAGCTCGACGCCCAGCCCGCCGAACACACCGATCTCGACGCGCTCGTCGGCTCATGGCAGGAGGACAAGGCCTTCGATCGAGCCGTCGCCGACTTCGAGCGGGTGGACGAGGACGCGTGGAAATGAACGTCGCCCTCGATACGAACGCTGACATTTATTTCAAGCATCTGCCGCGAAGGGTTCAATAGATCAGACTTGCGCCGAACGCCGGAATCCGCCCCGCGTGGACATCCTTTGTCCATTCATCCAATCGCTCCCCTCCCATCTTCCAGAACACCCGGCATTCTTCGAAATATTGCAGCACGGTTTCCTGCTCGCCCTTCGCCAGAAGATCCTTCGCCAGGCTCATGTTGGGGCCAAAGCTTCCAAGCACGGGAGACCCCTTGCTCTTGCCGGCGGCCAGCAGGTGACGCCTGGCGTCGTCGAGGCGGCCTTCGTCCACCGCGATTCGTCCAAGCACGACGTTCCCATTGTGAATCACGTCGCCGTTGGACTTGCTTGGCTCACCGCGACTGTATTTATCGTCCAGCGTCAGCATATCCGTCGCGTACTTGCGGGCGTCCTCCGTGCGGTTCATCGCCAGACTCATTTTCGCGGCGTTATTGAGCGAAAGAAATCGGACATATTCATTCGTGGCGGTCGTCACTCCTTGAATCGCTCTCGCGTATAGATTGGTCGCCCTTGCCGCCTGCCCTTTCCACTCAGGCCTCAATTCTCCGATCGAAGGAGCCTTCTTCGACTCGGGCAACATTCGGTCCACCAATCCGCGCAACCCCTCACGGTTCGGCGGCGCCGCCATCGTCTCGCGCAAATCGCGCACTTCATGACGCAATTTTATCAACTCCAACTTCTCCCGTTTAACCTGCTCCTGGTCCGTCGTCGAAGGCGGCGCATCATCCAACTGCACGGCGAGGACGTTCTTCAAATCCTTGCGCAGGGAGACCGTCTCCAACTTCAGCGCTCGAATCTCGTTCGATTGCACGACCAACGCGACAATCATCGCGATCACCGCAAATCCGATTATGACACGAAGCGATTTCATTCTGGGACCATGGGCGGCGACGCATGATGCCGCCACTCAAAACCAACGCTCGATCGGAGAAATTGTTCGCCTCCTTGTTCGGGAGGAAGCCGCATCAGAGGGAGACGCCTTGAGTTTCCGATCAAATTGCGATCACACTGCGGATTCATGAACGCCTCCAGACGAACGCCGCTTCCGATCAGCGAGTTGTATTAGCGGATTCATGAACGACTCCGCAGCCAAACCATCCGCCCCCGCTTCGTCCCCCGGACATTTCCCCGAGGGCATCAGCCAGGTGTTCACCTTCGTCATCTTCAACGCGATTTCGTTTCAGATGATCCTGGGCAGCCCGATGCTTCTCTATGCGAAATCACTCGGAGCCACGGCAACCGTACTGGGACTGATCGCCGGCATGACGCCGCTGCTGGTGATTTTTCAAATTCCCGCCGCCAGACATGTGTCGCGGGTCGGCTACAAGAAGTTCGTGCTGGCGGGATGGTCCACTCGCGTGGTCTTCATCTTCCTGATGGCGCTGG
>JBLHKZ010000240.1:0-8823 GCA_047618185.1 Limisphaerales bacterium
TGGAAACCGACGGGGAAAGCCCATTGACGGCTCCGGAGAGCTGCCCGGCGGCAAAGTTATCAAAGATGAAATGGGGTTGAAGCTGGAGTTGCTTGAACGAAAGGACTCTTTCACCCGAAACCTTATCGAAAAGTTTCTCATCTGCGCCACCGGGCGCGAACTCACCTTCCGCGATCGGGCTGAGGTGGAACAGATCGCGAGGCAAGTTGCCAGCTCAGGGCACGGCTTCCGCGACCTCGTGAAGCTTGCGATGAAGAGCGAGATTTTTCACAAGCGTTGATCGGTCTATCTCCGGCCTGCATGAAAATGGGAGCGGCGAATTCTTCCGCTGCGTGACCGTTGGAATGACCTCAGTTTCGTGCGCTCTTGACGGGGTTTCCGAAGGCGTCCACTTCGTTCCGAGCGGCGTTTGAAAGAGGCGGCTGCATCATCTGTGCGATAGCGCGCTCAAGCTTGGTGCGCGCGGCTTTTTCTTCTGCGGACAGGCGACCCAGCTCCAGGGGGACCTCCCGCAAAGTCTCTCCGGCGATGTCGAACATCCGTCCGTCGGAGAACAACTTGTATTTGTGATTCAGAGCAAAGATGGAGCGCGAGAATTTCGCCTTATCCCAGCCCGGCCGTGGGTCATACCAGAAAAAGGCCCATTCACGTGGCGTCGCTTTCTGCCCCAGCAACCGGGGAGCAAAACTCACCCCGTCCGTGGCGGGCCAATTCGCGGGCAGCGTCTTGCCTGCGAGGTCGGCAAGCGTTGGCAGGAAGTCTGACGCCTCCACAAGATCGGAACTCGTTCCCGGTGAAAGTTTCCCGGGCCAACTCGCAATCAGGGGAACGCGGATGCCAGTTTGCAGGGTGGTGTTCTTGCCTCCGCGAACATCCTTTCCGTCGAATCGCGAGGTAATCTTTCGGTCGGTGCCGTTGTCGGAATAGAAGAGGATCAACGTATCATCGCGCAGCCCAAGCTTCGCGATCCCCTGCGCCAATCGACCGATCAATTCATCCATGTACTCCACCATGTCGGGGAAGCGCTCCACGCTTTCCTCAAGTCGTCGATCCGGAGTCTTCCACGCTGTCGATTTAGGAGTCGGCGTCATGGGCCAATGAGGGAGCGCCATCGGGTAGTAAACAAATGTCGAGGCCTGCTGATGTTCGGCCATGAATTTGAGAATAAACTCCACTGAAAGATCTTCGCCGTACTTGCCCTCGAGCTCCCGATGCAGGACCCCATCACGCAGAAACGTTGGATCCGCATAGCGAGAACCTTTGTCCTCGGTGTGCAGCGAATGATAGAGCGAGTAGGCGTCAAAGCCCGCGTCCTTTGGATGCATCCCGGTTCCACGCCGTTTTTCCGCCCCGGGAAAATCAGGCGGGTCGTAGGACTGCAACTGCCACTTCCCGGCAATGCAGGTTTTGTATCCGAAACCCTGCATCATGTGGCCGAAGGTCTTCTCCTCCGGCGGAAGAATTCCGAAGTGTCTCCAATTCCGATGATTGTCCCTTCCCGTCATGATCTCCAGGCGGGTTGGTGTGCACAAGGGTTGGGAGTAAGCGTGGGTGAAGCGCAGGCCGGTTGCCGCGAGTTCGTCAATGTTGGGCGTCTCGTAGTCCCTTCCTCCATAACATCCGAAGCACTCAATGCCGATGTCATCCGCCATGATGAGAACGATATGTTTGGGAAGATCTGCGGGAGCGGCGGTCACTCGCAATGCCGTCGCCAAAACAACAGTCATACCGATAAGCCGTCGAATCATGAGCAGAGGCTGCCGTATCCGAATCGAAATACAAATCTATTCAGGCCTCAGGGCGTGAGCTGTCTCCGTTTCGCTTCGGGGGCTGGCCGATCATTTGACGAAATTGACGCGCAAACCGATTGAAGAACAAGACGCTTGTCTTCAGCCTGTCCTGCGGTCTGAATCCGCCAATCGTTTCATGAAAAATCACATTTTCGCGGTCATCTGTTTTCTTTGCATTGTTGGCGGTTCGTCGCGGGCGGCCGCGCAGCGGCAATCGGGTCAAGCGGCGCGCTTGCCCAATATCATCTTCCTCCTCGCCGACGACATGGGTTATGGCGACCTGGGCTGCTACGGCCATCCTGTCATCCAGTCGCCGAATCTCGATCAGTTGGCGAGGGAAGGCGTCAAGCTGACCGACTGCTACGCGGCCAGTCCGAATTGTTCTCCGGCGCGCACGGGCATCCTGACCGGTCGCAGTCCTTATCGCGTGGGCATGTATGACTTTGCGCGGTTCAAGCCAATGCACATTCCGACGAGTGAACTCACCGTCGCGGAGGTCGTTCGGGATGCCGGTTATCAGACCATGTTTGCCGGCAAGTGGCATTGCAGCGGGGATTTCAATAACCAGCCGAATCCCGGTGATCACGGATTTAATCATTGGTTGGCGCACCCGAAGAACTTTGGGCAAGACCCGAAAGGCTTTTATCGAAACGGCGAAGCTCAGCCGCAGATGAAAGGATGGATGTCCGAGATCGTCGTGGATGAGGCGATTGGCTTCATCAACCAGCGCGACACATCGAAGCCGTTCATGACGATGCTTTGGTTCAGCGAACCGCATACCCCGGTGGTGGCGGCCGAGGAATTCAAGAAGCCGTATCGAAACGCGGAAACAGTGGAAGCGGCCAAATCAATTCGCTATGGCGGTCCCCAGGTGATTCGCAAACCGAAGGAGGAGAATCGGGCCGCCTACTACGGCATTGTCACGATGCTGGATCATCACATCGGGCGTTTGCTGCAGCATCTCAAGCAGAACGGTCTCGACGAGAACACTCTGATCGTGTTCACCAGCGACAATGGGCCGGAGCATCGCCCCAACACGTCGTTCGGGACGCCGGGCATTCTGCGCGGAGCCAAAGGGCACATGCACGAAGGCGGCTGTCGCGTTCCCGGCATCATCAAGTGGCCAGGCAGAATCAAAGCGGGATCTGTTTCCAGCCAGCCGGTCAACGGAACGGATTTTCTTCCCTCGTTCGCTTCCGTCGTCGGGGCGAAGCCGGAATATCCGAACAAGATCGATGGCGTGAATGTCTTTCCCGCTTTGTTGAACGGTCGGGAGGTGAACCGCGAGACCCCGATGCTGTGGTGGCTTTATCACGCTCGGGGAGCGAAAGAAGTCAGCATGCGCATGGGCGACCACAAGATGCTGGCCAACATGCTGCCGCAGTCGGAGATCACGATCAGGGACGCCTCAGCCCCACAAGGCGTGGGCATCATGGATTTCATCAAGCAGTCCGACCTTGGAAATTTCACACTCTACGATTTGAAGAACGATCCTTCGGAGACGACGAATCTCGCTGAATCGCATCGGAAGAAATTTGAATCGATGCGGCTGCGCATGATCCAACTTCACTCTGAGATACGCGAGGAGGGTCCGCGCTACGAATTGGGATCGAACAGGAAAAGGAAATGAGAGCGTTGCTTACAGGCGGATTGGTTTTGGTTGCGCTGGGATTGTCAGTGGCTGAATTGCGCGCCGCGAAATCGACGAAGGAAGGGAGGCCGAACGCTGTGCGGCAATTCGCGGCTATGGACCAGTCCGCGCGTCACGTCCGGGTGGTGTATCTCGTCTCCGCCGACCGGGAGGAAAAGCCGGAATACACGGCCGCCATCGAGCACGCGATCCGTGATCTTCGGAAGTGGTATGCCAAGCAACTCGGGGGGGCGACCTTTCGCTTGAACGATCCGGTGGTCGAAGTCGTGAAAAGTCAGCGCAACGCCGACTGGTTTTATGGAAACCGAAACGGGGCAAACAAAGATAACTGGGGATTTAACAATGCCTTGCAGGAAGCTAAACGTCTGCTTGGAGCCCGGTTTAACGATCCTGAGAATATCTGGGTGATCTATTCCGACGGTCCCGGCGACAAGGGAAGGGGAGGCAATGGAGTCACGTGTCTGCCGGAGAATGACCTGCTTGGTCTGGTCGGCAGGCATCCCACTCAGAAGAATAAACTGCGCTGGATCGCGGGGCTGGGCCATGAGGCGGGGCATGCCTTTGGCTTGCGTCATCCGAGCGACACGAAGAAAGACGCCGACGCGCTCATGTGGACCGGGATTTACGGAAAGTATCCCGATCGGACGTATCTCACTGACGAAGACAAAAAGATACTTCGACGCAGTCCCTTCTTTTTCCGTCCCGACGGCTCACCGATTTTCAAAAAGGGGGCCGTGATTGGCCGCGTAATTTATCAGGGAGGGGCATTTGAGAAACTGGAGGGAGACGATGCGATCTACTGGATCGAGAGCAAGACCGACGACGAATCCGAGCATGTCTTTGAGGAGATTCGTCGCGATGAGAAGTTCATCGTCATCCATGACATCTCTCGTCGATTCACGATTCGGTTGCCGATCGGGGGCGGACGTTCGTTTTTGTCACGGGACGGCGAGAAGACCTGGCAGCCGCTTTACACAGTCGAGGCTGAGTCGAGGTGATGGTTCTATGAGGAGCGCGGCTGTGTCGTCCCGACCAACCGCAGCCACGGGGAAGTGCGGCGCCATTGAGCCTGTGTGCGGGCGCGTGCATTGAAATCTGCAGCGGCTAGTCGGGACGACACCGCCGCGCTCCGGTCGGGGGCTTGTCAGTTGGAGGGGGGTGCTGCTCTCGCCGCTTTAATCATTTTCTCCAGAACGGCGGCGATTGTCTTGTGGCCTGGAGCTCCGACCCACTTGCGTTGGATCACGCCTTTGGGATCGATGACGTAGAAGCCACGGAGTGCCGGGAGTGTTCCATTGATCGGCGATTTCGCCTTTGGCCGCGAACGTGCGCCAGGTGATGTTCTCGCGGGCCATCACCTGCTTGAGTTTGGCGGGTTCGTCGTGGAGACAGTTGACGCCGATCATGGCGAAAGGCTTGTCCTTCAGTTTGTTCACGAGCGACCGCTCGTGGGGCCAACCGGCCCGTCAAACCATTCAATACTCCATCCAGAAATTGAGCAGCACGACCTTGCCGCGGTAGTCGCTGAGCTTGAAGTCGACGCCGTCCTGATCCTTGCCCGCCATTTCCGGCGCGGTCTTGCTGACGGACAGGCGTCGAATCTCGTTCAGTTCGGATCGGGCTTGTTCGCCCACCGCGCCGGTTCTACGCGGCCATGAGCAATCCCTCTCCTTAAAATGAGAATTACTGCGGTGGTGGGTTCGCTGGTTGACGCCTCTGACGTCGCGATATTTGAAAACGTTGCCGTGGTCAGGTTAGCCGTGGAATTCATGTCGACGTCTGGTAGTTTTTCCGCCTGCGCGGAGCAGCAATTAAGACTTATGCCATGAACCGATTGAAGCGACTGATACTCACAGGGATTGCGGGGCTGGGATTCGTTTTCGGCGCGATCGCCGCCGATCGCCCCAACGTCCTGATGATCGTCGTGGATGACTTGAACGCGACCTTGGGCTGCTACGACCATCCTGACGCGATCACGCCCAACATCGATCGGCTGGCGGGACGAGGCCGGCGGTTTCGTCGGGCCTATTGCCAGCAGGCGGTATGCAATCCCTCCCGCGCCTCGGCGATGACGGGCCTTCGTCCGGATACCCTGAAAGTCTGGAATTTGAAGACGCACTTTCGCGACACGCTTCCGGATGTCGTGACCCTGCCGCAGCATTTCAAGAATAACGGCTATTTCACCCAGGGCATCGGAAAGATTTTTCACAACGGGAATACGAAGCCTCAAGGGGATCCGAGATCGTGGAGCGTCCCTCAAACCTATCATTGGGCGCCGCATTGGCGGGACTGGGTCGTCCCCGGCGCGCCGCCCGGAACGGAGCCAAAGAGGAAGGGCGCGCCAATTCAGCGATTGGATGTCGAGGACGAGGCTTACTGGGACGGTCAGATAGCGGCGGAGGCAAAGCAGGCGCTGGGCAAGTTGGCGAAGAGCAAAGAGCCCTTTTTTCTGGCCGTTGGATTTTGGAAGCCGCACCTGCCGTTTAATGCGCCGAAGAAGTATTGGGATCTTTACGATCGGGATCTCGTTTCACTGGCGCCGAATCTGAAGCCGCCGCGCGATGTCCCTGACATCGCGCTACACGATTGGCGGGAGTTGCGCAACTACGCGGGCATGCCCAAGACCGGCAAACTGCCCTATCCGCAAATGCGGGAATTGCGGCATGGCTATCTGGCCGCGATTTCCTACGTCGACGCCCAAATCGGAAAAACCTTGAATGAGCTGGACCGGCTGGGATTGCGCGACAAGACGGTTGTCGCGCTCTGGTCGGATCATGGATTTCATCTCGGCGAGCATTCGCTCTGGTGCAAGACCTCGACCTTCGACCTCGACGCCCGCGTGCCGTTAATCATTTCCGCGCCGGGGATGAAGAACCCCGGCAAAGCGACCGATTCGCTGACCGAACTGATCGATCTCTATCCGACCTTGGCGGAAGTTTGCGGATTGCCTGCGGTCGCCGGGTTGGAAGGCGTCAGCTTGAAACCAGTATTGGACGATCCGAAGGCGACGCTGAGCCGGGCCGCTCTGACCCAGCATCCCCGGCCGGCCTACTACAAGGGCGAGCCGGAAACGATGGGTTATTCGTTGCGGATGGATGCTTTTCGCTACACCGAATGGAGGGATTTTAGAACCGGCAAACCTGTGGCCAGAGAATTTTACGATCACGGTCTCGATGCGCTGGAAAACGTCAACGTCGCAGACAAGCCGCAATACGAGGCGGCGCAGTTGAAGGCGGCAGCGCTGCTCAAGGAAGTTTTGTCGAAGTCCAAGTCGGAGGTGAACGCGGGACTTGCCAGGGCAAAGGCGCGGGCCGCGGCCGCCGGGAGGAAAGCGCGGCCCGGCCGGAAGCCCAACATTGTTTTCGTTTTGGCGGACGATCTCAGCTGGAGCGATCCGGGCTGCTATGGCAACCCGTTGCACGACACGCCGAACCTCGATCGCCTGGCCGCACAGGGGATGCGGTTCACCGACGGGTATTCGCCCGCGCCGATTTGTTCGGCCTCGCGGGCAGCGTTGCTGACGGGGCGTTCGCCCGCGCGGCTCAATTTTGAGTTTGTCACCAAGGACCGGCCGGGAAGCCAGCCTGGCAATCACCGGATGAAGACGCCGCCCTACACAATGAACCTGCCGCTGGAGGAGGTCACCTTTGCCGAGCGATTGAAGGAGGCGGGCTATGTGACCGGGTTCTCCGGCAAGTGGCATCTGAATCAGCATCACCAACGGTACCTCGGTTGGAGCCCGACGCACGGGCCGAAGGCGCAAGGCTTCGACCACGCGATCGAGACCTTTGGCAGTCATCCTTATGGCTACCAGCCGAAGAATCCCGGTATCGATCCCGCGATCAAGCCCGGCGAATTCCCGCGCGACAGCGTGACGGACAATGCGATTGCCTTCATGCGTCAAAATCGGGAGCAGCCGTTCCTGCTGTATCTTTGTCATTACTACGTCCATACGCCGGTCAAAACCCGTTCGCAGTGGCTGCTGGACAAGTATGAAGCGCGCATTCCCAAGGATTCGAAACAGCGCAAAAACCGCGTGCGTTACGGGGCGTTTGTCGAGACCCTGGATCACCACGTCGGGCAGATCATGGACGCCATTGACGAGCTGGGTCTGGCCGAAGAAACGCTGTTCGTCTTCACGGCCGACAATGGCGGTCATCCGGAATACGCGGCCAATGGTCCCCTGCGCGGAAGCAAGTGGAACCTGTATGAAGGCGGCATCCGCGTGCCCTTCATCGTCCGCTGGCCGGGCAGGACAAAGGCGGGCGAGGTGACGGACGAGCCCGTGATCGGGACGGACCTGTTCCCCACGTTTCTGGAAGTGGCCGGCGCCAGGCGCGATGAGCAGCGCGAGATCGACGGCGTCAGCCTAGCGTCCTTTCTGCGAGGCGGCGAAATGCCGGAGCGAACCCAGCCGATGGTCTGGCATTTCCCCTATTACCACCCGGAGAAGAAATTTGGTGAACAGCTGCGAAAAATCGGCGTGAACGATTTCGCCGTCAGCCAGACCTTTCCGCAGTCGGCGATCCGCGTGGGGAAATACAAGCTGATGCGATTCTATGAGGCAGGGGCTGAGGAATTTTTCAATTTGAGGGAGCGAATCGATGAGCTGGAATCGGCGGAGGACGATGAAATGAAAATGGGGGCGCCCGAGCTTTACGAACGGGTTGGATATGAGCGGAGCAGGGGGAAGATGCGATTTGAACTGAACCGGAGACTGACCGCGTATCTGGATTCTGTTGGAGCCCGGACCCCGGAGTTTCACGCGAGCGTTATTTCCCCCAAACCAGAGCCGGGAAAGGAGCGCCTGGTGGCGCGAATATTGGGCCGTGACGTTTATGAGAGCGATAGAATTGAGGAGCATCACGCGCAGATTTTTGAGGCGTACGCCAGGGAGCACGGATTGGTCGTGAACGACGCTGAAACAGCCCGTTTTTGGAAGTTCATGAATCAGGGAAACAAGCCGGGAGATGAACCGTCCGGGGAGCCCTTGACGGAAGAAAGCCGGATGCTCTGGCGAAAAGTCCTCACGTTTTGGAAAGTGGAACGCGAACTATTCCGGAAATATGGGGGTTACGTTTCCCCGGGAGGAGGTCCGTGCAATTTTATGCCCTCGTTTCCCGAATCCGGTGATCTGCTCATTCAGGAGCTGCGTAACAAGGGGCTGTATGAGGAATTTGAACCCGAAGCGAAACCGAGTTATTTCATGGAGCGGAGAGTTCAGGATCCGAATGGAATTTGGGCTCTGAAGAACGCGGCGGAATACTTCGCCGAACCTTTGCCGTGGAACACGGAGGAATTCAAATCCGGGAAGTGATCAGGCGACTCGCTGACAATTTTCTTACAATTCCCTGACGCGGGGCTGACCTGACGCGGAAGGCG
>JBLHKZ010000241.1:0-8756 GCA_047618185.1 Limisphaerales bacterium
GTGGGGCAAGCTCGGTGGGGGGCGTTGGTTTTCGGGCTGAAGGCCCGGCCGCGTAAAGCATAGGGCTTCAGCCCCGAGAACGGCATTTCTTGCAAGATTTAGTTGCGTCCGCCCTGACTGATTGTCACGGACGTTGGCGAATCCCCCCCTTTATTGACGCTGCCGATCACCTGGGAATGCAGAAGACCTTCGGCCTGAAGTTCGCTCAAACAATCATCAGCCGAATCGACGGGCAAGCCGGCTAGGAGTCCGCCGGAGGTTTGCGGATCGAACAGGATCGGGAACAGTTCTCGCTCCATCGCCTCATCGACATTGGCGATGGCTCGCCGGAGGCGTAGATTGTCAGGATGCAGGGAGCTGAGAATGCCAGCCCGAATTGTTTCGGCGGCTCCAGGTAGAAGTGAAATCTGATCGAAATCAATTTCTGCCGAAGCATTCGAAGCCTTCAGCATTTCAACCAGATGTCCGAGTAGTCCGAATCCAGTCACGTCCGTGCAGGCCGTCGCTCCGTGCCGATGAACGATCTCGGCGGCCGCCTGATTGGAAACCAGCATGGACTCGATGGCGGATTCGATCCAGACGCCCTTTGCCTTGCGGCGCATATCGGCGGCGAAGAGGGTTCCAGTCCCGAGCGGTTTGGTGAGGATGAGGCGGTCGCCTGGTTGCATGCCGCCCTTGCGGAGCAATTGCTCTCTAAAACCGAGTCCCTGAACGGAGAGGCCGAAAGACAGTTCGGCGCCTTCGGAAGTGTGCCCGCCCGCCAGCGCGCAGCCGCATTCGTTCAAGACTTCGACTGCGCCGGTCATGACTTGAAATAGCTGCTCCTCCACGGCGCTTTCGACGCCATAGGGCACGACGGCCATGGCGAGGGCGGATTGCGGTTCGGCGCCCATGGCGAAAATATCACTTAGCGCGTGGTTGGACGCGATCTTTCCAAAGGTGTAGGGATCGTTGAGAAAGGAGCGAAAGAAATCCACGGTGTGCGCGGCGACTTTGCCGGCGGGTGTTTCCGTGATGGCAGCGTCGTCCGGGGCGTCAAGACCGACCAGGACATCGGCGCGCTTTATCGGGTGGAGTCGCTTAAGGACGCGGGAAAGAACGGTCGATCCCACTTTGGAACCGCAGCCGCCGCAGGGCATTGGCGCCTCCGACAGGGTCTTGATCGCTGATGGCTCATCGTCATTGATCGCGGATCGTGAGGGGGCCGAGCCCGGTTTCATTTCCGGCAGCTCCTGATATTTCCGCATCCAGCGCCGATCGATCCAGTCCTTCCATTTCCACACCCAGTCGCCGCGAAGCGACAGCGCGCCGCGGGAGGCGACCGCGTATTGATCGCCAGTGCTGATCAGGCTGAGAAACTTTTTCTGAGGCCGGAAGGGTTCGAGCGGTCTGTCGGCGCAGGCAAGCCGGAGGTTGCGAGCGAGCGGGGGACCCTGTCGCACGGCGAACACTCCAGATTTAGGGCGAGGGTGCGCCTCGCAGGAAGCCACATCCCCGGCGGCAAAAACAAAAGGATGAGATTCAGATTGGAGGCGGTCGTTGATTGCGATGAATCCCGCGGCGTCCACGCGCAGTTCGGAGGTTTTCGCCCAGCGTGGCGGGGCTGCATTTGTCACCCAGAACAAAACATCGTACGCGATGGATACAGAAGACTGGGCGGCCAATTCACCCGATCGAACTTCGGTGATCTTACACCCCGTGTGAATCTTCACGTTTCGTTCTCGAAGAATTCGTTCGTAGGTCCGTTGAACTTTGCGGTTGTGGGTCGGTAGAATAGTTTCGGATTCCGTGGCGAGCGCGAATTCCGCCTCGATCCCTTTTTGCTTCAACGCGAATTGTGTCGCCAGGGTCAGCTCAACTCCGCCGGCCCCTCCGCCCACGGTGACGACTCGCAACGGTTGATCATCGTCGCCTTTTGTTTGAGCGCCGTTTGTTAATTCTTCCCAGCCAGCGATGAATCGCTCGATCGGTTTGACTGGGAGCGCGTGCTCGCGAGCGCCTGAGACGGCGTCCAGATCGGGAGCTGAGCCCGTGTTAATGGAAAGGACATCAAAACGAACGGGCGGGCGATTCGCGCAATGGACGAGCCGGTTGTCGAGATCGATGCCGGTGATGCGCGAGTGATAGAACTGGGCGCCGGCGAAATTTGCCAAAGGCCGGAGATCGACATGAGTTTCTTCAAACGTGTAATGCCCGGCGATGTAACCGGGCAGCATGCCGGAATAGGGCGTGTTGATATCCTTGGAGATGAGGGTGACGCGGACACCCGCCATGGGGCGCATGCCGAAGCTTTTGATGACCTCAACGTGCGAATGACCGCCGCCGATCAGAACGAGTTCTTTGACAATGGGCGCGGCGGTTGGAGTCACTGGGCGATCTTTCAAATCGCGAGACTGGTTTTCAACTGTTAAATCATGATCGAGTTCTCTAGAAACGACGCGATGTCAAAACTTCGCTCCATTCCAGCCGTGGAAAAGATTCTCCAATCGCTGGGCGAAACCGGGCTTCCGAGGCCGCTGGTCGTCGTGACCGTGCGGCGTGAATTGGCGGAAATTCGCAAGGAAAAGGACATTCCCAAACTCGACGCCGTTTTGAAGCGCGTGGACGATGCGCTGGCTGGATTGCGGCGGTCGAGGATACAGCCGGTCATCAATGGGACCGGAGTGATCGTGCACACAAATCTCGGTCGATCTCCGTTGGGAATCGACGTGGTGGACACGCTCGGGGCGATCGGCGCGCGCTACAACAATCTGGAATTTGATCTTGGCTCCGGCAAACGGGGCAACCGAGGGGAGTATTTGGAGAAGTGTCTGGCCGTCCTGTGCAAGGCCGAGGCGGCGACAATCGTGAATAACTGCGCCGCCGCGTTGGTTCTGATCTTACGTGAGTTTACTGCGACGAAGCCTGAGGTGGTTATTTCTCGGGGCGAGTTGGTGCAGATCGGCGGCGGGTTTCGAATTCCCGATATTCTGGAAACCAGCGGCGCCCGACTACGCGAGATTGGCGCGACGAACAAGACCTCTTTGCGCGACTATGAGCGCGCCATCGGCAAGGAAACCGGGCTGTTGCTCAAGGTGCATCGGAGCAATTTCTTCATGGACGGATTCGTGGATTCGCCATCGACCGAGGAACTGGCCGCCCTGGCCAAAAAGAAACGAGTCCCGTTGGTCGAAGATCTGGGCAGCGGGGCGATCGTTAACACGGAGCGTTTCGGCGGCGTGGAACACGAGCCAACTCCGGCCGAGGTCGTCCGGCGCGGCGTGGATTTGGTCTGCTTCAGCGGTGATAAGCTTTTGGGCGGCCCGCAGGCCGGCATCATCGCGGGCAAGCGCAGGCATATCGCGGCTTTGAAGAAGAATCCCTTCTTCCGGGCGCTGCGTTGCGACAAACTGATTCTCGCGGCGATGCAGACCACAGTCGAAGCTTACTTGAATTCCCTGGCCGGTAAATCCGCCCCCGATCCTGCCGTGCCTGTGCTCGATATGTTGGGCGTCCAGGTGGAAACGCTCGAAGAGCGGGCGAAGCTAATGGCGGAGGCGCTCGTTGGGCTGCCGATAAAGCTCAAGATTGGGACGAGGAATTCCGCGGTCGGAGGGGGCACGCTGCCGCGTTCGTCTCTGGCGTCGGTGACGTTGGAGATCAAACCTGAGTCGATGACCGCCGCGGAATTCGCGGCCAGTCTACGCGCGGCCTCGCCGCCGGTGGTGGGCTCGGTCGGCTCTGGTAAATTTCATATCGACCTTCGAACTGTCTTTCCGCGTCAGGATCAGGAGGTCATCGACGTGATTAGGGGCCTTTTTTGAGAAATTTTTCAGAGCGTCAAATTTTTGTGACACATAACCGCGATTCGTGCGTCCTACCTTGAAGTTTTTCCAGCAAACGCAAACACACACTCTGAGCGACACCCCCAAATGAAATTGATAAGAGCCTCTCTGCCCTTGCTGCTGGTCAGCAGCTTGTGGCTGGTCGACGCCACCGCGGCGTCGGATAAACCCCTCATCGTCAAAGGCAAGGACGCCTTCGAGTTCTCCTACAAAGTGACGATTCCTCCGATTGAAAATGAAGGCAAACTATGGCTGCCCATCGCGTCGTCCGACCGCTTCCAGAAAGTGGAATTACTGGGCGTGACCACGCATAAACCCTGGAGGCAAACCAGGGACAAGGAATTTAGGAATCGCATACTCACCATGAACCTGGTGAAAGCCGACGCCGGGAAGACCGTCGAAGTGCGATATCGCGTCGAACGAAAGGAGAAGTCCAGCTACAAAGCGGGCAAGAAGGAGGATGTGTCCAGGCACCTGAACCCGGAGACGCTTGTCCCCAGGAACGAACGACTGGCGAAGATCGCGCGCGAAGCGGTGAAGGGCGCTGAGAGCGAGCTTGCCAAGGGGAAGGCGCTGTATTGGCACACGCTGGGTCGGATGGCCTACGATAAGAGCGGGACGGGCTGGGGACGCGGAGACGCGTTGTACGCCTGCGATTCACGCACGGGCAATTGCACGGATTTCCATGCCTATTTCATCGGACTGGCGCGCGCGGTGGGCCTGCCGGCGCGATTTGCGATCGGCTTCACGATTCCGGCTGACGCGGACGAGGGCATCATCGGCGGTTACCATTGCTGGGCGGAAATTCACGCCGGCGGCAAATGGCATCCGGTGGATATCAGCGAAGCCGACAAACATCCTGAGCTGAAGGATTATTACGCCGGCCATCATCCGGCCAATCGATTTCAATTCACGCTCGGCAGAGATTTGGAGGTTGAGCCCGCGCCCGCTTCCGGCGCCATGAACTACCTGGTTTATCCATTGGTTGAGGCGGACGGGAAAGTCGTGGCGACCGAACAGGAATTTCGCTTCAAGCGGATTCGGGCAGATTGACATGTGGACTAAGCGGACTAAAGTGCGGACATGAAGATGATCACGGTTCATTCGGCGAAGACGATTTTTTCGCGTTTGCTCGCTGAGATTGAGAGTGGCGGCGAATCGATTCGCATCTGTCGAAATGGACATTCGGTCGCCGAATTGAGCCCGCACAAGAGCGAGCGCGATCTATCGCCGGATCCTATATTTTCAAAGGTCGAAATCGATTACGATCCAACGGAAGAGATGTCCGAAGCGGAGTGGCCCCGGGAATCGTGATGCTATTGGATACCTGTGCATTGCTGTGGTTGGCGACGGGAGGCGGCAAACTGAGGGGAGAAACGGTGCGCGCCATCAAGTCCAGTCCCGTCCTGGCATTTTCAGCCATCACCTCATTTGAGATTGTGCAAAAGGCGTTCCAGGGAAAGTTTGAGAATTACGGCGTTGAAGTCCTGTCCTGATGTCACGCGCCAACTACATTCTCGCGACGGCCGGCCATGTCGATCATGGCAAGAGTTCCTTGATCATGGCGTTGACTTCGACCGATCCCGATCGACTTCCGGAGGAGAAGGAACGCGGGATTACCATCGATCTGGGTTTTGCCTCGCTGGACCTGGCGAAGGGCGACGAGGCCTTTCATCTGGGGATTATCGACGTTCCGGGTCACGAGGACTTTGTGAAGAACATGGTCGCGGGCGTCGGCTCGATCGATCTGGCTTTGATTGTCGTCGCCGCTGACGATTCATGGATGCCCCAGACTGAGGAGCACGTTCAAATTCTTTCCTATCTTGGCGTAACGAAGGCGGTTGTGGCGCTGACCAAGATCGATCTTCCGGAAGCCGACGCGGAGTTGGCTATCGAAATGGTGCGTGAGGAATTGGCCGGGACGCCGTTCGCGGACGCACCGATCATTGGGACGTCCGTCGTCACCGGCGAGGGCATCGAGGAACTCAAGCAGGCATTGGCGGAGATCGTTTCGACGACGCCTTCTCCTGCTGATATCGGGAAGCCTCGGTTGCCCGTCGATCGAGTATTTACGCTCAAGGGCATTGGCACGGTGGTGACGGGGACATTGACTGGCGGGACACTGGATCGAGGTCAGTCGGTCTGTCTGCAGCCTTCCGGCCGGACCAGCCGACTGCGCAGCATTCAGGCGCACAACGCCGACGCAGAATCGGTGGGGCCGGGGACGCGCACGGCGGTTAATCTTCCCGATCTCAGCCACGACACCTCGCATGGCGCGGTCGGCGTCGCCCGTGGAGACATCGTGATGTTGGAAGGGAGCGGTGAGACTTCCGACGCGATCGATGTCCTGCTGGAACGGTCGTCTCGACTGGACGGCGGGCAATACAGTGTAAACCGTCCGCTAAAGAACAGCATTCGCGTGCGGGTGCATTTCGGCAGCGGAAATTTTCCGGCGCGAATTCTGTTTCGGGAAAAGAAAGAATTGTTGCCGGGCGAGAATGAGATTGCGGAATTGAGGTTTGAGACGCCCGCATTCGTGATGGCCGGCGATCGCTTCATTGTGCGCGACTGGCCGGAGCAGGCGACCCTGGCCGGCGGCGTGGTTCTGGATGAACGCGCAGTGCGAAAACGATTTCGAACAGCGGCGCAGGCGGCGTTTCTGCAATCTCGCTCGGAGAATCTGAACGATCTTGGCGCCTGGATTTCCGCGCAGCTGAAGCGCGACGCGGCGGCAAAGGGAAAAGACATTCTGTTGCAATCCCGATTTGGCGGAAGCGAGATTGAGGCTGCCATCGCGAAACTGGTCGAGGAGGGAGCCGCGAAGGAGCGGGAAGAAATTGTGGTCGACGCCGGGGAATGGGACGCGATGCGCGAGCGCGCGGCGACGCTGATTAACGAGAGACACAAGGCGCATCCAGAGCAACAAGGTCTGCCGTTGACGGAGATCAGAACCGCGTTGGGCGGACGTCTGCGTTCGCCAGAGGCAATTGACCTGATGCTGGTCGATCTTTGCGCTGATGGCTTTGCGCGCCGCGGGGCGGTGATGGCGCGGGAGGGACATCGACCTTCCTTGCCCGCGAGGTTGCGAGCGGGGGGCGAACGAGTGCGAAGCGCGCTGGCGGCGAAACCCATGGAACCGCCGGGGCGAAAGGAATTGACGACGGACACCGCCGGCCTGGAGGTCTTGAAGTACTTGCTGGATACCGGCGAGGTCATTGAACTCAACACGGAGATCGTCATGTTGAAAACCGCGTATGATGAGATGGGATCGGGCATCGTCGGCTGGATGAAGGCCAACGGCCCGGCGACCGTCAGCGATCTACGGCAGGCTGCGGGCACCAGCCGCCGCATCATCATGCCAATTCTGGAGCGATTTGACCGGCAGGGTGTCACCGTTCGCGACGGCGACAAACGCAAGCTCACCGGCAAGGAGCTTTAGTTTAACCGCTGAGTTTTTTTACCACGGATTACGCGGATATCACGGATCACCATCCGGAACGTCCAGAGTCCAGGTCGATTCATTGGTGGCCGGGTCCGACAAGTTCTTTTCCATCCGTGTCATCCGCGAAATCCGTGCTAGAAAAAGGAGATCCGTGGTTCACGTAACTTATTAGCGGGTGTTTGCGTCTGTTCCCGGTAGTTCGACATTTCATTCATTGTTCCCATGAAAACACTTATTCGTATCGCAGCTGTTGTCGCTCTTGTAGCGGTGACTTCATCCGTATTCGCGCAGCCCCGAAACGGAGGAGGCAAGGGCAGGGGCTCGACGAGAGGTCGCGAAACTTTGAAAGTGGGAGCTGAGGCGCCGGACTTCAAGCTCAAGACCGTCGACGGCAAGAAGGAAGTCAAGCTGGCAAGTTTCAAGGGTAAGCGTCCCGTAGTCCTGGTCTTC
This sequence comes from Limisphaerales bacterium, assembly GCA_047618185.1. Lineage (GTDB taxonomy): Bacteria > Verrucomicrobiota > Verrucomicrobiia > Limisphaerales > JAYPEY01 > JAYPEY01. The sequence continues at coordinate 7,717 of JBLHKZ010000241.1, forward strand.
GGGAGCTACACCTGACCGCCCTTTAGGAGTCAGGTTGGCTCCCTTAACGGCATGTACGAAACCCACAAGGACAAGGTGGAATTTCTGATGGTCTACATCAAGGAAGCCCACGCCTCCGATGGCAGAGTCAGCCAGGGAAATGTCCGTCAGGGCATCAATATCAGAAAACACACATCGTACGAGGATCGTGAAGAAGTCGCCAAGACCGCCTGCTCGTTGCTTAAGATCGATTTCACCGCGATCGTCGACAGCATGGACGACAAGGTGAACAACGCCTACGGCGCGGCGCCGGATCGAATCTATGTCGTCGATAAAGACGGTAAGGTCGCGGTCCAGGCCGATCGGGGTCCATGGGGTTTCAAGCCCGGCGTCGAAGCCACGAAAAAGTGGCTGGAGACTTACGCCAGCCAGAGTAAAGCGAAGAATTAGGAGGGGTGGGCGCCGAGCGGCATAGGCTTCCGGAAGTCCTGAAAATGCATTGCGGCTTGCCGGGCGGATAATTGGATGCGCTGCCATTCCTCCGACTCGAGCCATTCCTCTTCCTCCATCCAGTGTTCCTCATTTTCGTCCTCGTCATTGGCTGAGGGCATTTCCGAGAGGGCATCCGATAGTTGGCGCAAGGACTCTGCCTGCATATTCGTCAAGCGTGCGCCCGTGGGATCGATCAAGGGGCTTTGAGGCGAATGCAAATGATCGTTGAGGCCCATGGCCAGGGTGATGATGCCCGGAACCCAGGCGGCCTGAATTTTCCCGGACTCTCCCATGGCGGACAATGCGCCAGGCAGGCTTAATCCCAGGTTGGCCACGGATCCTCCGGACGTCTGAATTGTCCCAAGACGTCCATTGTGTTTCGAGATGACCACCAGATTGACGAGAATCGGATAACCACACATGACGCCGAACCAAAAAGCCGCAACCCAGTCTGGGGAAGAAACCGTATCGATCTTGATCATGACCCCAAGGACGATCAGCCATGGGACTGTCGCTTTGATCGCCTGAATTGGCCGCAGCGTCATGAACAATCCGAGACAATTCAAAAT
>JBLHKZ010000242.1:0-8746 GCA_047618185.1 Limisphaerales bacterium
TTCGCACGAAGCATTGGCGCAGTCCCGCGTGCGCATAGGCGTCAACCTAAGCGAAAGCAGCGCCATTTGTTGAAGGGATTCGCGCTAAACAGCGAAAGCGATCCAAACGATTCGTAGCAGCCGAGGTCACGAGGCTCATTTCAAATCGAAAAGGCGGACAAAAGAGCCTCGTGACCTCGGCTGCTACGAAAGTTTTTGGCTTCCTTCGGAGATTGTAGCCGCTATCCCTCTTAAGTTGACGCCTATGCGCGTGCGGGACCCTGCCAGCGCAGGGAAAGCCCTCAGCGTCGAGTGGCTCCATTGGGCAGGTAAGGTATCGCTGCGCGGATACTTGCATTTCCAATGCAATCCACGCCGTTTTTGGAACGAGAAATTGTGGGTAATGCACACCCTCTGACCGCCGACGGACAGATTCGAACCTGCCTTTTCAGCCTGGGCGAATACGATCTGAAACCGGCTTTGCGCGGAGCCGCTTCCGATGCCGAGCGCGAGTCGCGAGCGAACGTCATGGGCAAGGAAGCTCGGCATCACATCGGAGAAGAGGAATTTGAACACCCCGATCGTTCGATGAGTTGCATCGGCGGCTGACTCGGAGTCGTCCGGATTTTTCACCAATCCCGTTTCCAGGCGCGCCAGGTGAAGCGTGCGGGCTCGGCGGCTTCGTCATCCAGCTCCACCGAGTAATACCCGCCGTCGTTGAGCAGGTGAATGCCGGCGAGACTGGGGCAAAAGCGCGTTCGAAAGTTTTTCCAGATTCGCGCCTGATTCAGCCCTCGGCTCATGCGGTGTATGGCGTCGCCAAGGAAGGCAATCGGCGGGAAGCCTGCGGTCAGCCCGGCCGTTTGGAAGATGAGGTTGGAATGGAGATGCCCCACGATCGTGGCCTCGATCTGCCCGAGTTTTTCGCGCACGGCCGTGAGTTGATGGAGAAAAGGTAGCGCGGACGGATCGTGGCAAAAGAGGATCACGCGCCGATCGGAGGGGAGCGAGTGAAAAGCTTCCTCGATCTCAGCCAAGTGAGTCTGGCTCAGACGACGCCATTCGTCCCGTTCATCGGGCAGGATCTCAGATGCGTAGATCGGCAGCGCTGCGAGTGACGAAGTGACGCCCAGCAGTGTGTAGAGACCCAGGTCGACGCGCCAGAGGGGGCGAAGTCCCAGGGCTTCCTGCGTGAGCCGGAAACTTTCCAGTCGCATGCCTCCGCCCGTCATGCCAAGGCCGTTCTTGCCAAGCTCGTGATCGCCGATGGTCCCGTGAAAACGATCGGCGTATTTCTTTCTCAGTTTACCCAGGCAGGTTTGTGCGCTGTCGAGCGCGGCTCGATCGCTCACCCCGACAAACGCCGAATCGGCTGAATAGTCTCCATTGGCGATAACGAGGTCCGCTTCGCCGGCTTCGCTCAGGAAATACTCGAGCAGGCCGTTTTGCGGGCCGGGCCGACGTTCCCAGACGAAATGCATCCAGGCGCGGACCCAGGCGCGCATGAGGGGGGTGTCAATGGCCTCGGATTCGAAATTGCCGCGCTCGCGCTCGGATTCACCGACATAGTGAATGTCACTCAGGATCAGTATGCGTCGGTGGTTTGCCATAGGCTGAGCTCGGAGGCTGTGGCGGTATCGGTTCGCGCCGCGACAGCTTAACGATCGAATCGACCGGGGCGAGCGCGAATCGTTCGAACGCGGTCGCGGCGTGTTGACTCATGATGAAAGACACCGAAGCGGGATCGGCGATGAGGAATCGAAGGTCCCGTCGACTCAAAACTAAGGACACCGTGGCGCATGGACGTCACGATGAGCCAAAACAGCAGGAAAGAGTATCTCCAGAAGCGATGTGTTCAGTGGCTGGACGGAGGTGGGATCTGTCTGGAACCGCGGCCAATACGCGCTTTGCGAGCGTTTCGCACAGATCGAAGCGCGTATACCCTTCATCCTCAAAGGGGTGGATACCGACAACGGCGGTGAATTCCTCAACTGGCATTTCCGGGGCTACTTTGAGGGCCGCCAACCGGCGGTGGAGCTGACTCGTTCGCGCCCCTATTGCAAGAACGACCAGGCCTACGTGGAGCAAAAGAACTACACGCACGTGCGTCAGCGCCTGGGTTATGGACGTATGGAGCACGAAGAGTTGATCGGCTACAGGCGAGCGCAAGGCCAGGAGTTCCAGGTCGGTGAGTTGGAGGCATTGTTGGAATGCCACGATCCGATCCAGATGAAGGAGGACATTGAGAAAAGATTGAAGAGCATCGCTTCGAAAACCCAGAAGCTGCGCACCCAGAAGGAGAAGGTCCGGGTCCGTCTCCGCTGCGCTCCGACGACCCCGGACCTCGCACAGACCAAACGACCCAAACCACGAACGAAAAAGAAATCAGCTACGGTGTCCCCAATTATGAGTCAACGGGCCAGGACCTGATCTGCCGCTACGGTGTCCTTTTTTGTTGAGTCAACAGGGCGGCCACGTAAGAACGGCGCCCGTATTGGCGCGGGCGGGGGGCAGTTCGATCTTTTGGGAATAGATATGTGGATCGAAGCAGAACCCCCCCCCTGGCTCCTCCTCGGAGGGGCCAGGGGTGGGTTTCCCCGTGTTCGATTGTCTCGCGTTCCAAATCGTGAACTGCGCCATTGGCGCGCTCGAACTCCAATTGACTTGCGCGGGAGTGGGTGAGTTTCTATATTTTGGCGATGGACGATGGTTCCCATGTCGCGATTGTTGCCACCCTGCTCATCATTGGGGGCGGACTGTTGTACGCGGAGTTGTTCCTGCCGGGACTGATTGCGGGGGCGATTGGATTGATCTGTCTGATCGTGGGCGTGGCGCTTTCATTTTCCTATTTCGGCGCTGCTGCCGGGATGTTCGTTTTAATCCTCGTGATTGTTGGGCTGGTTGGCCTTGCCTATTGGTGGTTCACGAAATTTCACACCACGAAATTCGGCAAGAAGCTCATTTTGGAGGGAACGATCGGCGATACCGGCGTCGGCGACTTGTATATGGAATTTTTGGAGCAGTCGGGAGTGGCGGTGACGACCTTGCGCCCCTCGGGCACGGCCAAGATCAACGGTCGGCGCGTGGATGTGGTCACCGAGGGGCAGATGGTCGAAAAAGACACGCCCTTGAAAGTGATCGCGATCGAAGGCATGCGCGTGGTGGTCCGCGCGACGGTTTAATTTTAACAGACGGAATAGAACTCAACCTAACTCAACGCTATGCAAACACTTCCCGACATCCTGGCCCTGAGCAACCCCGCCTGGATCGGCCTGGCCGTTCTCGCGTTCGTATTGCTCATTGCAGTCATTGTCATTTTCAACTTCATCGGCATCTACATCCGCGCGATGTTTTCCGGAGCGCGGGTCGGCTTCTTTGAGTTGATCGCGTTGAAACTGCGGAGCGTGCCGGTCGCGCTGGTCGTCGACACCCGCATCACGGCGGTCAAGTCCGGCCTGCCGATCAGCATTGACGATTTGTCCACCCATTACCTTGCGGGCGGCGATATTTTCATGGTGGTCCAGGCGTTGATCGCGGCGCGCAAGGCCGGGATCGAACTGGTGTTCGACCACGCCTGCGCGATCGACCTCGCGGTGAAGGGAACCAACCGAACCGTGCTTGAGGCGGTGAAGACTTCGGTCAATCCGAAGGTGATTGATTGTCCGAATCCCGCCAGCGGCATGCAGACTATTGAGGCTGTCGCCCGCGACGGCATCGCGGTGAAGGCCAAGGCTCGCGTGACGGTGCGAACCTCGCTCAAGGGCTTCGTCGGCGGCGCGATGGAGGAGACCATCGTCGCGCGTGTCGGCGAGGGCATTGTCTCCACGATTGGTTCTGCGGATTCCTACAAGGACGTGCTTGAGAATCCCGACAGCATTTCCAAGACGGTGCTGGGCAAGGCTCTCGATTCCAATACGGCCTTCGAAATTCTCTCGATTGACATCGCGGATGTGACGGTCGGTCAGAACATCGGCGCGAAACTCCAGACCGAGCAGGCCGAGGCGAACAAGTTGGTCGCCCAGGCGCAGGCGGAGGTCCGGCGCGCGGCGGCGGTTGCCACCGAGCAGGAAATGAAAGCCCGGGTGTCGGAGATGCGCGCGAGGGTGGTCGAGGCCGAAGCCCAGATTCCGATGGCGATGGCCGAAGCCTTCCGCAGCGGCAATCTTGGCGTGATGGATTACTACAAATTGCGCAATGTGCAGGCCGACACCAATATGCGCGACAATATCGCCGGCGGCGACCAGGGCGGGGACATGAGCTAGGTCGGTCTATCGCGATCCACCTAAGCCGCCTGAAGAATCATGGACGCCCTACTTTATTTCGTAATTGCCATCATCTGGGGACTTGCGTCCTGGTGGCAGAAGCGCAAGGAGGAGAAAGAGACGAAGCAGTGGTCGGACGGTCAATGGCTCGATTCTTCAAGCGCCCCAAGGCAGACGCCCACGGCGGCGTCACCGCCGAGGCCTGGTTCTCCGACTCCCGCGCCAAAGGCCACCTCGGGCGGCGGTTGGGAGGAGGAATTGCGACGGCTGCTGGAAGGCGATTCCGCGGCTCCCTCGCCGACGGCTCGCCCCACCCCCCCGCCCCGCGCCGCGGCTCCCTCGCTGCGGCCAGAAGACGTTCCAAGCGGTCAACGGCTCGCGCGACCTCCAGCTCCAACGACTCCGTCGCGCCAGTCTCCGCCGACCTACAACTACACGGCTAAGCCATCCGCGCCGCCGCCCCAGTCGGCGCCTCCGGCTCGGGAAACGCGCAAGACCAGCGCGCTCTCCGCTCCCAAACTGGTCTCCGATATTGATGGAGATTACTTCCACAAAGGCTTGTGCGTGCATTGCGGCGGTCAGCTGTTGTTTCCCGATGGAGCGATCGGCCGCAATCTGAATTGTCCTCACTGCAGCAAGGACACGCCGCTGCAACCGACGGCGGGGCTGCAGGCGCATCCGGCCGGAAGCGCCTATCAGCGAAAACGGGCTTCAACGGAGACGATGGCCGACGAGATCTCCGACCTGTTTTCGGTGCATGAATCTGCCCAGCGCGCGGTGGTCGCCTCGATTGTTTTCGGCAAGCCCAAATCGTTGGAACGCGAGGGCGAGACGAATCTCTTCTAGGCGACACTGCTTCTCTCCCGCTCGCCACGAAAAGTTGGTCAATTCCGAGAGAACGTCCTACCCTTCGGCCGTGCCAGTCAGACTTTCCATCATTGTCCCCGTGTATAACGAGGAGGACAATATCCTGCCCATGGCGGAAGAGTGCGCGAAGGCTATGGAGGGCGCGGGCGGCGTGGACGGCAAATTTGAGGTGGTCTTCGTCGACGATGCGAGCACGGACGCAACCTGGAAAAAGATTGCGGAGGCGCAAAAAAAGAATCCCCACGTCGTCGGTTTGCGGCATCTGAAAAATGCCGGACAGAGCGCCGCGCTTTGGACCGGGATTCAGGCGACTGAGGCGCCGCTGATCGCCACTCTCGACGGCGATTTACAGAATGACCCGGCGGATATTCCACGCATGCTGAAGGAACTCGATGAAGTCGATTTCGTCTGCGGCATGCGGCTCAATCGGCAGGACAATTTCATCAGGCGCACGTCGTCGATGTTGGCCCGCAAGGCGCGACAATGGGCGCTGGACGCCGATTTTCATGACACGGGCTGCGCGATGCGAGTGTTTCGCCGCGAGGCGCTAGAAGGCGTATTTCCTTTCAATGGCCTGCATCGATTTCTTCCGATTCTGGTGCACAACGGCGGGTTTAAAACGCGTGAGATCCCGGTGAATCACCGGGCGCGAGTGGCCGGCGTCTCCAAGTATGGCATCGGTAATCGGCTGTGGCGCGGGCTTGCGGACTTGTTTGCCATTCGTTGGTATCAGCGTCGGCGAACCGGCCACATTGAGGTTGAGGAGTTGAAGGGCCGCAAGGTTAGAGCTCGAAAAGAATAATCTCCGGCCGGCAAAAAAAGCGAACGTTGAGAAAGAATTCACCGATTCCGGCTCCGACATAAAGCGGGCCTGCAGGCGTCTCAAACAGGCCGAGGTCATACTCGCCGACCTGATCAGGCAATAGGAGCGGCCCGAAAAACGGAATACGAATCTGACCTCCGTGTGAGTGACCCGCCAAGGTCAGATCGAACTTGCCGTCGCCCAGTTTCTCGATCCATTTCGGGTAATGTATCAGCGCGATATTTTTCGCTTCGGGATCCGGGACAAAGTTGATGCCCTGTTCGCATGTCGCGCCGAAGAGCCGGATCTTCCCATCGCGGATCGACGCATTTCGGTCGAGCAACCAGTCGCCGCCGGTTTTTCGGAATGAGCGCGCAATCTGATCGAAGTCAGCGCCCGACCAGTAGTCATGATTTCCGGGGACTCCATAGAGGGGTGATTCGATCTCCTCGAGGATCTCCAGCGCCTCGGCAATGTGAGCCTGGTTCTCTACGAGGTCGCCGGTGAAGCAGACGAAGTCCGGCGAAAGGGTGTTGATCCGGTTGACGACCTTTCTCAAGTAATCGGTATCTCCCTTGAAATGAATGTCCGTGATGTGCGCGAATCGATGCGCGGGCTCATCCTGGCTCAATCGAATCGTCCGGACACGCAACCATTCAGGCTCCACGAAGAGCGCGTCAGCCACGCTCGCGAGCGGTAGCGCGACCAAACCGCCGGCAAGAAAGTGGCGTCGGCTGAGTTTGATCGTCTTCATGAATTTCCAACGGGTAATAGTGTTCGAAGATTCGACAAGCCAGACAAAACCTCGCTTTGTCGAGATACGATAAATGAATCTGCGGTTTTGGGTGGAAACGAATCAGAAACCCATTGCCGAGGGATTTGGAGGCTCCCAGACTTTCGAGCGTGTTAGCCAAGGTTTGTTCAGCCGCCGTCAACGGGATTGACGCGTATCCACTGGAAGTCGAAGTCAACGCCGGTTGGGGCGACACGGTGGTGGTGATCGTCGGTTTGCCCGACACGGCCGTGAAGGAGTCACGGGATCGCGTCAGCACGGCGATCACGAACTCGGGCTTCAGGTTTCCGATGGGGCGGACGACGATCAATCTCGCCCCCGCCGACGTGAAGAAGGAGGGGCCCAGTTTCGATTTGCCGATCGCGGTCGGGATGCTGGCGGCGAGCGAGCAATTTGCCTGCGATCAGCTGGAGAACTTTATGATCGTCGGCGAGTTGGCGCTGACCGGCGCGGTGCGACCGGTCAAGGGCGTGTTGTCGATTGCGTTGCGAGCCAGAGCCGAGGGCAAGGTCGGCATGCTCGTGCCGCCGGAGAATGCGGCGGAGGCGGCCGTGGTCGAAGGATTGCTGGTGGCTCCGGTGCGCAATCTTCGGGAGGCGATCGGTTTCCTGGAAGGCGCTGTAAAGATCCCCGCGGTCCAATCGGACGTGAAACGGATCTTCGCTCAGCCTCTCGATGACGAAGTGGATTTTTCGGAGGTCAAAGGGCAGGAATCGGTGAAGCGCGCGCTCGAGATCGCGGCGGCGGGCGGACACAATATCCTGCTGATCGGTCCGCCCGGCACCGGCAAGTCGATGCTGGCCAAGCGGCTCCCGACAATTATGCCTCCATTGACGCTCGACGAGGCGTTGGAGACGACCCGGGTGCACAGCATTGTTGGGCTGCTGGAGCCGGGGCAGGCGCTAGTGACCCGGCGTCCTTTTCGTTCGCCGCATCATACCGTCAGCGACGCCGGCCTGCTCGGCGGAAGCATCAATCCCACGCCCGGCGAGATCTCGTTTGCGCACAACGGAGTCCTGTTTCTTGACGAGTTGCCGGAGTTCAAGCGCAACGTGCTGGAGACCCTGCGCCAGCCGCTGGAGGACGGCAAAGTGACGATCTCGCGCGCCGCCGGGACCATGACGTTTCCCGCCGCCTTCATGCTCGTGGCCGCGATGAATCCAACGCCGGATGGAAAAATGCCCGGCGAATCGAGCTGTTCACCCAAACAAATCCAGAATTATCTCGGACGCATTTCCGGGCCGTTGCTCGACCGCATCGACCTGCACGTCGAGGTCCCGGCGGTGAAGTTCAACGAGATCATGGCCGAGCGGACGGGCGAGCCTTCGGCCGTGATTCGCGAACGGGTGGTGGCGGCGCGGGAGCGCCAGCAGGCGAGGTTTGGCGCGCGACCCCGAGTCACCTGCAACGCCCGCATGGGCAGCCGCGAACTGGAGGCGCACTGCCGACTTAACGAGGAAACTAAAAATCTGCTCAAATACGCGATGAGCGACCTCAACCTGAGCGCGCGCGCCTACGACCGCATTCTCAAGGTCGCCCGGACGATGGCGGATCTGAGCGGTGTCGATTCAATCGGAGCCGAGCATGTTTCCGAGGCGATCCAGTATCGTAGCCTGGATCGGCAAATCTGGGGATAGCGAGTGCGTGCCGGCAACAAACCAATCTTCTCATGCCCCCGATGCGATCACTGCTCGCGGTCCGAATTCGCGCGGGCCTTCTAACGCGTGGGATTGGCTGCCTCGACTCCCATTCACTCGGACGATCAATCCGGTTAAACCGGTCGATGATGGGGGCGCTCCCGGATCCTCATCTCGCAACGCACGGGCCATCAGCCGAAGAGATTGGCAGGAAATCACCGAACGCAAATTCATCAATTAGCGGACCGACCCCTTCACCCCTTCACCATCTCCGATCCCTTCAACGGCGACCTCAAGCGCCTCACGCAAAAAGCAAATCCCTAGCAATAATATTTATTGTAGACGCCGTGAATTTGTGCATATCTGAACGCCGGATGAAACTGAATATTTCCTTAATTGCCGGTTG
>JBLHKZ010000243.1:0-8720 GCA_047618185.1 Limisphaerales bacterium
GCGACAACATCGACAAGGTCATTGTCGACGCGAACACGCTGGGTCTGAAATATGTCGGACTGGCCTGGATTCCGCATAAGGACGAATTCGACGAGAAGGAATGCCGCGACGCAATCAAAGTGTTTAACAAGGCCGCAGCGGCGTTGAAGCGTCAGGGGTTCATCTTTTTCTATCACCCGCACGGCTACGAGTGGGCGAAGCACGGGGATGCGACTTTGTTCGACCTGATGGCGAAGGAGACCAGCAAGGACGTGAAGTTCGAGATGGATGTTTATTGGGCGCATCACGCGGGGCAGAACCCGGTCAGGCTGCTCAAGAAATACCGGGGCCGTTGGAAGCTGATGCATCTCAAGGACATGAAGAAAGACGTCGAGACCGGCTTCACCTCGGGCAAGTCGGACGTCAAATTCAACGTCGTGCTGGGGACCGGACAGCTTGACTGGAAGGCGATTCTGGACACGGCAAGGAAGACTAAACTGGATCTGTATCTGATCGAGGACGAGTCGCCGGGCGCGGAGAAACAAATTCCTCAGAGTTTGAAATATCTCGAAGGGCTGAAGTGATTGGACTTCGGATTGCCTCTTGGGAGTGATCGTCCTGATTTCATGAAGAACGCCGTTATCATCATACTAAGTGTGTGCTTTGCCGCTTTTGGCGTCATGCATTCGCAACAGATTATGAAACTGCGGGCCGAGAACAACGCTTTGCTGTCGCGACTCAATGAGGCGGAGAAGGCGGTCGCTCAGGAGCGCGAGAAGATCGAAGCGCGTTATCGTGCTGAGAACGAGCGGCTCCGGGAGCAGGCCGGCGAGGTCCACAAACTTCGCGGAGACGTGACTCGGCTTCGGGCGCAATCGGACGAGGCGGCGCGGCTTCGTGCGGCCAATGAGAGACTCCAGGCCAACAACGCGCGCATCCAGCAATCCGCCGCGGAAGTCGCCGCGATGGCCGAAGACGCCGCCCGCGCCGGCGGCTCGAATTTTCCGAAGGAGAGTTGGAGCTTCGTCGGCTATCAGACGCCGGAGAACGCGCTCGTTTCCGCCATCTGGGCGATGCAGCAGGGGACCCCGGACACCTATTTGAGCAGTCTGTCGCCCGAAGAGCAGAAGCGCATGGCTGAGCAATGGGCGGGCAAGAGCGAGGCGGAGATCGCCGCCAAGCATCAGTCCGACGTCACGCACATTTCCGGGATTCGCGTGCTGCAACAGGAGACCATCGACGCGGATTCGATGGTCATGAGCGTCTACATCGACGGCGTCGATCGCATGGAGAAAGTCGCCATGAAACGCGTCAACAACGAGTGGAAGTTCGGCGGCTATATCCGTGAGCCCGCGCAGTAGCCGGCGTCTCAAATGCGTGTCCTTCTCGCCCCTTCCGACTATTCCAATTATGAAGTTTCGAATCTCCTTATTCAGCGCTGTTGCATCCCTGTTGGTTTTGTTTGCCGGGACGAATCAGGCCGCCCCAAAAACTCTCCGGGCGCTTTATGTCGGCGGCGGTTGTTGCCACGACTACGAGACCCAGAAGATTCTGATTGCGGAAGGATTGGAGGAGCGCGCGCACATCAAGGTCGATGTTGTCGTGCAGGGAGGTTCGACGACCGACACGAAGATCCCGCTCTACGAGAATGCGGATTGGGCGAAGGGCTACGATGTGGTGATTCACCACGAGTGCTTCGCGGCCGTGAAGGACCTGGCCTTCGTGGAGCGCGTTCTGAAGCCGCATCGCGAGGGGCTGCCGGCGGTTGTGCTGCATTGCGCCATGCATTGCTATCGCACGAAGACGGACGATTGGTTTGAGTTCTGCGGCGTCACCTCGCACGGCCACGGGAAACACTACCCGCATGAAGTTCTCAAGGCCGACGGGGCGCATCCGATCATGAAGGGATTTCCCCTGGGCTGGTGGAACCCGGCGGGCGAGCTGTATCACATCGCCAAGTTCGGCCCCGCGTCCCACGCCCTGGCGACCTCGAAGAATCAGGAGTCCGGCAAGGATGAGGTCACGGTCTGGACGAATCTCTACCGCGAGAAGACGCGGGTGTTTGGCAGCACGCTGGGCCATCACAATGAGACGGTCGGCGCGCCGGAGTTTCTGGATCTGCTTACGCGCGGAACGCTTTGGGCGGCCGGAAGACTGGACGACGAATCGCAGTTGAAACCGAGAAAGCCCAAACTGATCAAGGCTGATCTCGCGGGAGGACGGAGCGCGACGGCGTCCTCCGTGCAGTCGGGCAACGAGATCAAGAACGCCTTCGATGGCGATTCCCGGACCCGCTGGTGCGCGTCCAATAGCAGTTATCCACAAAGGCTTCAGGTCGATCTTGGCGAGCCGAAGGACGTCGCCGGAGTCTCGATTCAGTGGGAAGTATCGGGGGCCCAATACCAATACACCGTCTCGGCGTCGGCGGATGGGAAGGAATGGCGGCAGGTTCTCGACCGGCGAGATAATACGCGCACGGGAGTGTTTGAAGACGCGTTCAGCGCCAAGGCCGTGCGCTACGTGAAGATCGACGCTCTGGGCTCGAATGGAGGCTGGGCCTCGATCTGGGAATTTAAGGTTTTGGGAACGACCTTGCTGGAACTGCCGACGGTGAATTCGGCGATTTCAGAAAAGGAAATTGAACTGCTCAAGACGGTCAAAGTTCCCGAGGGTTATGAAGCGACGATCTTCGCGGCGCCGCCGGCGGTGAACTATCCGACCTTCGTGAAGGCGGCGGAGAACGGCGTCGTGTTCATCTCGTCGGACAAGAACGGCTCACTCGCCCGCGATCCCTTTCGCGGTTCGATCTTGCGGGCGGTCGACTTCGACGGCGACGGTCGCGCCGATCAGGTGAATCGCTTCGTTCCGAATCTCGATTCACCGCGCGGGCTGGAGTGGGACGGCGAGTGGCTTTACTGCCTGCATCCTCCTCACATTTCGCGCTTCCGCGACACGGACGGCGATGGCGTGGCCGACGAGACGCAGCGCATTGTCAGCGGTATTGCCTTCGACTTTTCCGGGCGTCCGGCGGATCACACCTCGAACGGCATCACGCTGGGCATCGATGGCTGGCTGTATTGCGCGATTGGGGATTTCGGTTTTCTGGAGGCCAAAGGCGCGGATGGGAAGGCGCTTCAATTCCGCGGCGGCGGCGTGGTTCGCGTGAGGCCGGACGGGTCGAACATTCACATCTACTCGAGAGGGACGCGGAATATCTACGAAGTCGCGGTCTCGCCGCGGCTGGACGCCTTTGCCCGGGACAACACGAACGACGGTGGCGGCTGGGACGTGCGTTTTCATCATTTCACGGGAATGGAAAACCACGGCTATCCGTCGCTCTATCGCCATTTCAATGAGGAGATCGTTCAGCCGCTGGCGGATTACGGCGGCGGTTCGGGCACGGGCGCGCTTTATCTGAGCGAGCCGGGCTTTCCCGGCAGGGATGGCGATTCGGCGCTGACGGTGGATTGGGGGCGCGGATGGATTTACCGGCACGAGATTGAGCCAAACGGCGCGACGTTCAAGGAGACCGCGGTTCACGAGTTCATCGGCGTTCCCCGGCCCAATGACATCGACAACGACGCGCAAGGCCGGCTTTACGTCGCGAGCTGGAAGGATGGGAGATTCAAGTATGACGGGGAGAATATCGGCTTCGTCGCCATGGTGGAACCTGAGACCTCCGCCTTTCCTCGGAGCTGCCTCAACTGGTCGGAGGAAAGAACATCCGATCTCATCGATTATCTAGCGGAGGTCGCCGGCGCAAAGAACCGCCTCGCGATCCAGCGTGAGCTGTTACGTCGCAAGCTGGGCGACACCGAATTTCACAAGCTGGCGGCGGTAGCGCGCGATATCGAAGGATCCGTCGAAGGTCGGATTGCGGCAGTGTTCACGCTCAAGCTGGCCTTTGGCGAACGGGTAAACATCGAATTGGCCGGACTGACGGGCGATCCCCAGCTGGCCGAGTACGCCTATCGCGCCATGGGCGATGAGCCTTCGCAGTCAGGCGGGATTTCGGATGACGTCCTTAAGGCGGGATTGTCTTCCGGCAACCCCAGAACACGGACGCAGGCCGTCCACGCGATTGCGCGGCTCGGGCGCGGTTCGCTCGCGGGTGAGTTGTTGCGACTGACGGCGGACCCGGATGACGTCATCGCTCACACGGCGATCAACGCGCTCCGCGAATTAAAAGCGGTGAAAGCATCGCTCGCGGTCTTGTCGAGCGGAGAGGCTGCCCGTTTCCGTGACGGGGCTTTGGCGGCGCTTCAGGGAATCCATGGCAAGGCTGCCGTCGATGGATTGATTGCCAGCCTGAAAGCGGCTGATTCGAAAACGCGGAAAGCCGGGATCATCAAGGCGTTGGCGCGGCTGTATTTTGAAGAAGGCGAGTGGGATGGAAAGAGCTGGGGCACGCGACCCGACACAACAGGGCCGTATTACTATCGGGTGGAATGGGAGCAAACCCGCCGCATTGGGCAGATCCTTCAGGCGGCGTTGAAGGATGACTCCGTCGATCGGGCCGCCCTGCTTGGCGAGTTGGAGCGCCATCAGATCGAGTTGGACGGAACGCTGCCTCTGTTGACGGCATTGGCATCCAAAGACGCGTCCCTGGAGCCGAGCCTTGTGAATCTCCTGTTGAGGCAGAAGCAGATTCCCGACGAGACTGTCGGGCTTTTGATTCGCATTGCGAACGACGCCAAACAAGCTGGAGACGTTCGCCTTCGCGCTGGACGCGCCCTGACAAAAACGACCGACTTGAACGCCGCGCAAGCCGTATTCGATCTTGTGTTGAAGCGAAATGGTCTCGAGTCCATTCCGCACGAGAAGAACTGGTTGAAACAGGATTTCGAGCGAAGCCGGAGCAATCTCAAAAACTATCGCTGGCTGATCGAGACCGCCCAGAATGGCGGCAAGGCGGAATCCGCCTACGCCTGGGAGACGCTTCGGATTGTCCAGAAATGGGCCGCGCCGGATTCGATCGAAAAGCAGGCCATTGAGTCGGCCTTCATCATGGCGCAAGCCGATGTAAGCGGAATCATCCGGGAATTGAATGGGCTCGCCGAATCCGGGAATCCACGCGGCGTTTCCTATGTCGAGGAAGCGCTGAAATCCAAGAATGCGGCGGTGCTCAAGGCGGCGCGAATGGCGGCCTATGCGTTGGGCATGGACGCGCCGCCGTCGAAGGGGCCGAAGATTGCGGGCATGAAACCGGAAGCCGTTCTCGATGCGATCATGAAGATCAAGGGCGACCCGAAATTCGGAGCCATGCTTTTCCGAAGGCAGATTTGCGTGAACTGTCATACCACCGATCCGGGCGAGGAGCTGAAAGGCCCCTACCTGGGCAACATCACCAGCATCTACAAACGCCGCGATCTTGGCATTGCGATTCTTCAGCCCAACGCCAGCCTTGCGCAGGGATTCGCCAGCGTGCGTATTGAAACCAAGGACGGCGAGGAGGTCGCTGGATTTGTCACCCGGGAAATCGCGACCGAAGTCATTCTTCGCGACATCACCGGCAACCGGCATGTCATTAAGAAATCGGATATCGCCAAACGCGAGGAAACCAAACTTTCGATGATGCCCGAGGGGTTGGCGGGCAATCTGACGGTGGAAGACCTAGCTTCGCTGATTGCTTATCTGGAGAGCTTGAACAAAGCGAAGTAGCGAGTCGGATGGGTCCTACGGCTCAGCACATGCGCGTCAACCTAAGGAAAACACAGGCTACAACTCGACGAAGTGTTCCAAAAAGTCTGTAGCATCTCGACGTAAGTCGGATCATTTCGGACATTGGACCTTGGGGCTGGCGGCTTCGCTCTTGATGAAGAACGGGATCACGATTTCCTCCCTATTTCCGTTTGGCAATCCGTGCGTCGGCGTTGCATGATCCGCTCCATGCGAAAACTGATTTGCGTCCTTCTCTTTTTTATTGTGGCGTCTTCCGCGTCGGCGGCGAAGAAGCCAAACATCCTCTTCATTGCGATCGACGACCAGAATGACTGGCTCGGCTATCTCGGCGGTCATCCGCAGGCCTACACGCCCAACATCGACAGGCTCGCCCGGCGGGGCACGGCCTTTCTCAACGCGCATTGCCAGTCGCCGCTTTGCAACTCCTCGCGCACGAGCCTGATGTTCTCGCGGCGGCCGGACGCCACCGGCATTTACGGACTGGCGCCGTGGATCCGCAACGTCGAAGAATTCAAGGATCTCGTCAGCCTGCCGCAATATCTGCAAAAGCACGGCTACCGCACCTACTCGACCGGCAAGATCTATCACGGCGGCTACGGACGCGGAAAGAAGGACAAGGAATTTCAGGAATTGGGGCCGTCCGCGACGGGTAAGCCCTTTCCTCCGGGCGGCAAACTTGTGACCACGCCCTTCGGGAATCATCGTCTCGTCGATTGGGGCGTGTTCCCGCACAAGGACGAGGACAAGGGCGACTACAAGTGCGCGACCTGGGCGGCGGATAAATTGAAAACCATGCCCGAGGACGAGCCGTTCTTCATGTCCTGCGGATTCTTTCTGCCCCACGTGCCTTTGTTCGCGACGCAAAAGTGGTTTGATCTTTATCCCGAGGATGAGCTGATCCTGCCGGAGATTCGCCGAGGCGATCGCGACGACACGCCGCTCTCATCCTGGTATCCGCATTGGTATCTGCCGGAGGTTCGCCTGAAGTTTCTGGAAGACACCGGCGAGTGGAAGAACATCGTCCGATCGTATCTCGCCTGTGTGAGTTTCATGGACGCGCAATTCGGCCGCGTGCTCGATTCGTTGGAGGCGAGCGGGCACGCCGACGACACGATCGTCGTGGTCTGGGGCGACCATGGCTGGCATCTCGGCGAGAAGGCGATCACCGGCAAGAACACGCTTTGGGACGATGGCACGCGCGTGCCATTGATCTTTGCCGGGCCCGGAGTGAAGCCCGGCCAGCGCTGCACGAAGCCCGCCGAGCTGCTCGATATTTATCCGACTCTGCTCGAACTCACCGGCCTGCCGAAGAAGAGCGACCTGCACGGGCACAGCCTGATTCCGCAATTGCGCAACGCCAACGCCGAGCGCCCCTGGCCGGCGATCACCACCCACAACGCGCACAACCACGGCGTGCGCACCGAGAACTGGCGTTACATCCGATACGGCGATGGCGCCGAGGAGTTGTATGACATGCGCAAGGACCCGAATGAATTCACCAATCTCGCGGGCAATCCGAAGTTCGCGAAGGTGATCGCCGAGCACAAGAAACACATCCCGATGGACAACCGTCCGCCCGCGCCGAACAGCCGCGCCCGCATCCTGATCTACAAGGAGAACGGTGTGATCAACTGGGAAGGCAAGGACATCGATAAAGACGGACCGATTCCGGGGCTGTGATGCACGGTTCGTGAGTCCACGGAGCATCCAGCGGATTCATTTTTTTGCTCAATCCGTTCCCGCGTTGGCATCCAGTTCCGCCAGGCTGTCTCGGGTTTCGCGGCTTCTGGCGCGCCAGGAGCGATGAGTCAGCCAACCGCCGAAGAAGGCGCTCGCCGCCCACATTCCGACGATGGCCATTTTGCCAGGCGTCAGGAAAACGTTTAAGGTCAGGAAGCTCAGTAGCAGGAGGTTGATCGCGACGATGACGGTGGAGGCGAGCCATGCCTGGCCTTGGAACAGACGATTTAATCGTTCGAGCGAAGCCCGCAAATCCGAGCTTCCCAGTTGCAGGTCGATCGAGCGATAGACCGCGATGTTGTTGGCGATTCCGAGCGCGAGGACGGCGCCCAGCACGATGTTCAATTGCAGTGGGCGCAGGTGTCCGTCGAACCAATCGTGAAAAACGAGGAACAACAAGGTCAGTAGCGCGGCTTCGATGCCGAGCTTCAGTTTTAATCGGCGCAGCCGCTTCGGCCCTTGCTTGAGCGTTGCGGATAGGTCCGCCGGTTTCGCGGGGTTGGTCGCCTCCAGTTCGGCCCAGTCGTTTTTCAGTCCATTCAGTTCCATGGTGTCAGGGGATGAGGAGTTTCTTCAGTTTGGTTTTGATGCGGTTGAATTTGACTCCGATGTGGTTCTCGGTAATGCCGAGAATCTCGGACATCTCGCATTTGTTGCGATTCGCGGGGGAAACTTACAGGGAACGACTGATTTGTTAACGCTTCGCGTTTCTCCAATGCATTTGAACAGGAGCAAACAGAGATCCGTCTCCTCTGTTCTTCTGTTAAGGCGAAGACAAAACGGAAATGCCTGGCACGGCTCAGCGGGAGCTTCTCCCCACCGAGCCTTGCTGAAATCGGGTGGAGTCTCCGCCCGAACTTGGCGGCAAGGCGACGGACCGGACGATTCGGACCTCAGCCTTCCAGGAACGCCGCGTGCACGGCTTTGACGGCGCGCTCGCCGTCGACGAGCTTGATCACCACGGAGATCTTGATCTCGCTGGTGGAGATCATCTCGATGTTGATGCCCGAGGTGGAAAGCGTGTCGAACATCTTGGTCGCGACGCCAGTGTGGTTGCGCATGCCGACGCCAACGATGGAGAGCATGGCGATCCCCTCGTCCGGAAGCACTTCGCCGAATTGAATCTCTGCGTGCAGGCTGTCGATGATCTGTCGCGCCTTGGCCAGGTCGGCCTTGCCGACGGTGAACGAAAGGTCGGTGGCGGGGGATTCGCTGCCGTGGCTGATGTTCTGGACGATCATGTCGACGTTGATCGCCGCGTCAGAAATGGCGCGGAAAATCGTTGCGGCCACGCCCGGTTTGTCGGGCACCTGGACGAG
>JBLHKZ010000244.1:0-8699 GCA_047618185.1 Limisphaerales bacterium
CCGACAACCGGGCGTCGAAATCGAATCGACGAGCGTGTCGATGATCAGTTCCCGATTTACCCACCACCCGCGACCCTGACGCCAGTTCGACCGCATTCGGCCGCCTCGAGTTGTCCCCGCAAAGATTTTCCGATGAGAGGGCGGAATTAGCGAATCGGCTCCAGCCTACACGGCCGCGCGCGAAACAGGCTCCCCGCGTCGCGCGAGCGCCGCCTCCACCCTGGCCCGTTGTTCGGCCGTCAATTCCCACCCCATGGCGCCCGCCGAATCCTCAATCTGGCTCGCGCGTTTGGCTCCGCATAACGCCGACGTAATCCCCGGTTGGTTGATTGTCCAGTTGATCGCCAGTTGCGAAACAGTCCTCCCGACGTCCGCCGCAATCTCACGCAAGTCATCGACCAGATCCTGATTTTTGAGCCACTCCTCCCCTTGGAACATCGGATACTTCGTCCGTCCGTCTTTCGGATCGAACACATGGTCGCGAGCCAACTTGCCCGCGAGCAGCCCCTTCATCAGAGGCCAATATGGACACACTGATATCTCCCGTTCCGCGCACCACGGCAGGACATCTTTCTCAATGCCGCGCATGATCAGATTGTAGGGCGGCTGCACCGCGGAAATCGGGCAGATCGCATGAAACGCCGCCAGCTGCGTCACGCTGAAATTCGACGCCCCGATCGAGCGCGCCTTGCCGTCGTCAAGCAGCGCCTTCAACGCGCCGGCCGATTCCTCAATCGGAACCTTCGGATCGGGCGCGTGCAGATAAAGCAGCTCGACGCGATCCGTGCCCAACCGCAGCAGGCTCTCGTCACATTCGCGCCGAATCGCGGCGGCGCTCGCATCGTGGGCCATCTTGCCGTCGGCGCCCCAATGCAAGCCGCACTTGGTGGCGATCACGATCTCATCGCGGCATGATTCAAACGCGCGCGCGATCAGGCGGTCGCTTTCACCATTCGCCCCGTAGCAGTAAGCCGAGTCGAAAAAAATAATTCCTGAATCGAAGGCCGCCCGAAGCGTCGCGAGGCTATCCGCGTCATTCACCTCCAGGCTGGTCATGCCCGAGATCGGCCACGCGCCCATCGCCACCGAGGAGACACGGAGGTCGGTTTGTCCGAGTTTCCGACTTGATTCGCTGACCTTCATGATGCGCATCCAAGTTAACCGCTCAATATTCTCCTACACGTTGGCGTAGCCACCCTTCATCGCCAACGCAATGCCGCCGAGAAGCGCCGCTCTGCCACCGAGCTTGGACTGCTCAATCCGCACGGACTCGACCTGAAACATCCGGACACGTTTTGCGAATGACTCACGGACCGGATCGAGCGGAATGTTGGCGACCCCGCCGCCGATCACGACCAGTTCCGGATGGATCGCCGTGGCGATATTCGCGATACCGATGCCCAGATACATTCCGGCGCGTTGTATCGCGTCCATCACGTTCTCATCGCCGGCCCGGGCCGCTTCAGCCATCTCCCGCGGCGTGACATGTTCGGGATCGCCGTTCACGATCTCATACAGATTCGGCGCCAGACCGCTTTTCAACATGCGAACGCCTTCTGAAGAAATCGACGGCCGCGTAGTAATTGCTCATTTTTTCGCAGTTGAGAGTTGAGCCTCCAGTGAACGAAGCTCAATCAGTTCGTCGGCATGAATTGTCGCAAGTAACGCGCGCTTTGCCGCAGGGATTCCTTGCGCAGCTCCAGAGAGCCTTCATAGGCCCGATCCTCCACCTCAACGCAAACTGCCCCCGTGTAACCGACGTCACCGAGCACGGAAAAGAAGCGCCCCCAATCCACATCGCCCAGCCCCGGCAACTTGGGCGAATGGTATTCCAACGGATGCGCGAGAATACCGACCTGATTCAGCCGATCCGTGTCCAGGCGGACGTCCTTGGCATGCACGTGAAACAGTTTGTCCGCAAAATCCTTTATCGGCTGGATGGCGTCCATCTGCTGCCAGATCATGTGCGAGGGATCGTAGTTCAGTCCAAAAGAGCCGCTCGGAATCGCGTCGAACATGCGCCTCCAAATGGCTGGCGTCGTCGCCAGGTTCTTGCCGCCCGGCCATTCGTCCCGGGTGAAAAGCATCGGGCAGTTTTCGATGCCGACTTTCACGCCCTGTCTTTCAGCGAGGGCCACAATCGGTTTCCACGTTTGCAGGAATCGCGGCCAGTTTTCATCGACCGACTTCGTCCAGTCACGGCCGATGAAGGTGTTCATCCGATTCACACCCAATAACGCCGACGCGCGAATGACCTTCTTTATGTGGTTGGCGCAGACCTTTGCTTCCTTGCGATCCGGACAAAGCGGATTCGGATAATATCCCAGCCCGCTAATCTCGACACCGAATGAAGCCGCCAATTCATTGACTCGGGCGGCTTCCTTCATTCCAAATCCATCGACATCAAGATGCGTGATGCCGGCATACCTCCGAGCATCCTTGCCCGAAGCCGGCCAACACATCAGCTCAACGCAGGAGTATTGATTCGCGGCGGCAAATTCGAACACCTCTTCCAATGAGAGGTCCGGCAAAATGGCCGAGACAAAACCCAATTTCATTGCGGTCAAAATAACGGTTTTGGCAAACAAGGTCGATTCGATTTCACTTTCGGCGGCAGCGCGCCCCGCAATTGAAAGTGGATGGCGGCATTCTTCGTGCGGAGCGCGCCGTCGCTCCAATCAGGCCGTCGCCGCCATGAACTAGTCATGCCGCTACCGATTCCGTTCCTTCTTCATCTTCGATTCAATGGCCAAAACCAACTCCCGAGCCTCGGGTGTCTCAACATCCTTTAATATCCCCAACGCCAGACCTAATCCGTAAGTCGGATTCTTCTTCAAACCCGTGCGTACCGGCGCCAACCGCGAAGCCTCACGCGTGATTTCATAGAGCGCGGTCGAACAGACCATGGCCAACTGCGGATTCTCCGCGCCGGTTTCCAACGCCTTCCGCGCCGCCTCCGTATCGAATCCTCCCAACGCCGCCGCGCAGCGCTTGCGGTTCATCAATCGACCGGTGAAATGATCCATCGGATCGACTTTCGAGCTCGGTTTCTTTTCATCAATTCCGGCGTTCAGAATCTTGACTAAACCCACCACCGCCCGCTCGTCGCCAAGCTTGCGAAGCGCTCCGGCGATATCCATGTGGAAATAGGGTCGATTGTCCTGGGCCAGCATCTCCAACAGGCGCGGCAGAATTTCCGCATTTCCCGCATCGGCCAGGGCATGAGACGCGCTGCGCGCCGTGCAGTTGCTCTGGCCGCGTTTCAACAGCTCGATCAGATGCCGTTCGCCCACTTCGCCGCGCGTCTTCAGCTCAGCGTAGATCGCGTCCTCGACAGGGCCGTGATCCTCATGCTGATAACATAGCGTCGCCAGCAACGCGCTCGCCTGCATCGATTTATCCCGCTTCAAGTTCGCGATGGTCGCCCGCCGCGCGGCTCTCTCCGCAGCCCGATTGCCGTCCGAAACCGCTCCGCCCGGCAATCGCGGATTCAAGGTTTTGGCCAGAGCGAATCTTCGCGGAGTGTAGTCCAATTCGATGTGGCCGGGGATCCAGCCGTAGAACGCCGCGCGCTGGCGAGCCAGATCCGATTTGTCCGGCATCGACTGCGTCTCGTAGTAGTCCGCCAATGCCTCATGAGCCTCCGTGCGTCTCGAATTCAAGGCCAGCGTCGCTTGGTAATGCTCTGCGGCTTCCGACGGCCGCTTCAACGCCCCGAGAGCCTTCGCCCAGCCCAGCTGAAATTCATCCTCCTTCGGAAAAGCCGCCGCTCCTTCAGACCAGGTCATTATGGCGTCCTTGAACTGCCCCGTCGCATGTTGAAGTTGCCCCATATGGGCGATGATCTCCGGAGCCTTCGGACGCAACGCGCGAGCCTTGCCATAGTGATCCAACGCCCGTTTCGCATTCCTCTCCTTGAATGCCTTTTCAGCGGCTTCGTCCTTCGATGGGTTGTAGGTGACGCTGCCGCGCTTGTGTTCGACCGTTGGCCCTTCTTCGCTCTGCATCCGACGCCGCTCGGCGATCGACATCAACAAGGGGAAATCCGCCGCCTGCCCCGACACCCCTTCCTTCCAAATCCGAATCGCCGCTTCCGGCTTTCCGTCGAAATCCACGATCTGGCCCAGCAACATGCGCAATGGAACTTTTTTAGGATTCTTCCCCAGCTCGGTGTGCACGAATTGAATCGCCCGTTTCACCTCGCCGTGGCGAAGCAAGCTCAAAGCTCGTTCGCGCACGGAGTCACGATCTGCCGAGAAAGCAGGAAGACTGAAAAGAATCAGAGCCAGACACGGCAGTAGAATTTTCGTCCGAAGAGCCACGCCCAAAAACTAGTGTCCTCCACCAAGGATCGCAACAGAACATACGCCGCCAAAGCGACACTGTGACGGACACGCCTTCAAGGCATTCCTCCTAATCATCCTGACGCACATTTTCCTCCCCAAACGTCTCACCCAGTCGCCGTTTCAAAATGTCGCGCGCTCGGACGACTTCCGGACGAGATACAAACTTCCCTAATTCGGAAAACTCAACAACCAGCACGCCCGGATACCGCCTGACAGAACAGGCTGAGCGGCCCGCCCCGTCATACCGTATGCCATCCGTTCTATTCGTCTCCCAGCGTAATTGTACTCGTTCAAATCCATTGGTTTTCAAGCACTGTTCGACCAGACCCTCGGCAGTCTTGAACTCCTCCTCCCATGATTGCCCGGAGAATTGGACAGACACTTTCTCGGTGGCAATAGGATCGCATCCCATCAACAACACGCAAAATCCCAAAACAGTGAAGGCTCTAAATCTCATCCCACTTCTCAGCTCATGATTTCCTTCGCCACGTTTCCGTGGACGTCGGTCAGGCGAAAATCGCGCCCGGCGTAATTGAAGGTCAGGCGTTCGTGATCAAGGCCTAGCAAGTGCAGGATCGTCGCGTGAAAATCGTGGGTATGCATCTTCTTGTCGATGGCCTCGTAACCGTAATCGTCGGTGCTGCCGTAGGTCATGCCGCCTTTGACGCCTCCGCCCGCCAACCACATGGTGTATCCCTTGTTGTTGTGATCCCGGCCGTTGTTGTTTTGCGCGTAGGGCGTGCGTCCAAACTCTCCGCCCCAGATCACCAGGGTGTCCTTCAACATGTCGCGACTCTTTAGGTCCGCCAGCAGGCCCGCGATCGGCTTGTCTGTCGCGTTGCAATTATTCCCCAGAGCCTGTTCCAGATTCTGATGCTGATCCCAGTTGCCGTGAGTCACTTCAACAAATCGAACACCCTTTTCAACAAATCGCCGCGCAAGCAGACATTGCCGGCCGAAGTCGTCGGTCGCGCGGTCGCCGATGCCATACAACTTCCGAGTGGTCTCAGACTCTCCGGCAACATCCATCACGTCCGGCAACTCCGCCTGCATTCGAAACGCCAGTTCATACGACTCGATCACGCCCTCGATTTGCGGATTGTATTCGTCCTTTTCCAGGCGTTCTCGATTCATCGCCTGAACCAGATCCAGCTGCACTCGTTGCGCCTTCGAGTTGAGGCGGCGATTGGCGATGTTGTTGACCTGCGCTTGAGTGATCGGGAGACGCTCGCGGCCGATCGGCGTCCCCTGATAAATCGCGGGCAAGAAGGAGGAACCGTAATTCTGCGCCCCGCCCAAGCCTACCGGAGCGCTCAAGGTGATAAAGCCCGGCAGGTTCTCGTTCTCCGTGCCCAGCCCATAAAGCGACCAGGCGCCCATCGACGGACGCACGAACTGTGCGTTGCCCGTGTGCAGGGCCACGAAGGCCTGGGGATGATTGGGCAAATCGGTCTTCATGCTGTTGAGCAGACAAAGATCGTCCGCATGTTTTGCCACCTCGGGAAACAGCTCGGAAATCCGCAAGCCGCTCTGGCCGTGCTTGCCAAACTCCCACGGCGAAGCCAACAGACGCGCCGCTCGACGCGCCTGAATGCTCTTACCATTGTCGGTCTTCAGCTTCGGTTTGTAGTCAAAGGTGTCGACGTGCGACGGCCCTCCGCGCATGCAGAGAAAGATCACCCGCTTCGCGCGCGGAGTGAAGTGTGGCGCGCGAGGCGCCAGTGGATTGGAACTGTTAGCCGCCGCTGCCCGCGCCGCCATAGCGGAAAACGCGAGATAGCCGAATCCGCCCGACACCGTCTTGAGCATCGAACGACGGGAAATGCGTTCCGGAAAAAGAGCCTGATTATTCATGGTGTTGCCTTTGGTAACCTTTGTTCTTAACCACAGATGAACACAGATAAACACAGATGCGGACTGAACAGGAGGAAACTCAACGCCGACAGGCGTTGTCTGGAATATCTGTGTGCATCTGTGTTCATCTGTGGTTGAAAACTCCTAGTTCAAGTAACGAAATTCCGCGCTGGCGAACAGAGCCTGACAAAAGCCCGTTAACGCGGCTGCGCGGATGCGGTCGCGATTGCCGATATCCTCCGCGATCGCCGGCGTGAAGTTCTTTAAAAACGCGCGCGCATTCTGTTGCTCCGTGCCCGAGGGCTGGCGCGAAAGGGCCATTTGATATGCCAACTCAATCATCGCCCCCCCCGTCTTCCCCGTGGCCTGCAATTGCGCCGCAAACTTCTCCGAAGCTCGCGCAACTTGATCGCTGTTCATCATGTAAAGCGCCTGCGAGGGCACAGTCGTGTTGTCTCGCTTGCCGGTGACCAGGCTGGTTTCCGCGAAGTCAAACACCGCAAGCGAATGCGGAACCATGTCGCGCACCACGGGCAGATAGACCGAGCGATGCAGACTCTCCGACTCAAGCTGACCGCCGCGAATGCTGCGCCCGACGTTGCCGTCCCCCACATTCATCACAACCGAGCCAAAGGGGCGCTGCAAGTCCAGCTCACCGCTCACCGCCAACAGGGCGTCGCGAATCGCCTCCGCCTCCAGTCGGCGCTTATTCATCCGCCACACCAACGCATTTTCCGGATCCTTGTTGAAACTGGCCTCGTTGTATTCCGAACCGAGCTGATAGGACCGGCTCAACATGATGTCCTTGATCAGCGACTTCACCGACCAGCCATTCTGTTGGAACCGAACAGCAAGGTAATCGAGCAATTCCGGATGGCTCGGAGGCTGGCCGGTGGAGCCAAAATTATCGACGGACGAAACCAGCCCCAAGCCGAAGAGATGATGCCACACCCGATTGACCATCACCCGCGCCGTGAGTGGATTGTCGGTCGAGGTCAGCCATTCGGCGAGTTCGCGACGCCCGCTCTCGTCGGAATTGATTCGCGGCGGCGTTGAAACATTCAGCACAGAGACGAAGCCCCGATCCACGCGATCGCCCGCCTTGTCCAATTCGCCGCGCACCAGCACTCGCGCATCGATCGGACGTCCACGATCCCGCGCGCCCATGGCGTACTGGCGCGGCATGCCCAATTCGTCGTAGGAATCCAGGCGCGTCTCCATCGTGTTGATGCGGTCGTTCAAGCGACGGAATTGCTGCCGCTGCCGCGCCTGATTCGTTCCGTCCGCCAGGGCGCCGCCTTTAGCCTGTTTTTGCCGCGCCTCCCGCGCCTCCCGCGCCTCCCGCGCCTCCCGCGCCTCCGCGATGAACTTCTGTCGCTCGGTTTTGGCGTCCGCCAGTGTATCCTCAAATCGCGCGCGCTCCGACGCGGTCAATAGACGCCCCGGATCGACAGGCTCGCTGTCATCCGTGATTTTCAGCAAATCCGACGAGCGGCGATTGCCCTGAACTTGCGGCGTGCCGTAAAGCGTCTCTGTACTCAGGAAGATGCCGGCCATGGCGTAATACTCATGCGTCGGAATCGGATCGAATTTGTGGTCGTGGCAGCGCGCACAGGAAATTGTCGTGCCCAGGATCGCCCGCGACATCGAGTCGATCTGCTCGTCCACCAGATCCATCGCAAACTGCTTCGGATTCTGCTCGTTCAGCGACTTCGCCCCCAAAGCGAGGAATCCGGTCGCGACAAACTGCTCCCGCTTTTCATCCAGGGTCTTTGCCGAAAGCAGGTCGCCGGCGATCTGCTCCTGAATGAATCGGTCGTAAGGCTTGTCCGCATTGAACGCGTCGATCACATAGTCCCGATAGCGCCAGGCATGCGGGAAAGTGAAATTCGCCTCCTTGCCGGACGACTCCGCAAAGCGCGCGACATCCAACCAATGACGCCCCCACCGTTCGCCGTATTGCTCCGAGGACAACAATCGATCGACAACCTTCTCAAACGCCTTCGGCGAATTGTCCGCGAGAAAGGTCTTCACCTCCTCCGGCTTCGGCGGCAGACCGACCAGATCGAAATACGCCCGGCGAAGTAAAGTCTGCTTTTCCGCGTCGCCCGCCGGGGTCAGCCCTTTGGCGTCATGACCCGCGGCGACGAACTTGTCGATCTCAGTCCGCGCCCAGGCGGCGTTCTTCGACTTCGGCGGAACTACTGCCTTGGGCAATTGATACGCCCAAAACTCCCGCGCCTTCTCGATATCGATCACAGTCCGAGCCAGCGGCGCTGCGCCCACGCGCGGATCCGGCGCGCCCATACGGACCCATTTCTCCAAATCCGCGATCACCTCATCGGAGAGCTTTTCCTTCGGCGGCATCTGCAAATCCTCGTCATCCCAACGAACGGCCTGAATCAGCAGACTCTTGCGCAAATCGCCCGGCACGACCGACGGCCCTGAATCCCCGCCCTGGAGCAAGCCCTGCTTCGAATCCACAACCAACCCGCCCTT
>JBLHKZ010000245.1:0-8691 GCA_047618185.1 Limisphaerales bacterium
GAGCGGCATCGCTTGACGGCGAAGGGCGCATCGTTTTCCTCGGAGCGGTCGACCGTTATCTCGGGCAATAGTTCTTTTCGTCCGGTGGGATTGGCGGTCGCTCCCGATGGCTCGGTGTTTGTTTCCGACTGGGCCGCCGGCTCTTACCCCGTGCATGGCAAGGGCCGCATTTGGCGAATTCGCGCAAAGGACGCCAAAGCTCCAGAACGGCCGACGAAACCACGCGACGCAGCTCTGTCGGGACATCGTTTGACGCGCGAGAATGCGGCACGCGCATTGGCGGCGGGCAATGATGCCGATCGAGAATACCTGAGGTCGCTGGCGACGGCTTCGGTCGACGATCGGATTCGCGCCTCGGCGCTGTCCGCCTTGCTCACGCTGGAGAAGCCCGCGGTGGAACTCGAAGGCTTTGTGCGTGAGGATCCGGAACCGGGCATCATGGAGCTGGCCGCCCCGCGTTTGCTGGCGGATGGGGCGAAGCCCGAAGAATGGGTCGCGCTGCAATTGCCGCCCGCGGTTCGCGCCCTGGCCCTTCGCAAAATGAACTGGGTCGAGCATCGGGAGATCCTGTTCGACCATCTCGATCACCCGGATTCGTTCCTCCGGACCTCGGCCATTCAGGCGCTTCAAAAATTTCCCTCCGACCTGATGGCGGTCGATTTGAAAACGATCACGAACGCGACCCAGCGGGCCGGCGTCCTGATCGCCCTCAAGCGCAGCGGTCATGAGGACGCATCGAAGCGATTGCTGGAATTTCTCGCGGACACCGATCCCGTGGTCCGGCACAGCGCGCTCAAGTGGGTTTCCGATTGGCGGCTCAAGGAGTTTCTGCCCCAGGTGGAAGCCTGGCTAAACGCGCCCGACCTGAGCGGGGAATTGTTCCTGGCGCACCTGGCGGCGCGCGAACGCCTGATGGAGGAAGCTCCGCCCGAACGCACGGCCGCGGAAATCGCGACGATGTCGCCGAGGGAGTTCCTGCCGCAATACAACTATCGGGATTCGAAATTCCTGACCGCAAAAGTCCGGGACTCCGCCGCTTCACCCTCGCTGCGCGCGCTTTCGCTCAGACTGCTGCCCGCCGCGCAGATCAACGCGAACGTCGAAACGCTGATGGACCTTGCCGGACATGAAGACGCAGGCTTACAGCGGGAGGCTGTTCGCGCGCTTGGCTTCGGCGCACGGCCAGATGTGATTGCGTTTCTCGCCAGAATTGCGGTGGATAAATCGCGCGCGTTGGAGACACGAGTCGAGGCGGTGGTTGGCATCGGCGCCAACGCGACGCCGTATTTGGAGACGTTGATCGGATTGACGGGCGCGCCGGAAGCCGCGTTGCGCGCGGAAGCTCTGCGAGCGCTCGCGGGCGAAACGCTTTCCCGCGAGCAGGGCCGTCGCTTGAGAATGCTTGCGACGGATGCGGGAATGGAGTCCGACGCGCCAGCGATCAAGCGGGCGCTGGGCGCCGAGGTGGACGCCAAGCCTGCTGCCGACGACCTCGCCGCATGGCGGGCGCTGGTTGACGGGGAAGGGGACCCCGAAGCGGGGCGGCGAATCTTTTTTGGATCGAAGATCGGCGCCTGTTTCCGCTGCCACGTCCACAACGGACGCGGAACGACCGTCGGCCCGGACCTGACCCGCCTCGGCCAGGGCGCGACGAAGGAATGGCTGCTCGAATCAATCCTCCAGCCCAGCAAGGAAATGGGCCCCGAATACATCCCTTGGATCATCCGCACAAAAGACGGCGAGGAACAGACCGGCCTCGGCCTCACCAAAGGCGGCCGCGTCGAAAACTACCGCGACGCCACCGGCCGCCGCTTCGGCGTAAAAGTGGAGGACATCGCCAGCCGCGAAGAAACCAATGTTTCCCTCATGCCGCCGGGACTGGCCGAGGCCATGACGGCGGAGGAGTTGAAGGATTTGCTGGCGTTTCTGATGGCGAGGTAGGGTTCTTTAAGGGTGACGCCGAGGTGCGGCTTTGCCTTATTCCGCCCATACCAAGTGCAGGACATTGAAAGTGAAGGCGATCCGACCGGGCTGAAAGCCCGCCCGCACAAAGCGCAGGGCTTCAGCCCTGCGTAATTCCCGATCAACCGATCGCGGCCTGAAAGGCCGCCCGCGACGCAATCCTAATCCCAAACGTATCGCTCGTCGTAGGCAACTTCGTATTTCTTGAGGAACTTCCGGAACTCATCCTCAAACGAAACTGATTTGTGATGCTCCTTCTGATTGCGAACGTATTCCGCCGCCTTGCCAACATCTACGGGTCCGACACTGAACCAACCGTAACCATCCTGCCACGAGAACCGCCCGACTTTCTGCAAGGTCTCATTCACCCACCGCGACGAATCGCCTTTCAGTTGCCCGATGAACACCTGATCGGCAACTGATTTTGATTCCCGGATCAACAAGTGGACGTGATTGTCCGTGCCGTTGATTTCGATCAAACTGGCTTTGGCTCCGCGGACGATTCCTCCAAGATACTCGAACAGGCGAGGTTCAATATCGGGAGTAATCAAAGGTTCCCGGTTCTTTGTCGAAAAGACGATGTGTCCGTAGTTGCAGTGAAGCGACTGAGGCATGTTGGAATAGTAGCTCAATCTCACGGGCAAGACGACTTCCCGCGGTGCGATTCGACAGAACAAGCAAACCCGCATCTCCAGTCTGCGGGCGGCCTTTCAGGCCGCAGTCGCTTTTTCGCACGGAACACAGGGCTGAAGCCCTGCGCTTTGTGCGGACGGGCCTTCAGCCCGGAAATGCCCATGTGTTCCTAACGGGGGCATGCGTGATCGACTTCAGGAGGGGCGATCAGCATGGGATCGAATCTGAGTTGCGCATCGGCGACATGATCGAGGATCTGGAATTGATGTCGCCTCCGCCCGATGTGCCGAAGATCAAGTGGCCTAGCTCACTCCTTCATCGGCTTCATCGTGAACGGATCGCGGAGGGGGACTTCCGTGACTTTGCCGCCGGCCAGTGATTCGAGGCGTTCGGGGTGGTCGGGGTGGCCTTTGAGGAGGTCGTCTTTTTTGCCGACGACGAGGAGGACGATCTTTTCGGGATCGAGGTATTTTTTCGCCACGCGTTTGATCTCGGCTTTGGTGACGGCCTGCACGCGGTCCCGGTAGTCTTTCCAGTAGTTCTTGTCTTTCGCGTAGCGGCCCGTGAATTCGTCCTCGGAAAAGGTGTCGGCGACTTGGCTTTTGGCGCCGAAGTTTCGCGGGAAGGTGTCGATGAAGGAGGCTTTGCTGACCTGCATTTCCTCGTCGGTCACGTCTTCGTTGCGGATGCGCTCCATCTCCTCGATTACGATCGATGAGGCGTAGGCGACGGTGCGGGACTTGGATTGGAATCCGGCCATGAAGATGGACGGGTAGTAGACGCCGCCGGGGAAGTGCGAACTGGCGGAGTAGGCGAGGCCTTCGTCGGAGCGGACGCGATTCATGATGCGCGAGGTGAAGCCGCCGCCGCCGAGGATGTCGTTCATGATGCGCACGGCGTTGAAGTCGGGATTGTCGCGCTGGATGCCGGGGAGGACGATCGAGACGCGGCCCTGATTGACGTCCTTGTCCACGAGGTAGGCTCCGGGTTTGGCGAACTCGGTGTTGTCGGGAATGGCGGGCGGCGTGGCGCCTTGGGACGGCCAGTCGGCAAAGAGTTTTTCCAGCTTCGTGATGAGCGCGGCGCGGTCGAAGTCGCCATTGGCGGCGACGATGAAATTGCCGGGATGGAACCAGACCTTGTGAAAGGCCTGGAGATCGGATTTCTTGATCGATTCGAGCGAGGCTTTGGTGGAGTGGCGATTGGACCAGAAGTTCTCGCCGCGGGTGAGGAAGCTGCGTTCGCGGCTCTCGATGTCGCGCGAATTGTCGTTACGCTGCTTCATCTGCTGCAGGAGTTGCTCGCGACGCAACTTGATTTTGTCGTCCTGGAATCGTGGAGAGGTCAGAACCTCGCGCAGGATCTTCAGGCCTTCGTCGAGATCCTTGGAAAGCAGGTTAATGCTGACTTCGCCCTGGGTGTCGCCGATGCTTGAGTTGACGTCGGCGGCGAGAAAGGCGGTGTGCTCCTCGAATTCCTCGGCGGACCAGGACTTCGTGCCGCCCTTGCTGAGCAAATAGCCGGCGAAGCTGGCGAGGCCATGCTTGCCCTTTGGCTCTAGGTATTTGCCGACGCGGATCTTGACGACGAGATTGACCAGCGGCAGTTCCTTGTCGGGAAGAATGTAGGCGACCGGCCCGCTCTTCAGCTCAACGCGGTATTCGGCCGGATTGGGCGGGTTGTAAACCAGCGGCTTGAACTTGAGTTTCTCGGGCCGGTCGGGGATCTCCGCGGCGTTGAGAGTCGTCGTTGCCAGCGCGGCAAGAGCCAGCGCGGCGATCGAGGATCCCGCTTTTATTAGAAGTGTCTTCATTTGTGTGAATTCGTGTTTATTCGTGGTTCGCTTCACTTTGCGCCTCCTTCGATTTCCTTGATGCGAGCTTCGACCTTTTTGCGATAGATCTTCATGAGCTGCTTCTCCTTCTCGCCGGACTGGCCCGCCCGGGCGGCCATGGCTGCCAGATTCTGCTTCAGTTTCTCCACGTTGTTCTCCGATTGCAGCGCGCCGCCAATCCGGCGGATGAACGCTTTCTGCTGTTCGTCGAGTCCGACGAGGTCCGGGTCTTCGTCTTTGGCGCCGCCGGGCTTGCGTGTGTAGGTCGCGACCGCGCGATTTGTTTTGATGAAATACTTTTTCGCGACGCGCTTGATGTCGTCGATGGTGACGGCCTGCGCCTTGGGGCCGCCTTCGTTGATCTCCTTCCAGTCGCCGAGGCCTTCGTAGAAGATCAGCTGGATGAGGATGAAGAAGTTGTTGCGCAGCTTGCGGTACTCGTAGGCGGCGAATTGGTTCTTCACCTTCTGCAATTCCTTTGCGGGCACGTCCTCGGTCTTCAGTCGCTCGATCTCTGCATAGATCGCCTGTTCGACATCGGCTGGCGTGGAGCCTTCCTTGGCCTCGCCGCCCGCGTTGAATAGCCCGGCCCATTTGCGCGAATCCTGCCGGGCGAAGACGCTGGTGGCGACTTGCTTGCCCAGCACCAGCCCCTTGTAGAGGCGGCCGGTGCGGTCGGAGAGAACTTGCGATATGACATCCAGCGCATAGGAATCGGGATGTCCGAAAGGAACGGAGTGCCAGAGGATGTCGACCTGCGGATTGGCTTCCACCTCGGCGTTCATCCGTTTTTCGATCTGTTGCTCGAGTTCCAGTGTGACGACGTCTGGAGCATCCTGCTTACCGCGCGGAATGCGTCCGAAATACTTTTGCGCCAGGGTGAAGGCCTCCTGATTCTTGAAATCGCCGACGAGGACGAGGGTGATGTTCTGCGGCGCGTAGAAGGTCGCGTAGAATTCGTCGGCCTGGGCTTTGCTGATCGCTGGAATGTCCGAGGGCCAGCCGATGACCGGCCAGGTGTAGGGGTGGGAGACCCAGAACATGGAATTGAACTGCTCCTCCGCTCGGCCCAGGGGCGTGGATTCGGTGCGCATGCGCCGCTCCTCAAAAACGACGTCGCGCTCGGCGTAGAACTCGCGGAAGACGGGGTGCAGTTGCCGCTCGCTTTCCATCCACATCCAAAGCTCGAGCTTGTTGGCCGGGACGGTGATGAAGTAGCCGGTGATGTCTTCGGTGGTGAAGGCGTTCATGCCGGAGGCGCCGGCGGAGGTGTAGATTTTGTCGAACTCGTTCTTCACGAGAATTTCTCGTTGGGCTGCGATCAGCTCCTTGAACTCCTTGTTCAGCTCCTGATAACGCTTTGTCTGATTCTCGGGCTTCATCAGGTCGTCGATCTCGCCGCGACGATAGGACGCCCGCATTTTTGCCTCCTCCTTGCGCATGAGGTCTCGAACCCGCTCCTGGTCGCCGATGATTTTTTGATCCTTCTCGTAGTCGGAGGTGCCCAGCGTCGGCGTGCCTTTGAACATCATGTGCTCGAACAGATGCGCCATGCCGGTGATGCCGGGGCGTTCGTTGGAGCTGCCGACTTTGACGACCCAGCCGCCGGACACGGTGGGCTCGCCCTGGCGCTCGAGCATGAGGACCTTCATGCCGTTGGGCAGGGTCTTTTCGATGACGCGCGCCTGTTGCGCCTGGGTCGTGGCGACCGCCATTAGGAGCAGCGCGGCGAGGAAGATTCGAGGGATGACTTTCATGGTTTTAGCTCGCTGAGGACTTCGCAAAAATCTCGATTTGTAATGGGTACAACTGCCTGAACGGGGCGCCGTCGTCAACGGACAAAAGCAGAGTTACGGGGGCGACGGCGAGAGTTAAATGCCGGAAGAATGGGACACCGAGGACGGCCTCCTTCTCAATCTTGGAGACTGAGGCCGCCAGGCAATAATCACGCGACCCACTCCTCCGAGGAGGGGAACTGTCCTTGCGGACCGACGCGCGCTTTCGCGGTTTCCCTCCAGTGAGGGGCCAGGGGTGGGTCGCCTTGGGCATCGCGCTTGAG
This sequence comes from Limisphaerales bacterium, assembly GCA_047618185.1. GTDB lineage: Bacteria > Verrucomicrobiota > Verrucomicrobiia > Limisphaerales > JAYPEY01 > JAYPEY01. The sequence continues at coordinate 6,489 of JBLHKZ010000245.1, forward strand.
AGGAGATTTGCCTCAACTCGTTTCGTGGCGATTCTACCGATTGAAAAAAACTACGGTTTGCAGTTAAATCCGTCCCTATGAAACGCGGACCGGTCAGTAAGTTTATCGAGCGGCACTATCGCCATTTTAACGCCTCTACACTCGTGCGGGCGGCGGACGCTTGGAGTGATCTCCTGAACGATGGCGGCAAGATGTTCGTCACGCTCGCCGGCGCGATGAGCACGGCCGAGTTGGGCATTTCGCTCGCGGAGATGATTCGCCAGGACAAGGTCCATGCCATCTGCTGCACGGGCGCCAATCTGGAGGAGGATGTGTTCAATCTGGTCGCGCACGATCACTACGAGCAGATTCCCGAGTATCGCTACCTGACCGCTGCGGACGAGCAGGCGCTGCTCGCACGCCACCTCAATCGAGTGACGGACACCTGCATTCCCGAGGAGGAGGCGATGCGGCGCATTGACCGAACGGTCCGCGACGAGTGGGTGAAGGCGGACAAGGCGGGCAAGAGCTTTTTTCCTCACGAGTTCATGTGGAAGATTTTGAAATCCGGCCGCCTGAAGAAGCACTACCAGATCGATCCGAAGAACAGCTGGCTGCTGGCGGCGATGGAAAAGAAGCTGCCTATGTTCGTGCCCGGTTGGGAGGATTCCACCTTGGGCAATATCTTTGCCTCCTACAATATCAACGGCCAGATCAAGAACGTGCATACCGTGCGCACCGGGATCGAATACATGATCGCGCTGGCGAAATGGTATACGAAGACCAGCAAGAAGCAGAAAATTGGATTTTTTCAGATAGGCGGCGGCATTGCGGGAGATTTTCCGATCTGCGTTGTGCCGATGCTGGAGCAGGATCTGTTGCAAAAGAACACTCCGCTTTGGGCCTACTTTTGCCAGATCAGCGATTCCACCACGAGTTATGGCTCTTATTCCGGCGCCGTGCCGAATGAGAAGATTACCTGGGGCAAGCTCGCGCCGGACACGCCCAGCTTTGTGATCGAATCCGACGCGACGATCGTCGCGCCGCTGATGTTCGCTCGCTTGCTGGGTTGGTAGGGTTCGGCGTGAATGCGGGTCGTTGGAACGCGGCTTTTAAAAGGGGAGGCGAGAGGACTCATCTTCCAGCCAGACCGGAGGCGTGAAGGCGCCGTTGCCAGCGACATCCCAAATCTCAAAACGGATCCACCTGGGATGAAAGCCATCCTTCGTTGTGGGGTAGTTCGATTTGATTTCCTTTTCGAGGAAGGAGCCCTCCCGCGTCAGTCTGAATTGCTGGCGCTTCACCCGCTTGCCGTCTCCCGTGACGATTTGATAAAAGGCCAGAGGAAATGTCGTCTGCACTCGCGCACGGATATCCAGCCGTTCGCCCGCCATGAATTTTGCCGTCTCTCCGCTTTCTTTTCCGTTCACGGAAAAACGCTCGATCAAAATTTCGCCAGTGGTGACAAAAAAGCGCCCCTCGCGCAGACAGTCCAGAACCGGCTGCCAGCCCTGTTTGAATCGGGGGATTTTCTTCAGGCGCAGGTAGTTCACGTTCATGTGCGCGTAGAGTTCGTAGTCGGGCTCGATCTTGAAAACGTCGACTTCGCCGAGGATGTATTTTTTCTGCCCCCAATTGAGCATGTCGTCCTGGAGATCGAGAACGCGGGTTCCCAGTCGCGGGTTTGACAGATCAGCCGGCATGGATTTCCACGCGGCTCCGAGAAAGGTGTCGGACAGGTAGTAATCCTTTTTCGCGTAGGCGTCGGGGAATCCAGTGGATCCTTTGATACGAGCGTGGGCCGTCCAGTTCAGGCCGTTCTCCCGTTTGAATAACTCCAGCGCGTCCGCGGCATTGCCGACATGATAGACCGTTCCGATGCCTGCTTCTTGAGTGACGAAAGGCGCTTCTTTGGAGCGATTCAAAACCCAGTAGACGGGTTTTGGGAAAAAGCTGATCCAATGCCCGCCGAGATGGACGTTGGGTTCCTCGCCGGGCAGAAGCAGGAACTTCCGCGTCGACAGCCGATCGCATTCCTCGTGCATAAGTTTGAGCTGCGCGAGCCGCTCGGGAGCCTTGAGTTTCGGCGTGCGGCCGTTGTGGAATTCCGCCAGATGGACGATGTCGAGTCCCATGTCCTTGAACGTCTTTACGAAACCCGGCTCCTTAAGCCCGGCGGGAATGCCGGTCGTTCCCTGCGCCTTCTGCCGTTTGAGATACTCCA
>JBLHKZ010000246.1:0-8654 GCA_047618185.1 Limisphaerales bacterium
CATTGGAGAACTACGACGTCATCGGAGGTTGGCGACAGAACTATCGGGCAGCCAAGGGGGAAAAAAGACGGTGGACCCACGGTCGGCCGGTGGATGCCAGCTACAAAATGCAGGACGACGAAACCTTTGAAGATATCGAGGGATTCAAACGCATCGCGCTGAAGAACCCGGAGAAGATCGCGCGAAACCTGATGGAAAAACTGGTAATCTACTCAACCGGCGCCAGCCTCGAATTTGCCGACCGACGTGAGATCGACCGGATCGTGGAAGAATCCGCGAAAGACGGATACGGCTTTCGAAGCCTCGTTCACAAAACCGTGCAGAGTTCGAGCTTCCGCACGAAGTAAGTTGTCGAAAAAATGAAAATCGCACTCCAACGACTCCTCGTCGCCGCCGCAATCGCGCTGCTCCCGCTGTCAGTCGTCGCGGAGAAGAACGAGCTCTTTGCCTACATGGTTCTGTTTCATGAAGCCGGCAAGAAACCATTTGACTCGACTCGAAATCTGGCGGCGCCTGAGTTCGCTGCCGCCAATGTAAAAGGCGCCGTTCATGAATTCGGGCATGCGCTCGGCCTGCCGCACATCGGTCCGCGCTCCGGACTCAAACGGGGCAACAGCCTGATGGGGCCGGTCAATCGCGCCTGTTGGAACCGGACGAAATCCGACGAGACCCGCGTTCACTTGAGCGAAGTCTCGGCCTCGATGTTATCGGCGCATCCCATCTTTCAACCTAAGCAAGGCTCTCCGTTGACATTGCCAGGCAAGTTGGAAGTGACCGACCTGGAGGCGACTGAAGCCAATGGGCACATGATCGTGCGTGGCAAGATCGTGACGGATCAACACCCGCACACCGCTGTCCTGCTGGCTTCCGAACGCGGCCGGTTTGGCGACTGCTGGGCCCGGCCCTACACGTCATCGATTGACAAAGAAACGGGCCGATTCAGCGTTACGATTGAAGAGCCGTTTCAATCAGGCTCCGCGTATCTGGCTTTCAGTTTCGCCAACGGAATAACCACCGACGGGGACAAAGCATTCCAGCGTGGCTCCAAGCTGGAGTTCACCTACAAGGGAGCGCCCGGTTCCCGACAGATTGAAATTCGCAACAAGTAACTACGCCCCCTCCCGTCGCGCCTCAACGCCCGATTGGAACGCCAAGGGCGAGCAGATCGAGATCTACAAGTTTCACATCTGGTAAAGCGGCGCTTTCATCCGCGGCATGGAAGAAATCTCCCGGCGACAAAATATTTTTAACGGAGGATCTGTTGGCCACCCTGCCGAAGCATGAAGCCGGATTTCGCTCCCCCAACTCCTATTCCCACAACGGCTGCATTCGCGACCCGATCCGAATTGAACTCGCTGTTCCAGGCCCTCCTGTTCAGACTGGTTTGCCTTACCGTTGGAGCGGAGTTGCTGGGAATTTTCGGCAGTTCACACATAGTCAGAATTGAAACGGATCAAATGATATGAAAGCGATTCCAGTTAAATGTCGGCGCGCTGCATTCTTGTGCGTGATCGCCGGGTGGATAATTTCTCTGGCTGCTCCCGCCTACGGGCAGAAGCTGGACATCGAAGGAGAGAAGGTCATACAGAGCGGGCGGCCTGACGGGCGGCACGTGAGCACACGCGGATTCCTGCAGCATCTCCTGCGGAACGCCGACCCCAAGCTGGCATTCAATCCGGAGTTCACGCCCGCGGAGCTTGAAAAGTGGCGTCTGCAAGTTCGGGCCAAGCTGCGTGAATTGATGAAATTCCCTGAGCCGACGACTCAGCCCGCGCCGCGAAAACTCTGGGCCAAGGACCGCGACGGCTATGTGCTGGAGAAATGGGAGATCTATCCCGAGCCGGGCAGCGTGGTTCCCTACCTGGTTCTGATTCCGCGCGGCGCCACGGCCGGGAATCCCGCTCCCGTGATCATGTGCCTCCCCGGCTCATCGGGCACGAAAGAGAATCTGGCCGGCGAACCGCCGCTGCATTCGGGCGTCAAGCCGGACGGCCGCAGCCATGATGGATGGCGGCACACCGAGCGCAACCAGCAGGCCCTTCAGTTCGTCAAAGCGGGGTTCATCGCGGTGGCGGTCGACCATCCGGGAAACGGCGAACTCTCTGACCTGGCGAAGCATCGCGGAACGACCATGGACGACCGCAACACGCTCGCCCGCTATCTCATCGATTTCGGCCGCGACTACATCTCCTTGTCGGTTTTTCAAAAGCAGCAAATCCTCCAGTGGCTGCGCGCGCAACCCTCCGTGGACGCCGATCGGATTGCCTTGAGCGGCCATTCGCTGGGAACCGAGGCACTGTTGGCGATGGCCGTCCTCGACCCAAAAATCCATGCCGTCGTGTGGAACGATTTTCTCTGTCCCAACATCGAACGGGCGAAAGTGGCCACCAAACCGAACTCGCGCGGCATTCGCCCGACTGCGAACTGGCTCGGCCACTGCGTGCCGGGCCTCTGGGAATGGTTTGACTACCCGGATCTGGTCGCCGCCATTGCCCCGCGTCCGCTGATCCTGACGGAGGGCGGGCCGACCCATTCATTGAACCTGGTGCGGAAAGCCTATGAGCTCGCCGGGGCTCCGGAGAACGTTTCGATTCACTACTACCCCAAGTTCAGCGATCCTGCCGATCGCCGCGATGGCAAGCCCATCCCCGAGGGCCTCGACGGGACGCAATGGTTGGAACATGCCAACGTGAACGCGCCCCGCCATTACTTCAAAGGCTACCTCGCGATTCCCTGGCTGACGGACAAATTTGAACTGCCCGATCCCGGGGAAGTCTACCCGCCCGCGCCGCCCGAAGCCGTCGACAAGTCGATAAAATGAAAGTTCCTCTCGGTAAATCGTATCGGCGCAATGCGATCGTGATCCAATTCATCATCCTGCTGCTGATACCAATCGCGGCTTTTGCTTCTGAAATAAAAATCTCGTCGTTCAATGTGAATTTCAACAACGACAAACTCAAAGAGACCTTTGCGTTGATCAAAAAATTTGATCCCGACATCATATTGCTTCAAGAATCGACGGTAAGGTTCGAAAAGGGCGCCAAAGATCACTTGCCCGACAGCTACAAATTCTCGTGGTTCGTTGAAGACGAACATGAATCAGGCGGAGGGTTTGCAGTCATTTCAAAGCTTCCGTTGGCTGAGAAGAAATACATTGAAAAATCAACCGGAGCATTTGGCGCTCAAAAATTTCGCGTCAAGCTGGGACAGGCCAGAATCCATTTTGTGAATATCCACCTCAACCCGGCTCCTCTTCCTCGACCGTTCAACCGAGCGGGCGCCTTGCATGCGATGATGATGAACAATAGGACTCAAGTGTTGGAAATCCGAAATATACTCAAGCAATGCAAGGAGAGTCATCCCACGGTCATTGCTGGAGACCTGAACAGTTTTCCGGGACGCCCCGCGTACAGACAGCTTACCTCGAGAGGCTTCACAGACGCCCATTTGTCATACGATGCCAATGCCACGTCCGTTTCAACCTGGAAGATGATTGTGGACGGAGCCCCTTTACAGGGAAGGTTCGACTACGTTTTTCACAGTAAATCCTTCGAAACAAAAAAGCTCGCAGTAGAAGAGAACGACTATTCCGACCATGCTCTTTTGAATTGCACTTTGAAGCTCAATGAATAGATAACCTCGTCTTTGCTTTGAATCTTCTCTGGCAGTCATCCCATCGCCCCTCGATTTGAGATCGTCTTCACGGACATGAAGGGATCGGATTGTGCCTGAATCCGCCTCGGCTTCAGACTGGCGCGCGGTCGATTCATCTGTTTGCATTCTTCCATCCATGAAAAACACCACACGTAGAGATTTCCTCAAAACCTCCGCAACAGTGGGCGGCTTTTTTGTGCTGCCTTCGGGCTTGCTTTCGAATCCGCCCAACAGCCGGCTTTGCTCGGCGCACATCGGGACGGGCGGCAAGGGGCGCGTGGATCTGAATGGGATCGCCAAACACGAACGCGTGCAGGTGCTCGGCCTTTGCGATGTGGATCGGAAGCGCGGTCAAGCGGACGCAAACTTGAAGAAGTTTAAGAGCGCAAAGTTCTTCCAGGATTACCGGGAGATGCTCGCGCAGTTGGGCGACAAGGTGGATGTGGTGTCCATCTCGACGCCGGATCACACGCATTACCCGGCCACCATGGCAGCGATGGAACTCGGCAAGCACGTCTACACGCAGAAGCCGCTGACCCACAAGCTGGCCGAGGCGCGTCATCTGCGAAAGTTTGCGGCCGAGAAGAAATTGACGACGCAGATGGGCATCCAGAATCAGTCGCGGGAGGCGTATCGAATGACGCGGCATTACGTGCGCAAAGGCATTCTCGGCAAAGTCAGCAAGGTCTACGTCTGGTCCTTCAAAAACTGGGGCTACGACGGGCAACCGTACGCAGAGAAAACTCCCCTGCCCGCTTCGCTCGACTGGAATCTCTGGCTGGGGACCGCGCCTGTGCGGCAGTACGTGAAGAAGGTTTATCATCCGGGCAATTGGCGGAAGATTCTCGACTACGGTTGCGGCACGCTGGGCGACATGGGGATTCACATCTTCGACACGCCCTTCAAGTCACTGGACCTGACCGATCCGAAATGGGTGGAGGCCGATTGCCGCGCGCCAAATGGTTTTGGCCACGCTGAGCAGAACAAGGTGCATTACGGCTTCGCGCCCACGAAATATACGACCGACAATTTCACCTTCACCTGGTGGGACGGAACCGGGGCGCCGCGTCACGAGGACAACCCGGATCTGCAAATGCCCAATGGCGACAAGCTGCCGAAACAGGGGGCCCTTTTTGTTGGCGAAGCGGGACGCATGGTTTTGCCGCATTGCTCGATGCCCACCTTCTATCCGGATTCCGTCCTCAAAGACGTTGCCAAACCCGACCTCGGCTCGGTCGATCACTACACGCAGTTCCTCGACGCCATCGAAGGCAAAGGCAAAACCGCCGCCGGCTTTGATTATGCCGGGCCGCTGGCCGAAGCCCTGTGCCTCGGAGTCGTCGCCTGCCAATTCCCCGGCAAACGCCTCAAGTGGAATTCGAGGAAGATGCGCGTCACCAATCACGCCGCAGCCAATCCGCTGCTCGAAGGGAAATATCGGGCGTTCTGATTGAAGGCAAACCAACCGCGGAATTCACGGATGGCACGGATGGCTTTTCACCAATACTGGAGACCACACCCTTGTCCGGGCTGAAGGTTTGGAACTTGGAAAGAACCATGAAGGCGCTCACACTTTTTAAGATCCTCAGTCTGGCGGGGCTCTGTTTGGCGCCGCCCGTCCAGGCGGCAAACGTGCTGGTGAACGGTGACTTCGAGACGGGTGATTTTACCGGCTGGAAGCTTGGGGCGGCCGCCACGATCGACAGCCAGACTCCACTGGCGGGTTCGCATTCGGCGTTGCTGCCCAATGATCCGAACCCGCCGGCTCAGCCACTGAAACTTTACCAATCGTTTACGGCGCAGACGGAGCCCGTCACGGTGGAGTTCACCTTTGCCATGACGGATCCCAACGTCCGCGGTCTGCAGGTCATGCTGTCGGAACAGGGGGGCATTGGATTCATCAATCTACAGGTGACTGATCTCGACAACGACGGCGACGGGGATGTGCAGATTTATCACTCACCGAGCCGTCGCTTCGAGACCGTCCTCAAGGATGCGGTCGCTTTTGGAAGCGCTCAAACCTGCTCGCTGACCTTCAACGGCTTTGGCGCCGGATTGAATTACAACCTCACCGTTGGCGACAAGTCCGCCGCCGACCTTTCCTTCTATCAGAACCAGGCGCCAAACAACCTGGGGCAGCTGAGTTTCGTGAACGAGTACAGCAACACCGGTTACGAGATCGACAATGTGCGCGTCGATGTCCCGCCGGTCCCGGAAAGGTCGATCTGGGATCACTTGTCATCGGTCGAGCAATTGGTGGATGTCCGCCATATGACAGCGCGGCTCGACATGACGCGTGATGGCCGAGCGCTGAAGCTGGAAGCATCCGACTTGAATGCCAAAGGCGCACACGCATGGATCGCCATCCCGCCGCCCGTCGGCGGCTGGATTCTAGAACGCGTCAAGAACGTCAGGGCGCGCGTCACCAACACCGGATCCAAACCCGTCGAAACAACACTCTGGGTTGTTTCAGCCAACGGCTGGGCCGCTGTCGGCGGAGCCGCCACCTTGCAGCCGAATGAAACGAGAACGCTAAGTTGCCGCCTCCGCGAATCCTATCCCGATGGAACGCCGAAGATTGATCCCGGTCGGATCCAACAGATCCGCATCATGGTCCAAAGAGCCAAGTCGGCATCCCTGACCGTCACCGGTCTGGTCGCCAGCGGAATGGCCACCAAATGGGTTCGCCCGGACGGACGCCTTGAAGTTCCGGACATGACGGACGGCTCACCGGCGCCGGGCCGACGGGTTCGATATCGTCTCGCCGCCGATGCGAAGAACGAGATCTACTGCGCCCTCTATCTCCCTCCAGATTGGAAGCCCGGCAAACGCTATCCGGTGATCGCGGAGTTTCCTGGAAACATTTTCTACAGCGCCAAAGCATGTTGGTCGACCGGCCGCCCCGAACAATGCCAGATGGGCTACGGGATGAGTTCGGGAACCGGAGCCATCTGGGTCAGCCTTCCGTTCGTCGATCGTAAAAATGAAGAAATTGCCGAATCCGGTTTTGGTTCGAACAAGGGCGAGGACACCACCGCCCACACCCTCGCGGTCATAAAAGACATCTGTCGCAACTGGGGCGGCGACCGGGAGAATCTGTTCCTGTGTGGCTTTTCACGCGGGTCGATCGCCTGCGGCTATATCGGGCTGAGGAACGACAAGATCTCCAAGCTCTGGAAAGGGATTGTTGGCTGCCAGCATTACGACGGATCGAACTGGCGTGAGTCAAACATGGAGGACGCCGTGCAACGCGCGCCACGGTTCTCCGGCAAAGCGATCTTCCAGGTCGACAACAGCCAGGAAAAATATCAACCGGTAGTCGATGCAACCGATCCATCAGTGAAGTGGACCTGGACCCGTTCCGCCCTCGGCTACCACGCCACCGCCATGTTCCTGGACGACCGCCCCGCCATGAAACAACTCCGACCATGGTTTCGCAATTTGGTGGAAAAACGGTAGGGACGAAGTCGGCGGCTATGCCAGGGCTTACGTATGAGCGAAAAACGCGTCGATGGTTAACGCTTCGCGTTTCCACAATGCATTTGAACAGGAGCAAACAGAGAGAACAGAGGTCCGTCTCCTCTGTTTCCTCCGTTATCTACTGTTCAGTTTCGGGAATTCTGATCCAATCAAACTATATGAAACACGCCCCTGTCCGGCTCCTCTCAGCAGTCGCGCTGCTTGTCGCGGTGACCTCGTCCGTCGCCGAGCTTTCCACCGAAGCCAAAGCCGCCATCCGCGGCGAGATAAAGGCCGTCATCGATGAGGGCCACTACCCCGGCATTTCCATTTTACTCATCCACAATGACACAGTCGTGATGCGTGAAGCGCAGGGCGTCGCCAACTTTGAGACGAAAAGACCGTTCACCGTCGATGAACTCTGCTGGCTCGCCTCGACCGGCAAGCTGTTTACCGGAGCGCTCATGGCCCGACTGGTGGACGAGGGCGCGATCTCATTCGACGATCCCATCGCAAAGACCTTTCCCGAGTTCAGCGGCATTCGACTTCGTGACGGATCAACGCCCCGGCGCCCCGTCCTCTTGCGGCACGCGCTGAGCCATACCTCAGGCATCCCCAGCGACCGCTGGCTGGAATCAGAATTCAAAATCAAAAAGGACAACCCCGGTCACGCCGACTACTTTCGCCCAAAAGCGCCGCAGGATTTCATCAACGGTTGTCTCAAAGTCGGCCTGGTCGCCGAGCCCGGCGCAAAAATGATCTACGGCCGCCCCATCGATCTTTGTGCCAGCGTGGTTGAAGCGCGAACAGGAAAGAGCTTTATCGAACTCATGGAGGCGCGAGTGTTCCGTCCGCTTGGCCTCGCCAACACCACCATCCGGCCCACGAAATCGGATCTGAAACGCCTTGCGCCTCTCTATCAATCGAAGGAGCCAGGCGTCTACGAAGCGGACACCTTCGGGCTCGAAGTGGCGGAGCGCCAGAATCATCGGCTTTCCACCGCGGGCGGCGGCGTCTATTCCACGCTCGACGACATTGGAACGCTGATGGAACTGCATCTCCACCACGGCAGGCACAATGGCCGCCAACTGATCAAACCGGAAACGCTTCGGGCGCTCTACGAACCTCAGCCCGGCACGGGCGGCCGCTACGGCCTCGCGATGCAAATACAGCGAAGCACGGTGAATGGCGAATCAACTCTCTACACCCATCCCGGTTACTCGGGGCCGGTGGCGTGGTTTGACTTCGAACGCAAGCTTGCCGGAGTCCTGCTGATGCAAAGCAACACTGTCGGCCGCAGCAAACATCACAAACGCATCATCGATCAAATCCACAAATTCATCCCGGCCGGGAAATGATCGCCTCCCTCCATTTCAGAAATGGAAGCTGGCAGGTTTTCACTATCGCCACTCTGGGGTGATCGAATGGTTTGGGTTCGTGATTTATCGGACCAAACCTTTTCCAGTCCCAGCGGGACGACTGAGAATAGCCCGGCGATTTATCGCCGGGAAAGCCGGGCCATTGATCGTGAGTCCCGAAGG